>SVQP01000032.1 GCA_015065285.1 Oscillospiraceae bacterium | reverse complement strand
GCTTTTTTATGAATAGTTGCCGCAAAAGCGGGCGATCACTGATCGCCCCTACAAGTGTCTGTGCTGTGGCTTTCATACGTAAAACCCAAACAAAAACAGCCGTAGGGGCGATCTGTGATCGCCCGCACCTACAAGTGTATGTGCTGTGGCTTTCATACGTAAAACCCAAACAAAAACAGCCGTAGGGGCGATCTGTGATCGCCCGCTCCACAAGTGTATGTGCTGTGGCTTTCATACGTAAAACCCAAACAAAAATAGCCGTAGGGGCGATCTGTGATCGCCCGCACCTACGGCAATTACAAAGAGGGCAGAGTTGCCCAAGTGGTGGACAACTGGAATCAGAACCAATGTTTGCGCTAAAACGAGTCCAAATCTGGCGGGCAACCGGCGCAAACTATGCCGAAGAGGGTAGAGTTGCCCAAGTGGTGGACAACTGGAATCAGAACCAATGTTTGCGCCAAAACGAGTCCGATTCTGGTGGGCAACCGGCGCAAACTATGCCAAAGAACAGATGCCCGGATGGGCATCTGTTCTTTGGCGTGGTTCTGATTCGGTGAGTCGACAGCAAAAACAAAAGACGGGATGGCGATGCCATCCCGTCTTTTGTTTTTGGTGGAGACAACTGGAATCGAACCAGTGACCTCTTGCATGTCAAGCAAGCACTCTAACCAGCTGAGCTATGCCTCCGCAACGAGAGTATTATATCACACCTTTTTTCAAAAAGCAATACCTTTTGGAAAAAAAGTTCGCAAACTATAAAGAATTCTTAAAATGCCAAAAAGGTTCTTTCCAATCTCATTTTCTTGTGGTATAATAGGCGTGTAAACATGAAATAAAGGGGGTGCTTTGCATGTCCGATTCCTATAAAATCCTGGTTGTGGATGACGAGCCTGATATTCGTCAGCTGCTCAAAATCGTACTTGAAAAGGACGGCTATGCCGTCATTGAGGCTGAAAACGGTGAGCAGGCTGTGGAGCTGGTGCGCTCGGATTCCGAGCTGTCGCTGATTATCATGGACATCATGATGCCCGTTCTCAACGGCGTCAATGCAGCCAAGGAGATCCGCGAGATCTCATCCTTGCCCATCCTGTTCCTGACTGCCAAGAGTGCCGATAGCGACAAGGTGCTGGCTTTTGGCAGCGGTGGAGACGACTATATCGTCAAGCCCTTTTACGCAACCGACCTCAAGCTGCGCGTCAGTGCGCTTTTGCGCAGATGGGATATGTTTCGCAATTTGCATGACAAGACTGCTGAGCCCGAGTCAATCGGCAAAGCTTTGGAGATCAATACCGAGGAAAAAGCCGTATACCGTCATGGCGAGAGAATTGCACTGACCGAAAAGGAATATGAACTGCTCCATCTGATGACCTCGGAGCGTGGACGCACGTTCAGTCCGGTTGAGCTGTACGAGACCATCTGGCAGGAAACCTATCTCCCCAGCTCCTCCAATACAGTCCTTGTACACATTGCCAACCTGCGCAAAAAGCTGGGAGAGGATCAGAGTATTATCCGCACCGTGTGGGGAAAGGGGTACGTCATTGACTGATCAGAAAAAGAAAAAGAGAAAAGTCAGGTACTCTTTGGTATGGAAGCACATCGGAGTGATCATGGCTGCGCTGACTGCTGCCTTTGCCACGTATTTTGCACTCTCCCCACTCTTTGGCTACGTGGTGGAGCAGGAGTATATGACCGATGCAAAGGAACAGGAGCGAATTGAAGCGGCACTGGAGAGTTTCAAATCCTTTGTTGAGGAAAATCAGATCAGCTCTACCGATATGGAATCGGTGTTCGAATGGGTCAAGAACAATGACAATATCAAGCTGATGCTTTTGGGCGTGGATTCCGAAACGGTGCCCGACACGCAAAAGTATGATTACAGCATTGTTGTGGAGTTTGCAGATCAGCCGGTGCTGGTTGCCGTGCAGGACTATTCCGAGGTGTTGTATCTGATCGGAGACGTGCTGGCAGTTGGTGCGGCACTTCTGATCTTTATTGTGCTGGTGATCATCTATTATCAGTCCGAGATCGCGCGCATCATGCGACTTTCCCGTGACGTCAAGGCGATCGCGGGCGGGGACCTGCAGGGAAGGATTCACAAGCTGGGCACTGATGAGATTGCACAGCTGGCTGAGCACGTGGACGGCATGCGCGACTCGATCCTGCAAAAAATGGATGAAAAGGAGCAGGCATGGCGTGCCAATCAGGAGCTGATCACATCCATCTCGCACGATATCCGCACACCGCTGACCTCGCTGCTCGGCTATCTGGAGCTGATTGAGCTGCACCCCGAAAACCTGACCGAGGAGCAGCGCAAGTATTTGGCTGTATGCTCGGAAAATGCAGGCAGAATCAAGCGTCAGTCGGATGAGCTGTTCAATTATTTCCTTGCCTACGGACATAAGGACGAGGAGATTGCGCTACAGCAATATAATGCTGCCGTGCTGTTTGAGCAGCTGCTCTCCGAGCGTTTTTTGTCAGCTGAGCTGAACCGTGTAAATTTGGAATATTCGGTATCTGCCGAGCTTGAGCATATCAACGTTTATACCAACGTGGATTATCTGAGCCGCGTGCTGGATAATCTGTACAGCAATCTGGTCAAATATGCGGATCCTGAGTATCCCGCAACCTTTCTCGTCGAGTATCGCGATGGCATGATTGTCGTTACGGGACAGAACAAGATTGCCAAGCAGCAGGGCAGAGTTGAGAGCACCAAGCTGGGGCTTTTGACCTGCGAGAGCATCATGCTCCGTCTCAGGGGCAGCTTCCGCACGCAAAAAGAGGAGGACACGTTTACAGTCGTATTGGCATTACCAAGCAAATAAGGTGAAATTATGTTTATCAAGGAATTTTTCGAGTTATGTGCCGCTATTTGGCAAAGCGGTGATATAACCCCCATTCAAGCAGTGGATCTGATCGGCTATCTGAATGCAATCATGGGCTTGATTTTCGGAATTTGCTATTCCTATCAGTTTTTCTATGCTTTCGTATCGTTTTTTATCAAACCCAAGCAATATCCGGCAACCAAGCAGCAAAACCGATATGCGATTCTGATCAGTGCAAGAAATGAGAAAAACGTCATAGGGCAGCTCATAGACAGCGTTCATGGGCAGGATTATCCGCGTGAGCTGATCGATATTTACGTTGTTGCCGACAACTGCACAGATAACACAGCGGAAATTGCCGCTTCCAAGGGCGCCTTTGTATACGAGCGCTTTGACAAAACCAAGATTGGCAAGGGCTATGCCATGGAATATCTGACGGGGCAGATCCGTGCTTCCAAGCAGAGTCTTACGTACTACAGCGCATATCTGATTCTGGATGCGGACAATCTGCTGGAGCCCAATTATCTGACCGAGATGGACAAGTGCTTCTCGGCAGGAAACCGCATTATCACCTCGCACCGCAATACCAAGAATTTCAGTGATAACTGGATCTCCTCGTCGTATGCCTTGTGGTTTATGCACGAAGCGCGAAATCTGCAAATGCCCAGAGACTTTTTCGGCACCAGCTGCAACGTATCCGGTACGGGATTTATGGTACATAGCGAGATATTTGAAAAGCAGGGTGGCTGGAAGCATTTTCTGTTGACCGAGGATCTGGAGTTTTCGGTGGATGAGATCATCAAGGGGGAGCGGATCGCTTATTGCGATAGTGCCATGTTCTATGATGAGCAGCCTGTGAAGTTTATGCAATCGGTCAAGCAGCGTGAGCGTTGGGCAAAGGGCTACGTACAGGTGCTTTGTCGCCACGCGGGCGGCTTGATCAAGGGCATATTCAAGGGCAGCTTTGCCTGCTATGATATGATCATGTCCATTATGCCCGCATTTGTGGTTTCCATTGCCTGTGTTCTGCTTAACAGCGTAGCGGCTATCATTGCGGTGGCAACCGGAAATTTTGCGTTTTTGCCGGGGCTTGCGCTCAAGATAGGCGAGCTGTTGCTCAGCTCCTATTTTGTCATGTTTCTGGTGGGTGGTATTGCTGCCATTACGGATTGGCACAATATCAAGGCAAGCACGGGCAGAAAGATCTGGGCAACGTTTACCTTCCCGATCTTTATGTTGACCTTTATTCCCATTTCGATCGGTGCGCTTTTCAAGCGTGTCGGCTGGGCTCCCATTGAGCACAATGCAGCCTTGACACTGGAGGGCGTGAACAAAAATCAAAAGAAAAAGTAAAAAAAGCTGTTGAGCCGAGCTCAACAGCTTTTTTTATTTCATCAATCTCATGGCGTTATCCCAGAAAATGGCTTGCTTGACGTCATCTGAAACGGGAGCCTCTAGCACAAAGTTCTGCTCACGCTCCTGACCTGACCAAGGGCAATCACTACCGTAGAGCAGCAGCGCGGGATCATGCTTTTGCAGAATCTTGTGCAAAAGGGGATGGCGATGCGGATAGGAGCCGGAATGTGAGGTATCCATATACAGCTGCTTGCCGCACAGCAAATCAAGCACCTCTTGCTCGCAATCAATTCCGCCCATGTGAGCGGCAATCAGGGTAAGACGGGGAAAGTTTTCCATGACCGTCTTGACCTGCCGGGGTCTGCAATGCATGTGGTCGGGGGAATTGGGGTCGTAGCCCGTGTGGGTCAGCAAAAACATATCGTAGGCGGTGCACAATTCAAAAATGGGGTGCAGCACGGGATCGTCAAATTCAATGCGGATATAGTCGGGGTGCAGCTTAATGCCTTTGATCCCGGCATCCTTAAGCATGCGGATCTGACCTTCAAGGTCCTCTCCGTGCGGATGCAGCGAGCCAAGTGCATAAAGTTCGGGCTGCGTGCGCGCCAGCTCTGCGGCAAAAGCGTTGACCTTGGGCATCTGGTGTGCATTGGTAGAGACGTTGCAGATCAGGCTTTTATCCACGCCGTGCGCGTGCATCTGATCCAGCACGCCCTGCGCCGTGCCGTTTGTGGTGGGGGAAAGACCGCACTTGCGTGAGATCTCTGCTAAGTGCGCAATTGCGCGGGGCGCAAGTGCATCGGGGAAACAGTGGGTGTGAAAATCGAAAATCATGGGGTAGCCTCCTTTGGCGGTGTCGCGAAAGGCATCACGGGTAAATTATAGCACATCTGATCGGGTACTGCAAGAATTTTTTTCATCAAATGGAAGAAAATTTCGAGAAATGGCAATCCGTGTCCGAGTCTGTCGTACCGTGACGAACGATTTTTGCGCCAAAACCCTTTGATATACGAGAATTTTCGCAATTTGCTCTGTACAAAACGGACAAGGTATGATATAATTTATAGTGTATGTAATAAAAATCGCGACTATACGAAAATGTTGGGAAATATACGTCAAACAAAGAAAGGAACGGCTATGGAATACAACAAGAAGCATAAATCCGCCTCTATGGCAGGCAAGCAAAAGCAATACGGTGCAGCACGTGTGCATCAGGATAAGTATAACGCACCCAAGCCCGCTCCCAGAGCGAATGATTTGGAGCCCGAGGAGATGGAGGATACCGGTCTTGTCATTGGCAGAAACGCGGTGCGTGAGCTGCTCAAATCCGATCGCGAGATTGATAAGATCCTGGTCAGACGCGGAGACCGCGAGGGCTCTATCGTGGTGCTTGTGGCAATGGCAGTGGAAAAGGGTATTCCGGTCGTTGAGGTAGATAAGGACAAGCTTGACCGCATGGCAGGCTTTGCGCCCCACCAGGGCATTGTGGCAATGGCTGCCCCAAAGGAATATTGCACGCCCGAGGATATTCTCGAGATTGCCAAGGAGCGTGGCGAAGCGCCTCTGATCGTGATTGCGGACGGCATTACCGATCCTTATAATCTGGGCGCGCTGATCCGCTGTGCAGAGGGCTGCGGTGCACATGGATTGATCATTCCCAAGCGTCGTGCCGTCGGCTTGACACCGTTGGTCTCCAAGGCATCTGCAGGTGCTGTGGAGCACCTGGCAATTGCCAAGGTGGCAAATATCGGCGCTACGGTACGTATGCTCAAAAAAGAGGGTGTTTGGGTATTTGCTGCCGAGGCAGGCGGCAAGCCCTATTATGAAACGGATTTCCGCGGACCCTGCGCGCTGGTATTCGGCAGCGAGGGCAACGGCGTTTCGGATCTTGTCACCAAGGAAGCCGACGTGATCACCTCGATCCCTATGTATGGCAAGGTCAACTCTTTTAACGTCTCCACTGCGGCATCGGTCATTCTTGCCGAGGCAGCCAAGCAGCACAGACAGTCTTAACATGAACCGAAATCCAAAGAAAGGAGGGCAGTGACTTGGCTAAGAAGAAGCAAGGCTATTCCGCAGAAAACGTGGATGAAATGGTAGAGCAACTCAAGCGATCCTACGAAAATGCGGACCGCGTTGAGGGCGAGGATGCAGATCCCAGCGCAGACGATGAAGCGTTTGCAAAAATGCTGGTAGAAATGTTTGGAAAGCATAATCAGGACAAGCCGTCCGCTGCCCGCAACAGCAACGAGGTCTACAGCGCAGAGGATTTCATGCCCGAGGATGAAGACGACCAAGAACCCGTAGGGGGCGACGTCCTCGACGCCCCGATCGAAGAAGAAATAGAAGAGGACTTCGAAGAAGAAATTGAAGAGGACTTCGAAGAGGACTTCGAAGAGGATGAACCCGTAGGGGGCGACGTCCTCGACGCCCCGCCCGAAGAGGACTTCGAGGAAGAAATTGAAGAGGACTTCGAAGAGGACTTCGAAGAGGATGAACCCGTAGGGGGCGACGTCCTCGACGCCCCGCCCGAAGAGGACTTCGAGGAAGAAATTGAAGAGGAATTCGAAGAGGACTTCGAAGAAGAAATTGAAGAGGAATTCGAAGAGGAATTCGAAGAGGATGAACCCGTAGGGGGCGACGTCCTCGACGCCCCGATCGAAGAAGAATACGAGCAACAAAGCCCGCAGAATATTGCCGATCAGATCCGTGCGCATGCGCAGGAGCAGCTCAGACAGCAGGTGGTGCAGGAGCAAAAGATGCAAAAGCAGCCCGAGACTGAGCCCGAGATCGTGCCCGAGGACGAATTGCCCTGGTTTGAGGACGATTCGTTTGACGAGGAGGATGCTCGCGAGATTGCGGAATACGAGGCGCTGGTTGCCGAAGATGAGCAAGAGCTTGAAGAAGAATTCGACGAGGAATACGACGAGGAATACGACGAAGAATTCGACCAAGAATACGATGAGCAAGAACCCGTAGGGGGCGACGTCCTCGACGCCCCGCTTGACGAGGAAGATGACCAAGAATTCGACGAGCAAGAACCCGTAGGGGGCGACGTCCTCGACGCCCCGCTTGAGCAAGAGCCCGAAGAACAAGAGGACTACGTGGATATGCTGTTGGATTCCTTGGAGGAATGGCAGCAATCCGTCAAGGCGGTCAAGGCGCAAATGCGTGCCGAGCATTCTGCCGATATTCCTGCGGTTTCCAAGCCGACAGCCGAGCCGGAACCCTTGCCAAAATCCAAGCCTTTACAAGAGGCTGCCTTACAAGAGGTGCTAAGGGAGGATCCGCTGACCGACGATGCGCCCGATTATCCCGCACAGGATCCCATGCAGGGCAGAGTTGCGCAAAGCAGCATCGCGCAGCTGCACGAGGTGCAGTCGGGTGTGGAGCTTGACGAAAAGGATATTCACATGATGGCTGTGCTGGGTTATGAGCAGCAGGTCAAGGATAGGGTTGGCTCTGCGCGCGTGCGACACGCCTCGCTTAGCCAAAAGACCAAAAGAATGGGGCAGGGGACGGATAATCCGCTCTGCTTTGCATGGCGCGGCAAGGAATACTTGGACGCCAAGGATGAAGCCGAGATCAAGCAGAATTACAAGCACGAAAAGCCGTGGGTGATCATTCGCCTGTCAATTTGCGTGCTGGTGCTGTTTTCGCTGATTGCGTTGGATAACGCATATCTGCTGGGATATCTGCAGGGCAGCATTCCTACCATTATCAACACGCCGCTCTATCCGTTGCTGGCAGCAGTTTGCCTGGCGGTAGTGGCAGCCTTCTCGTGGCGCAGATTGTGGGAGGGCTTGCGCAGCATGTTTACACACAGGCACAGCCTTTATTCAGTGCCTGCGCTCTTGCTGATCGCGTCCTTTGTTTACGATATCATTCTGATCTTCCTGGTTTCGGGAAGACAGTACATGATGTTCAACAGCCTTGCGCTGCTGGCACTGACGCTTTGCACGATTGCCGACGTGCTGTACTTATACGATCAGGAGCGCAATTTCAAGGTTGCACGCTCCGGAAAGCCCAGATATGGCATTGAGAAAATGACCGATACTGTGGCGCACTCGCGCCTTCCCGTAAAGGAGCGAGAGCAGGCACAGGCACCGCACGCAGACGCTTATCGCGTGCGCAGCCTTGGGCACGTGGGCGGCTATTTCCGTCGCACCGGCGAGAGTGCGGAGAAGGGACCGGCGCTGAGCATTACGTATAGTGTGCTGCTGGTTTGCGCGATTGCAGCTGCCGTTGTGACCTATATTGCAACGGGGCAGGGTATGGATGCCATGACCGCATTTATGGTGTGCATCAACGGTGCTATGCCGCTTGCTATGCTGCTCTTTACCGCCATTCCCACCTTTGTTGCGGGCAAAACGCTTGCACAAAGCGGCTGTGCCGTGATCGGTACAGGTGCATGGGATGAATACCGTGACGTCAAGGCTTTGTCCTTTGACGCCGGACAGATGTTCACGGCATACGGCTCCTCGCAGATCACAGTGCGCGGTGACAGTGATATCGGCACTTATATGGACAAAACCCGTACAGTGCTGCGCGCGCTTGGCGGCACGCTGGCTGATATGGCGGGGGCGGATGCAGAGGATGCTGCCGAGCCTGCCAAGATCGAGATTATGAGCGTTGCCGAAAACGGCTTGACGCTTTATATGGACGGTATCACCTGCGTGATGATGGGTGACTATGATTACCTGGCGGCACGCGGAGTGCGCTTGCCTCGCAGAGATATGGAAGTCAACTACAAAAAGCGCAAGAACAGCGCGGTGATCTACCTCGCATTTGACGGGGTGTTCCGCGTTGGTTACTCGGTGGACTATGAGCTGCGCCGCGAATTTTTGTTGCGTGCCGAGCAGCTCAAGCAGCATGGAATTACCCCCGTGATCATGACCTATGACCCCTGCATTAACCGGGAAAGCGTGCGTGCACGGATCGGGGATAAGGGAATTTTTGTTGAACGGCAGACTGAATATGAGGGCGCTGCCAATGAGATCACGCTGGATTGCGGTGTAATCGCCACGCGTGCTCCCGAGGACGTGCTGCTGCCGCTGCTTGCTTGCCGCAAGCTGCGCCGTGTGCGCATTCTGGGGCTGGTACTGCGCTTTGCATATCTTGCACTGACTGCAGCGCTGATCCTGCTGCTTGCTGCACTGGGCGTGATCTGGTATGCATGGCCCCTGATGCTGCTTTTGTATCAGGCGCTGTGGCTGCTGATCATTCCCGTTGCATGTACCACCCTTTTGGGGGATTTGCGTAAGACAAAATAAAGGATAATATCAATATGAATCAACAAATTGCAACAGTACTTAAGACCGTGCAAAAGCCCGGACGCTATGCGGGTGGTGAATACGGTCAGATCATCAAGGATAAAGCCCTGGTTAAGGCAAGATTTGCTTTCTGCTTCCCGGATACGTACGAGATCGGCATGTCCAATCTGGGTGTGCGTATTCTGTACAGCAGACTCAACGAGGAAAAGGACGTCTGGTGTGAGAGAAGCTATGCTCCGTGGGTGGATATGCAGGAGCAGATGCACAAATACGATATCCCGCTCTGGGCACACGAGTCGGGTGACGCGCTGACCGAATTTGATTTTGTCGGCTTTACTTTGCAGTATGAAATGTGCTATCCCACCGTGCTCAACATGCTGGGACTTGCGCATATCCCGCTGTATGCCAAGGATAGGGGAGAGGAATTTCCCATTATCATCGGCGGTGGGCCCTGCACGTACAATCCCGAGCCCATGGCAGACTTTTTCGACCTGTTCAATATCGGTGAGGGTGAGGAGATGCTGCCGCAGATCGTGCGTCTGTACGTGACCATGAAAGAGGAGGGCAGCTACACCAAGGCGGCGTTCTTGCGCCGCGCGGCTGCTACCATTCAAGGCGTGTACGTGCCCTCTCTTTACGACGTACAGTACAATGAGGATGGTACCGTCAAGAGCTATACTCCACTGTACGAGGACGTGCCCGCAAAGGTAAAAAAGCAGATCTGCGAGGACATGGACAAGGCATATTTTCCCGCAAAGCTGGTAATGCCTTATACCGAAACGGTGCACGACCGCATCATGCTGGAGGTGGCGCGCGGCTGCATTCGCGGTTGCCGCTTCTGTCAAGCGGGCATGGTTTACAGACCTGTGCGTGAAAAAACGCCCGGCACGCTGGATTGCCAGGCAAAATCGCTCTTTGAAGCTACCGGATATGAGGAAATTTCGCTTTCTTCGCTCTCAATCAGCGATTATACCTGCATTGAGGAGCTGACCGATAAGCTGCTTGGCTGGACGGATGAAAACATGATCAATCTCTCGCTGCCATCGCTGCGCGTGGACAGCTTTACCAAGGAGCTGATGGACAAGATCGCATCGGTGCGCTCGGGCTCTTTGACCTTCGCGCCCGAGGCAGGCACGCAAAGATTGCGTGACGTAATCAACAAGAACGTAGAGGAAGCCGACCTGATGCGCGCGGTCAACGTGGCGTTTGCCGCAGGCAAGAGCTCGGTCAAGCTGTATTTCATGCAAGGACTTCCCACCGAGACCAACGAGGATCTGGAGGGCATTACGTCGCTGGCGCACCGCGTATGTGTGGCGTACTATCAGAATCCCGAACGAAACAAATCGCGCGGCGTGCAGGTTACCATCAGCGTCTCGCCCTTTATTCCCAAGCCGTTCACGCCCTTCCAGTGGGAGGCGCAGGACTCTTTGGAGACCATGCTGGAAAAACAGGCTTACGTGGGTGAGTGCAACCGTGATAAGCGCGTGCGCTATACGCACCACAACGCACAGGTCTGCCGCGTAGAGGCTGTGCTGGCAAGAGGTGACCGAAAGCTGTGTCGCGCTATGGCACTGGCACACCAAAAGGGCTTTGTGTTTGATGCGTGGACAGAATTCTTTGATTACGACAAGTGGATCGAGGTATTCACAGAGGCAGGGATTGATCCCTCGTTCTATGCCAACCGCGCATACGGACTTGACGAGGTGCTGCCTTGGGATATCATTGATTGCGGCGTCAGCAAGGCATTTTTGCTGCGTGAGCGCGCAAGAGCCTATGAGGAAAAAACCACGCCCAGCTGCCGCGAGCAGTGCTCGGGTTGCGGTGCAAACTGCATGGGTGGCGAGCGCACGCCCTGCCCGAAAGGAGGCAAGTGATGTTAACTTGTTATACAAAGCATCAGCTGCCCATGCTCGAGCAGCCCAAAACAGTGCGCATCCGCTTTGTCAAAAAGGGGAATCTGCAATACGTTTCGCATCTGGATCTGCAGCGCACCATTCATCGCGTGCTGATCCGCGCGGGCATTCCCATGTGGTATACCAAGGGCTTTAACCCACATCCCAAGATCTCGTTCGGTTATCCGCTCTCGATTGGAACCGAGAGTGAGTGCGAATTTTTGGACATCCGTCTGGAGCGTGAGATCTCGATGGAAAATCTGATCAAGCAGCTCAATTGCGAGCTGACCGATGAGATGTACGTATACGACGCATACGATGCCGTGACCGATGCAAACGACGTGGCATTTGCCGATTACACGGTCAAGATCTGCACCGAGGGCGGCAGCCCCGCCTTGGCAGGCAAGATCGCGGCGGTGCTTGCACGCGACGAGCTGCTCATGACCAAAAAGAGCAAATCGGGCGAAAAGGAGATCAACCTGATCCCGCTGATCGATCAGAGCAAGATCGGCTGGTGCGACGAGTGCAAGAGCGTGGTCATCAATCTCCGCCTTGCAACAGGCAGCAAGCAGAATCTCAATCCCGAGCTACTGATCTCGGCACTCAAAAGAGAGCTGAGCATTCTGAGCGGCAACCCGACCAAAGAGCATTATACCATCATGCGCAAACGATTCTTGACTGCAGACTATCAAGAATTCAGATAAACGAGCGGCTAATAGAAAAAGCGGATGCTTTAATACCGAGAGGTTTGGGCATCCGCTTGTTTGTTGTATTGCGCAATTGCCGCCTTTATCTGCAAGCGGGTTGGGCGCATTCTGTTTGTTTATTGAAATGCAAAGGAATAGATCTTTGCATGTCCTTTGGTTTGGAAAACCAGGTTGGTTTGGAAAAAGGGCATATCAAGGGCGGAAATGTCGATTTCATGCAAGCGCCTTTCACCGTCCGAGACCAGCTTGAAGGGAAGTTGTGCCCACGAGCAAGGTGAGCCCTTGCGGTCGGGCGTTGTGGTCTCTTTGTACGTACGGAAGCCTACCGCTCCCTCTATCTTGCCTTTATCAAATGCAGCATCCAGCACGATTTTTTTGCACTCACCCTTTGACACGTAGATAAAGGGCGAGCAAAGCCATACGTCGTGATCAAAATCGAAATCAAGGCAATCCTGATTGCCAAATCCCTTATCCGTGGTATTATTATAGCAGAAGTTCTGTCGGTCCTTGCAAAATTCAAATTTTCTGTGATCGACCTTCGCATCAAGCGCCAGGGCAGTCTTACGAATGGACTCCAGATCGCCTACGATCAGGGAGAAACAAAAGGTGTAGACAATATTGTGGTCGAGAATGACTCTTGTTGTCGGGCTGACGGTTGCGGTCTGAAAATCCTTGGCACCGCCCACGCCCATGCGATCCACACCGCCTGCAAAGCCGCCGACAGCACCGCAGGTAACGGGACTGTAAACGCCCAAGCCATAATCGTGATCATCCACCAAAGCCACCCAGCTCTCGGGATACAGCATAAACTCGGAGGGCCAGCTTCGATCGGTGTGCTTGTTGACGATATCGGTCAGCTTGCCGCCCGTTCCGGGGTGCTCACCCACGTAAGAGACCAGACGGTAGTATTCGCCGTTGGCATAAACCGCGGGGAGTTCCTGCCCGTAGCCTTGGTACTGCGTTTTATCCGAGCGATTGTTATTGATGCAAGCGGTCACGTTCACGGTTTTGCCCTCAAGAGTATACCAAAGCTCAAAGGTGCATTCACCGGGAATGTTGTTCAGCGCCCACTGCATCGGGATGCACTTGACGTACAGCGTGTTTCCTTCTACCCGATGCTCAATCAGCTTTGCGCAGTTAAAGAAGCAATCTCCGGTTTGTATGGGATTCCAACCGGTGTGCGTCCAGTGTTGACCCATTTCGGTTCCCTCAGGGTGGAAGGGCACAGGACCGGAATAAAAGGATAGCTGCACCTGTCTGCCCCAGTCCGCGCTGTTGATCAGATTGTTTTTTCCATGCTCGGCAAGATAGGTTACCGTGCCGCCAAGCGCTGTGTTGATCCCGAATTTGATATATTCGTTCTCAATATAAAAGACGTTATCGTCAAGTATTTTATGGTCTTCGGCTTGTGCTGTATAGTGAGGATTATTTCCCATATTCATACTCCTTTGACTGGCTTTTTGGGGCAATTTGTGTTGCCGATTTCAAGGTGTTACCTTGCGCTCATTTTATCACAGAAGCAGGGGAAAGTCAAGTCCGGTCGAAAAATGGAAACAAAAAAGGCTGAGATTTTTTCTCAGCCTTTTGATCATGCGCAAAGCGTATCAATAATCGCTTGTACCTACACCGCCGGAAACGATTGCGATACCGGAAGAGGTACCGATGCGGTCTGCACCTGCAGCAATCATTGCCATAGCGCTCTCATAGGTCTTGACTCCACCGGATGCCTTGATGCTCACACCGGGAGTGACGTTGTTCTTCATAATGGTCACAGCCTCAACCGTAGCGGCACCGGGGTTGACGCCCGTACAGGTCTTGACAAAGTGCGCACCTGCGCGGCATGCGATCTGCGTAGCCAGTGCGATCTCCTCATCGGTCAAAAGACCGGTTTCAATGATCACCTTGACCGTTTTTCCCTGAGCGGCAGCCACAACCGCTGCAATGTCAGCGCAAACGTAATCCAGGTCTCTGTCCTTGAGCTTGCCTACGTTGATTACCATGTCGAATTCGTCACAGCCGTCACGGTAAGCAGCCTTGGTCTCCTCCACCTTAATGGCGGTCACGTTCTTGCCAAGAGGGAAGCCGATGACCGTGCAGGTCATCACGTCGGTATCCTTGAGGATGCTGTGCGCAAGCGCGACGTCTGCGGGGTTGACGCAAACCGACGCGAAATGGTGCTCGGCTGCTTCTGCGCAGAGTTTGCGAATGTCTGCTTCGGTTGCAAAGGGCTTGAGATTGGTGTGGTCAATGTATTTGTTGATGGGCTTCATACAAATCTCCTTATGCTTTTGATTGATTTCAGTATAGCATATTGAACGAATTCTGTCAAGTTTCGTGTTGACAAAAAAATGCAGATGTGCTATGATTAAGGTAGCCGTATTACTACGGAGTTCAAATTACAGTTTCACGGAGGATATTATGAAAAGACTGCTTTCCTTGATTCTTGCATTGATGCTGTCTCTTTCCATGGTTGCCGCTATGGTTGCGTGCGATCAGGAACAGACGCCGGCAGAATCTACCGGCCCCGCAACCGAAGCACCTACCGAAGCCCCCACAGAACAACCCACCGAAGCGCCTACCGAGGCTCCTACTGAAGCTCCCACCGAGGAAACTACAGAAGAAACCACCGAGGATTCTGCCAACCAGCCTGTAGAGGGTGCGATCAACATCGGCTCTGCCGAGGAACTGATCGCATGGGCGGATACCATTCACGTGGACGGTGATGAGTATTATGACGTTACAGTCAACTTTACTGCAGACATTGACCTTGCAGGACATAACTGGATTCCGATTGACGGTACCTTCCTTGATTGTGTGACCTTTGAAGGAAACGGTCATACCATCAAGAATCTGACCATTGAGGGCAACGATGATCCCATGCCCGATGCGACCAACATGCATCCTTACGGCTTTGGCTTTATCCAGTGCGCAATTTATGATCTGACCTTCCGTAACCTGAATTTTGAAAACGTAACCATTACCGCTTATGAGCGACATGTTGGTGTGCTTGTAGGACACTGTCCTCCCGGCTCCAACGCATGGGTTCAGGTAGAGAATGTACACATTGACGGCTATACCGTTAACGGTTGGATGGACTACAGCAATCAGGATCCTGCAAACGGTGGCCACCCGATCGCTTTCCGCGTAGCCGGCTTTATCGGCGGTATCTGGGGTCCCAGCACCGCAGAGTTCAAGGATTGCTCGCTCAAGAATGCCAAGATGACCGGCTTCCACAACCTGGCAGGCTTTGTTGGCTATGATGCAAGCGCAACAATTACGGTAGAGAACTTTACCAATTGCCACGTGGACGACGTAGAGATGACCTTCTCTTACTGCATGTCCGATTCCTATACCGTTGATCAGCCCAAAAAGTATGTCAGCGTATTCTATAACGCTGCCGACTGGGTAGATAATATCGATGATTTCACGGATACCGACAACTCCTACTCCGGCATTTATTTTATCGACTACACCGATCCCGATACCGTATACAACCCCGCCAACTTCAGAAGCTGGTCGTATGAGGAAGCTTACGGCTAATCAAACAAAAAATACCCCGCAAGTCACATGACTTGCGGGGTTCTTTTTAGTGTACGAATTCCTCGTAGATGGCTTTGATGGCAGGAATATATTCGTCGCCTGCCACGCCTATGATGATATTGAGCTCGGAGGAGCCCTGGTCGATCATGCGGATGTTGATGCCGTGGGATGCCAGCGCATCGAATACGCGCGCAGCAGTACCCTTAGCCTTGATCATACCGCGACCCACAACGGCAACCAGTGCCAGATCGTCTTCAATGGTCACGCTGTCAGGGGAGACCGTGCGGCAGATCGCCTGCAGGATTCTCTCTCTCTTGCCTTCCAATGCGGCAGTGGAGATCACGACCGACATGGTGTCAATACCGGAGGGCAGGTGCTCGAATGAAATGCCGTTTTCCTCCAGAATCTCCAGTACCTTGCGGCCAAAGCCCACCTCTGCGTTCATCATATCCTTTTCGATGTTGATAACCGAAAATTCCTTTCTGCCTGCAATACCGGTGATCACGCGCTCGCTGTCATATTGCGTGGTGGATGCCACGATCATGGTGCCGCGATCCTCGGGGCGGTTGGTGTTGCGAATGTTAATGGGAATGCCTGCAGAGCGAACGGGGAACACAGCATCCTCATGCAGCACGGTAGCACCCATGTAGGAAAGCTCGCGCAGCTCGCGATAGGTAATGGTATCAATGGTGCAAGGATCCTTGACGATGCGGGGGTCTGTCATCAGAAAGCCCGAAACGTCGGTCCAGTTCTCGTAAAGTGAAGCGCCTGCAGCACGTGCAACGATCGAGCCGGTAATATCCGAGCCGCCGCGCGAGAAGGTTTTGACAGTGCCGTTGGCAGCGCAGCCGTAAAAGCCGGGAATGACTGCATGGCGGTACTGTGCCAGCTCTGCGGAAAGCACGCGGTCGGTCTTTTCCTGGTCGAACGTACCGTTCTCCTTGAAGAAGATAACGTTCTCGGCATCGATAAAGGGGAAGCCGAGGTACTTGGCAAGAATCAAGCCGGAGAGGTATTCACCGCGGCTTGCCACGTAGTCTCTGCCGGGACGGTGCAGCATGGCGTTCTTGATATATTCAAATTCGCCCGAAAGGTCAAAATCCAAGCCCAGCTCACGAATAATGCTGTTGTAGCGCTCGGTGATATTGCTGTAATAAGCATTCACCTCTTCCATGCTCTTTTTCTCTCTGATCAACTGATAGCAATGATAGAGCATGTCCGTGACCTTGACGTCATCGGAAAAGCGCTTGCCGGGGGCGGAGGGGACAACGTATCTGCGTGCGGGGTCTGCCTTGACGATGGCAGCAACCTTTTTGAAATGCTCGGCGTCCGCAAGGGAAGAGCCGCCGAATTTCACGACTTTGATGGACATTCAAAAAACTCCTCTATAAAAAGATAGGGCAGACAATGCAGTGTCTGCCCTAATATTATATGAATTATTTGCCGCTGTGTCAAGAGCTTGCGCTAAGGTTTTTGTCGCATTGGCACGAAATCTTACTTTATTGGGGCTCTTGAGCCTCAAAATGAGGCATCTTGTGCTCTACGGGGGGCTCGGGCGGCATATCAATCGCGTCCTGCTCACTGATATAACGCTTTGCCTGCGTGGAGAAGAGCTCGTAATATCTGCCCTTTTTCGCCATGAGCGTGCGATGGTCACCCTCCTCAATCACGCGTCCGTATTCCATGACCAGGATCTTGGTTGCAACCGTGGCGCTGGAGAGGCGGTGTGAGACGAAAATGGTGGTCTTGTCTGCGCGCAGGCGATCGAATTGATTAAAGATCTCTTGCTCAGCCATGGGGTCAAGAGAAGCGGTGGGCTCATCCAGAATCAGCACGTCTGAGGTACTGTAAAAGGCGCGCGCGATGGCAAGCTTTTGCCACTGACCGATCGAAAGCTCAATACCGTCCGGTTCAAAATAGCGCATCAGAGCGGTATCATAGCCGTGTGGCAGCTTGGATATGTACTCGTCAGCATTGGATTGGCGGGCAGCCTCGCGGATTTTTTGCGCATCTGCTTCGCAGTAGATATCACCAAACGAAATGTTTTCGGAAACCGAAACCGCGTATTTGCCAAAGTCCTGGAAGATAATGCCGAACATCTTGTAAAGATCCTCCACGTCATATTCGCGCAGATCCTTGCCATCCAGCAAAATTCTGCCCTCGGTAGGGTCGTACAGACGGGTCAGCAGCTTGATCAGCGTGGTTTTTCCCGCACCGTTCAAGCCAACCAGCACCAAGGTTTCGCCCGGACGGATGGTCACGCACACGTCGTCCAGCACGCGTCGGTCAGAACCCGGATAGCAAAAGCTGACGTGCTCAAACACAATGGTGTGCGGACAGCCGTGGTTGATCTTGGCAGGGGCGGGGGAGGGGCATTCCTCGCTCGGCTCGGGGAGCACGGGTACGATGGTCTGCTTTTCCTTCACAAAGGCGATCAGGTTATCAATAAACAGTGTGCCCTCGTAAATGGTTGCCGAGATTGAAATCAGCGCGGCAATGCAGGAGCTGACCGACATCAGGGAATTGGTGTAGAGCGAATAATCACCGATCAGCATTTCTCCCTTGAACACGAAGGATGCAATGATGGCAAAGAACACACAGTATACGATACTGGTCATGATATTGACGATCAGCTGCGAGAGATTGTCATACAGCACCAACGCACGCAATCCCTTGAAATACCGGTTGAACGAAAGGTTGTACCGGTCCATGAACGTATCTCCCAAATGGAACATACGGATTTCCTTGACCAAATCCTTGTTGACCATCAGATCCGAGTAATAATTCATCTGACGGCGTTCTCTGGAGCGGCGGCGGATATATTCGAAATTCTTGCGTCTGTAATAAAAGCTCAGCACAGCCGAGGGGGTGGAAATAACAGCCATGACCAGTGCGATCCACCACATCTGCGGCACGGTCAGCAAAATGGCAACGTAGGATACCAAGGAGATGACGGTGCTGATAATCTGGAAGGTAGCCGAAAGGATTTGCACCGGGCGGTGACCCGCTTCGCGGTTGGCGTTTTCCAGCTTTTCATAAAACTCGGGCAGGTCAAAAGAGGAAAGATCCAGCTCCTTTGCCTTTTCCATGATCATCAGCTTGACCTGGCGCACCACCAGTTCACCGCTGATACGGGATACCGCACCACTGAGCAGCGAGATCACGGTAGTCAGAATGCGCACGATAAACAAAAGCAGCACGAAGGTGAAGGCAAGGGAAGCCATGGTGGCAATCTCGCGGTTATCCTCTACCAGTGCCACGATTGCCTGCCAGGGCAGAATGCGGAAGAAATCGGAGACCTCACCGCCCGACTGTGCTACCTGATAGGCGCTTTGCAGCGCGTTGAGAATCGCACTGGACAAATATGCGCTTACAATGGGTAAAACACCCTGCAAAAGAGCAATGAAGGACATGAAAAACATGATCCAGGGAGAGGTTTTCCAAACAATGCCGAATATATAGAAAAGTCTACTGAAAAATCCTACGAGTATGGTTTTGAGATAGGAGGGGAGCTCCTTGAGCGAGCGTGGCTTGGGCACGGCTTGCTTCTTTTTGTCACCCGGGAACATACCGGGAGGGGGACCCATCATATGCGTCTCACTTCCTTTACAAATCTGATTGTTCTCATTATACCATTGATTTGCCGCAATTTCAATAAGATGCGCAAATTTTTCACCGAATGTGCCGCTTTTCGCACCAATATCAAGACTGCGAATGTAAACATTTTGCACACGTCTTGATTTATGAAAGAAAATGCGGTAAAATAAAGATAGTAACAAAAGTGAGGTGCACGTATGAAATACAGCTTTTCTCCCGCAGATATTCTGTTGCCCGATTTTCGCCGACATGATGCCTATACATGGGCAGTGGTTGCCTGCGATCAGTTCACCAGCGAGCCCGAATATTGGGAAGCGGTGGAGCGCAAGGTAGGCGATTCGCCCTCCACGCTGCGCATGATTTTACCCGAGGTATATCTGAGTGAGCAAAAGGAGCGCATTCCGCGCATCAATGCTGCCATGGAGCAATATATGACCTCGGTGCTCAAGGAGCATAAGGACTGCATGATCTACGTGCGCAGACAGCAATCGGATCACACCATCCGCCAAGGATTGATCGGTATGATTGACCTGGAGGAATACGATTATCATAAAGGGGCTCAAACGCGCATCCGCGCCACAGAGGGCACAGTGCTTGAGCGTATCCCACCCCGTGTGGAGGTGCGTCGCGGTGCATGCCTTGAGCTGCCGCACGTCATGCTGCTGATCGATGACCCCGGGCATACCGTTATGCCGCTGGCGCACAGCCTTTGCGAGCAGGAGCCCTTATATGCGTTCCGTCTGATGATTGGCGGCGGTGAGATCTGCGGCTTCCGCATTCCCGCCAACCGCACAGGCGCGATCGCCGAAGCGCTGGAGGCACTGGTGACCGAGGAGCAAATGCAGGCGCGCTACGGCGCTGCGGGGCTTGCCCCCTTGCTGTTTGCCGTGGGTGACGGAAACCACTCACTGGCAACCGCCAAGGCTTGCTATGAGGAGCTCAAGGCGCAGATTGGTGAGGCGGCGCTGGATCACCCTGCGCGCTATGCACTGTGCGAGCTGGTCAATCTGCATGATGAATCACTGCATTTTGAGCCGATCTTTCGTGTCATGTTCGGGGTGGATCCCGAGGCAGTTATGGCGGAATTTGAGGCGTATGCGTCCGGGCTTTGGGGAAGTGCCGAGCCTCAGCGCGTGACCTTTGTGTGGGGCGAGAACCAAAAGGATATTGTCATTTCCCACCCCGAAAAGCAGCTGACCGTGGGTACGGTGCAGGATTTTGCCGATGCTTATCTGGCAGCGCACCCGGAATCCGAGATCGACTACATTCATGGGGAGCAGGCGCTGCGCACACTCAGCCGCCCTGTCAACACGTTGGGATTTTTGTTTGACGGCATGCACAAGGATGAGCTGTTCAGCACGGTCATCTTTGACGGTGCGCTTCCGAGAAAAACCTTCTCCATGGGGCATGCAAAGGATAAGAGATATTATCTGGAAGCGAGAAAAATCAAACTCTGAGCATCAAGGAGATTTTATGAAGCTATTACATTGCGCGGATATCCATCTTGATTCGGTTATGGAATCCAATCTGTCGCCCGAGCAGGCAAAGGAGCGCAAGCGCGAGCTGCTGCTTGGCTTTGCCGATATGGTGCGATACGGTGCAGAGCACGACGTGCAGGCTGTGCTGATCGCGGGCGATTTGTTTGACGGGGCTTCGTGCGCCAAGCGCACAAGGTCATACGTGCTGGATCTGATGGCGCAGTACCCGCAAATTGCATTTTATTATCTTTCGGGCAATCACGATGAGGGTGAGGTTGGCTTTACCGATACCAAAACGCCGTTGCCTGAGAATCTGCACGTGTTTTCCGATACGTGGCAGGAATACAAGCTGGGGAGTGTCAGCATCTGGGGCTGTGTGGATCCCGCGAGCCGCGAGAGCTATGAGGCGCTTGTGCCGGACCCGGAAAGAATCAATATTGCCGTGCTGCACGGTCAGGTATATGAATCGGATACCCGATTTGACGCGGGTGTCAATCTGCGCGCACTGGCAAACAGATCACTGGATTATCTGGCGCTTGGGCATATCCACAGCTACAGCATTGATCGCCTTGACGCGCGCGGCATTTATTGCTATGCCGGCTGTCCTGAGGGCAGGGGCTTTGACGAATGCGGCAGCAAAGGCTTTGTGATGCTGGACGTGGATGAGGAGCAAAAGAAGATCAGCACGCAATTCGTCTCGCTTGCAAGAAGAGCTTGCCACTGCTTTGCCGTGGACGTCTCGGCATGCGATAGTCTGCTTTGCTTGGAGCAGACCGTGCTTGATGCATGTGCAGCAGCAGCCCCCTCGGACCTTGTCAAGGCGGAGCTTGTGGGATTTGTTGCACCCGAGACCTGCCACGATGCAGCATACGTGACGCGTGTGCTGTCCGAGCGTTTTTACTTTGCCAAGGTATACGACAAGACAAAGCTGAGCATTCGCGCCGAGGATTATTGTAATGATATTTCGCTCAAGGGCGAATTTGTGCGCCTTGTGCTGGCAGCCAAGCTGGATGAGGACCTGAAGATGCAGGTCATCCAAAAGGGTATCCGCGCACTTGGCGGAGAGGAGGTGGATGCGCTGTGAAGCTGATCCGACTCTATATCGCAGGCTTTGGAAACCTGCAGGATTACTCGTATGATTTCAATGAAGGCATCAATAAGATCTGCGCTCCCAACGGCTGGGGAAAGAGTACGTTTGCCTCCTTTATCTGCAGCATGTTTTATGGGCTGGGCGATACTCGCGCACGCAGCGTTGCGGAGAATCCGCGCAAGAGGTATATGCCCTTTGCAGGCGGCAGCTTTGGCGGCAACCTGGAATTTGAGGCAGATGGCAAAAGCTATCGCATTGAGCGCTTTTTCGGTGCCAAGGAAAGCGAGGATACCTTTGCCTTGTTTGATCTGGCTACGGGCAAGCAAAGCGAGGATTATACCGAGAGCATCGGGCAGGAGCTGTTTGGCATAGATGCGGACGGCTTTAGCCGCACGGTTTACATGGATGCTGCTGCGCACGTGCACGGTAAGGTGGATAAATCTGCCAACAACAGCATCAACACAAAGCTTAATCATCTGTTGGAAGCAGAGAATGATCTGGGCAATTACGAAGAGGCAATGGAGGCGCTGCTGCGTCGCAAGAGATATTATAAGACCACGGGCGAGCGCGGTGAGATCTATACGGGTGAGCGCCGTATGCTCGAGCTGCAAAGACAAATCGAGCAGTGCCAAGCGCAAAAAGCAAGCGCGCAGGAGCTGGATGCGCAGATCGCGCAGCTCTCGCCCGCTGTGGCAGAGAGTGAGCAGCGCATGCTTGCCCTGCAAAAGGAGCTGACGGCTGCCAGCTCGCAAAAGGAAAGACGCGCCGTGCTGGAGGCTTACAGCCGCATGCGCAGTGAAATTTCGGCTGCAAAAAAAGAAGCAGAAGCCATTGAGGCGGAGTTTTCGGGTGAGGTACCCACGCTTGCCGAGGCGGAGAAGCACCAGCTGCTGGCAGGTCAGCTGACCACACTGCAGGGCAGAGTTGCACAGCTGCAAAGCGACCAGAGCACCAAGCAGGCGCTCTTGAGCATGGCAAGCACCTTTGCCGGCGGTATCACACCGCTTGCGGAGATCGATCGCGCACTGGAGATTTGCAACGAGCTGCGCGATATTGAGAGTGAGATCCGCGCGCATAAGGCAATGGCGGATTCCTTGCAGGATCAGATAGATGCGATGGGCGACCTCACACCGCCCAAAAAGGGCACACAAGGCAGGCGCGCCGCTGCCGGCAAGATCATTGGCGTGGGACTTGCGGTGGTTTCGGTAGTGCTTTTGATCGTGGCTGCCGTGCTGCTGCTTGCAAGTCAGGTGCTGCTTGGCATTGTTGCAGGCATTGGCGGTGTGGCGGTGCTGGGGCTTGCGGTCTTTGTGCTGATTGGTGCCATTTCCGCAGCGCAGCTGTCGGGCAGATCCAAGCGCGCGGCAGATGCTGCGTTCAAGATCGAAACGAAACGCAGATTGCAGGAGGAGCGCGAAAAGGAGCTGTCCTTGGCGCAGTCCTACAGAGATCAATATACGGATAAGGCAAGCGTGCCTGTCGCCCTTGCGCAAAAGCATCAGCTGCGTGTGGACGGTGGATATATCTCCGCGCTGAGCTCGCTGCGTCATAATACCGAGCAATATCTGCGCCTGCAGGAGCAGCAAAGGGCAAAGGATGAGCTGCTTTTGGGCATTGTTTCGGAGGCGGACGAGGTATGGGATCGCATTTGCGCCTTGCTTGGCAGGTGGAACAGAGAATTTGACAGATCGGATTGTGCCTTTGTGCTGGCAGAGCTGCGCAGTGTGCTGATCGATCTGCAAAGACGCAGAGATGCCATTGCGCAAAAGGAGCAGGCAGCGCGCAATTACGCTATGGAAAACCAGGTGCGCAGCCTTGCCGAGCAGGGGGCGCAGGATTCCGATACACTGCGCGATCCCACGGTTATTTCTGCCGAGTGGGAGCAGAGCAGAGCATCCTATCAGGAGCAAAGCGCGCGCCTTGCATCGCTTGTGCAAAAGGCGGAGGCATTGTACGAGGAGGCGGATGCATACGGTGCGTTGGTTGCCGAAAAACAGGCGCTGCAGGATACGCTGCAGATGCAAACTGCCAATTACAATGCCATTGTGTTGGCGGAGAAATACATGGCACAGGCAAGAGAGAATCTTTCCTCGCGCTATCTGGACAAAATGCAGAATGCCTTTGTCGTACGCATGCAGCAAATGGGCGGCGAACAGATGCGCTTTACCATGGATACCGATTTTGGTATCATGTTTATGGAAAAGGGCAAGAGCCGCAGCATCGAATACCTGAGCAGCGGATGGAGAGATATGGTTAGCTTCTGCTTGCGCCTTTCCTTGGCGGACGGACTTTTTGAGCAGCAAAAGCCTTGCCTTGTGCTGGATGATCCCTTTGTATATCTGGACGACCGGCACGCAGCGGCAGCACAGAGATTGCTGGAAAGCTTGGCACAGGAATACCAGATCGTATACTTTACCTGCAGAGAGTGACCGGCTCTGCAACAAATCTGAGAAATGAGAATCACGATATGGCAAATATTATCATTGTTGGTGCCGGCGTTGCAGGGCTGACTGCGGGAATTTACGCGCTGTCCGAGGGGCATAAGGTCACCATTTACGAGCGGCATTTCAAGGCGGGCGGCAATCTGACCGGCTGGGATCGTCGTGGGTATCATATCGACAACTGCATTCACTGGCTGACCGGCACCAACTCCGTAACCGCTTTTCATAAAATGTGGGTCAAGCTGGGGGCACTGGGTGATGACGTTGAGATATATCAGCCCCAAAGCCTTTATACGTATGAAAAGGACGGCAAGACCTTTTCACTGGATAAAAGCCTTGTCGAGCTGAAAGCGAATATGCTGGCGATCGCACCCGAGGATAAAAAAGAGATCCTTGGGCTGATCCATGCCATTCGCTCGGTGCAGCGTCTGAACGGTATGGGTGGCAAGGATTGCGAGAGAAAAAGCAACGCATGGGAGTATCTGGTCTCCGCTCCCGATCTGCTCAAGTATGGTAAGTATACCATCAAGGCTCTTTCCAAGCGGTTCAAAAATCCCTTGCTGCGCAGCTTCTTGCATTCGTTTATGTCCGAGCAGTTCAGCGCACTTGCCATGATCATGGTGTTTGCTACCTTCACGGGTAAGAACGGAGGCATTCCGCACGGTTCTTCCTGCGCAATGGCAGAGCGAATGGTCGCGCGCTATGAGTCGCTTGGCGGTGTGCTGCACCTGAAGAACGGAGTGGCGAAGGTCAACGTGCAAAACGGTGCGGCAACGTCTGTTCTGTTGGATGACGGTAGCGAGGTGCAAGCCGATTACGTGGTGATCACAGCCGATCCCGCAGTGGCATTCGGCAACCTGCTGGATCGCTCGTATATGCCGAAAAAGCTGGCAGAGCAGTATGCGGATGCCAATATGATCCGCTTTGCATGTCAGCAATGTGCCTTGGCATTTGATGGGGAAACGCTCCCGTTTGCAGGCGAGATGATATACGACGTGCCCGAGCAATACAGAGAGATTCTGTGCAGTGATTATCTGATGCTGCGCGAATTCTCCCATGAAAAGAGTTTTGCCCCCGAGGGCAAGTGCCTGATGCAGAGCATGGCGTATTGCCTTGAGGACGATGCCAAGGCGCTGGTTGCGCTGTATCGGGATAAGGACGCGTACGAGCAGAGAAAGGCAAAAATGGTGGAGGCAGTGGAACAGATCATCTGCGCGCACCTGCCCGAGCTCAAGGGCAAGATTACTTGTATTGACAGCTGGACGCCTGCAACCTATGAGCGCTTTGTCGGCTCTCAGGTGGGCTCGTTTATGAGCTTTATCATGCCTGCAGGCGCAGCCCCCGTGCAGCTTTCGGGTAAGATCGAGGGGCTTGATAACGTCGTGATCGCCACACAGTGGCAAATGGCACCCGGAGGCTTGCCGATTGCGGCAATGGCGGGAATTGCCGCGGTCAAGCTCATCGGGAAAAGGGAAAATAAAAAAAGCAAATAACGATGCAAATGCACAACTCTGCACAAGCATTTTTGCAGGGACCGGAACGCAGACTTGCTTCCGCAGAGAATAAGATACCTCGACAGACCTTGGAATCTGTCGAGGATTTTTTGCATTTTTTTGGCTGCATAGAGGGCTGTTATGGGTTTAGAGAAAGCTTCTCGGTCCGAAAAGCAAAGATCTTTCTGAGAGCAAGCTTGGAAAAAATCACGAGCATGAGGCTGACAAATTAGCGGAGAATTTCGCAAAAAACAAGGACTGTATCGTTTTGATGCAGTCCTTAATTGCTTTTTTATGAATAGTTGCCGCAGGAGCGGGCGATCACTGATCGCCCCTACAAGT
>SVQP01000031.1 GCA_015065285.1 Oscillospiraceae bacterium | reverse complement strand
GGTCGGACGCACCTCCGGTGCACCAGTTGTTCTGCCAAGGGCATAGCTGGGTAGCCGCGTGCGGTTTTGATAAACGCTGAAGGCATCTAAGCGTGAAACATGCTTCAAGATTAGATATCCCTCCAACTTCGAGTTGGTAAGGTCACTTGCAGACTACAAGTTTGATAGGTCAGAGGTGTAAGCACAGTAATGTGTTCAGCCGACTGATACTAATAGACCGAGGGCTTGAACCTCCTATGGTTCAAGTTTATAAGTATTACTTGAGTTTCTTTTCTACTCACCTTATTCGAATTTGTCAATGATAGAATGAAAGATTTCGGTACGGCGAGAGCCGTCCTTTTTTATTTCTTATGAAAATCGCCGAGAGTGGCCGTTTGGTCGCTCTCGGCGTTTTTTTGGAGCCCACTCACTTACGGCTTTTGATCATATTGCGACATTATTTACAAAAACAGAAAAATCTGCTATAATTTTTTTTAAAACCCCCAACCTTTTTCAAATTCCGTGTCTATATGGGTGAAAGCTTTCAAGAGGAGAGAACAAGTGAGACGACAAGATGCCGAGAATATTATCACAGAATACTTAAAGCCCATCTTCGGCTTTGCGCTCAAGCGTTGCAAGAGTACGCAGGATGCAGAGGATCTCTCGCAAGAGATCGTGCTAAAGGCATATCGCGCGTTGCTTGCCAAGGACGACGTCGGCGACGCGGGCAAATTCATTTGGACGATCGCACACAATGCGCTTTGCAATTATTACCGTGACAGCGCAGCGAGTATGATCGGTGTTCCGATTGACGATTTTGCTGAAATTCTTGCAGATCCCGATGCACAACAAGACCCGGATGGGAATGCAGAAACGATTACACGCTTGCAGCGCGAGATCGCATATCTTTCAAAGCTCCAGCGCAAGATTGTGATCATGTATTATTTTGAAAACCGCAAGCAAGCCGATATTGCAAGCGAGCTGGGAATTCCTGTGGGCACGGTCAAATGGCACTTGTTCGAAGCCAAAAAAGAATTGAAAAGAGGTATGGATACCATGAGAAAAACCAGTGAACTCAAATTTCACCCGATCAAATTCGACGGATATGGGATCAATGGCTCGGTAGGCAGCAGAAATCCTGACGAATTTTTTCGTTCAAGCCTGCCGCAGAATATTTGTTACTGCGTCAGAAATGCAGCAAAGACAGTCAACGAGATCGCAGATGATCTGGGTGTATCACCCGTATACGTGGAAACAGAGGTGGACGTTTTAGAGGAATACGGCTTTTTGGTCAAGCAAAAGGATAAATATCTGATCAATTTCTGCATCGTTGAGCCGACGGCAGAACAGCTGACTATGCAGAATGACATGTACAAACAGGCGGCTGAGTTATTTGCAAACGACCTGTTTGACGAGCTGACCTGCAGCAAAATTCTGGACGACGAGCGAATTTTCTGCAACTACACGCAGCCGGATTCAACCAAAGATCATCCCAAGAGAGATAAAAATTTCCTTTTGTGGTCGCTGATCCCGTATATTGCCGCATGGTCGGGCGAGGACCTGATCGACAAGAGCATTTCATTTGACGAGGTTGCCACCATCAGACCCGATGGCGGGCACAATATCTTTCATGCATCGGTCATATCGGACGATATGGTGCTGCCCGAGGATTACGTCCATATGAAGAATTGGTGCGGACCGATGTGGAATGAGTACGGTGGCAAGGTTTTGTGGCAGATCGACAGCGAATGGTCGAACCGAGGCGATTATAAAGGATTTTTCGTGTATGCGGATGACGCCAAGCGCGTGCTTTCACTCTACGACCACGAAAGGGAGAATTTGCTTACCAAAGAAGACTACGCATGGCTTTCCGAGCGCGGCTACATCAAGACCTGGGGCGATTACGACGGCTGCTTCAAAACCGCGTGGAAGATTGTGGTTCTGACCGATAAGGACGTACAGCGCGAGCTGCTTGCGATCGGTGAGCGTATCAAACTTAAGTACCGAGAGCAATTTGACGCGCTCAAGGCGCCTTATGCCAAGGCTGTGATCGATTCCGTGCCCGCGCATCTGCAAAAAATCAAGCAGTTCGAGCTGCAGTACGTGTTCCATTCGGACGGCTGGTTCTTGCTGCATTGCATTGTCACGCTTTTGAACAACGGCAAGCTGAAGCTGCCCACCGAGGAGCAGAGAAAAGCGTTGACGACAATGATTATCCCAAGCTAAAAAAACAAGTCGGGGGTGACCGCAAACGGTCACTCCCGTGATTTTTTTGGAAAAAATCTTGACAAACAATACTATGCGTGGTATAGTATTATACAAAGGGAGGTATGACATGGATATTCAGATCAAAAGAGGACTTTTGGACGTTTGCGTGCTTGCCGCCATTAAAGACGAGGATTCGTACGGGTATCAGATCATCAAGGACGTCAAACCGTACGTGGAAATATCGGAATCGACGCTGTATCCCATCCTGCGTCGCTTAGAATCGGCTGCGCTGTTGACAGTGCGCACGGCGGAGCACAACGGCAGATTGCGCAAGTATTATCATATTACAGATAAGGGACTTGAAAGAATCGAGGAATTCAAGGCTGAGTGGAGAGAAATACTCTCGATTTATCAATTTGTGGCGGGAGAGGAGACAAAACATGACGAAATATGAGTTTTTGGATGCGCTTCGCGAGCTGCTCCGGGGCATGCCTCCCAAGGAGCGCGAGGAATCCATTGATTATTACAGAGAAATGATTGAGGATCGCATGGAGGACGGCGCAGACGAGCAGGCTGCCGTGGCTGCCATAGGCACACCCGAGCAGGCGGCTGAGCAGATCCTCAAGGATACGCCAATGGTCAAGCTGGTCAAGCAACGCGTCAAGCCCAAAAGGCGGCTTGAAGCTTGGGAGATCGTGCTGTTGATCGTGGGCGCACCCTTGTGGGTGCCGCTGTTGGCGTCAGCCATCGTTGTCGTGCTGGCACTTTACGTGGTGCTTTGGTCGTTGGTAGTCTCGGTGTATGCCGTTATGGCTGCCTGCTTTGCGTGCACCGTTGCGGGAATTGTGAATTTCTTTATCTTCTGCTTTGCAGGAAGAATTGGGGCAGCGCTTGTGATACTTGGCGCGGGAATTTTGCTTGCCGGTATCGGGCTTTTGCTGCTCTTGGGCGCAAATGCTTGTGCCAAGGGGCTTGTGCTCCTGATCAAAAAGATGATGCTGGGCACAAAAAAACTGCTTGTACGAAAGGAATGATGCTATGAAAACAGTGACAAAGATATTGCTGGCGATCGCCGCAGCAGCGCTGATTATCGGAGTTGCAGTGGGACTGTGCGGTTTGTTTATGATGAATTTTGATTTAAATGCGCTGCAAACGCAAGAATTCCTGCCTGTGGTGCATGAGGTTACGGGTGAATTTTCGGATATTTCCATCAGGACGATTGAATCGAGTATTGAATTCAAGCGCTCCGACGACGGCACCTGCTACGTGGAGTGCATGGAGAGCGAGCTTGTAACGTATAGCGTTGAGATCAAGGACGGTGCGCTCAGAATTACAGTCAATGACCAAAGAAGATGGTATAATCACGTTGGCATTTTCAACACGCAGCGCCAGAATCTGACCGTGTATTTGCCGGGCGAGAGCTACGACTCGCTGCAGATTGAGAGCAACACGGGCGCGGTGCTTGCTACAGCTGAAATTTCTTTCTCTGACGTGCAGATCGAGCTGGACACGGGAGCTGTGGCTTGGGAAGCAAACGTGTCGCAGAGCATGAAAATTGAGGGCGATACGGGGCTTGTGCAGGTCAAAAACGCCACAATGAATGGTGAGCTGCGTATTAAGACCTCTACCGGCAGAGTAGAGCTCAGAGACGTAAAGGCAAGTAACGTGACGGTAGAGACTTCTACCGGAAAAGCCATTGTGCAGGGCATTGCTGCGGCACAAGTGCTGCGCGTGAGCGTCACCACGGGGAACGCAGAGCTGAGCGATTGTACGGCTGCTGAAATTCGCGTGCAGACAACTACGGGCAAAGCCAAGCTGTCTGACGTAGTTGCTTCGGGAAGAATGGAGATCGAAGCCAGCACGGGCGATGTGCAGCTGGATTCTTGCGATGCAGCGGAAATGCAGATCGAGACCGACACGGGTGACGTAACGGGCAGTATCCGCACCCCCAAGGTGATTTTTGCCCGGAGCGATACCGGACGCATCCGTGTGCCAAAGAGCACAACGGGTGGCATATGCGATATTTCAACCGACACGGGTGATATTATCATTGATTTTGAACAATCATAACAGAATCGCCGAGGGGAGTAAATCCTCTCGGCGGTGGTTTTTGCATGACGTTATTTTTTCTTTTTCTCAATTACAATTACGGTACAAGTGGTGATGATGGCAAGCCATGCAAAAGAGACGCTTGCTTTGCAGCCCGTTTCGGGGGCAGTTGGTCCGGTTTCGGGTTGTGTGGCAGGAATCTCGGTAGTGGGGGATTCGGTTATGGAGGGCTCGGTGGTTTGGGGCTCTTGGGTGGTGGGCAATTCTGCAATGCCGTCGCCGATCACGTTGAGTTCTATGTGGAACTGGTTTTCTCTGTGGAAGAATGCTTTGCGGTCGGTGGAATAATACTCCACGTCCACGCTTCTGCCGTCCTTGGAAAAGTACATCATTGCCACAAGTCCGACGCCGTCCATGTTTTTATCCGTGCCCTGCGGGTCTACCATGATCTGCACGACTTCATTTCCTTTCTCGCCCTTGGTGCGTGCGACCGTAATATAATCGGTTGGCTTATGTCCGCACAGCACCAGCACGATATTTTCATGCTTGGAAATGAATTTATCCCACATCTGATCTCCCGTATTGAATCCGCCGCAGGTCAGGGCATTGCCGGTGTCCTCTGCATCCAGGGTGGTGCCGTCCGGCGCGAGATAGATGTGTGTGGTGACGATGACGTTATGCTCGGGGTATTTTGCCACGATCTTGTTTGCCCAATCCAGGACGTCGTCCGACGGTCCGTAATCAAGATTGACTACAAGATATTTGATGGTACCGACGCTGAATTCCTGGCACGTGTTGCACATGGTACCGTCGTAGCTGTGCAGAATCTGATCTTTGAATTCATCTAAGGGGAAATATTCGTTGAAATATTGCTCGGGGCGGTCATGATTGCCCCGAATGACCGAAAACGGTACGACACCGTCCAGCTTCTTGATCTCCTGCTTGGCTCTTTTCCATTCTCCAACGCGATTGGTATCAGTGATATCGCCAAGTCCGAAAACGAATTTGATCTTTTTGGTTTGAACGTTGTCCACGATCCAATCGTACATAGCAGTCAGCTTATCTTTATAATATCTTGTCAGGATTTGTGTATCTCCCACCAGAGCAAAAGAGTATGCGTAGTCCGTTGTGCTCTCATAATGCTCCAGAAACGGACCGCAGAAAAGGAAATCGGGACCTTGCTTGGCGGTATCGGAAAATACATCTTGCCTGTCGGAAAGTTCATACGAACCGATCAGTCCGCTTGTATCAAGATCTCCCTGACTGTCAGCGCGGACTTGTTCGGCTGAGCGAGCATTCTCATAAATCGTTACGTTTTTCAAGCTGCCCTTGAAAAACTGCCCGTTGCCGCTTCGGATGTCACCGCCCAATCCCATTTGTTTTGCAAGCGTGACTTGCTCGGGAGTAGCAAGCTGTTGTGTCTCTGCAAGCTCTCCGTTGATATAGCAGCAGACCAAGCCCGCCGCAGAATCCTTGACGATGGCAAGATGCAAATATTCTCCCGTGCATACGTTCACCGTTTTGAATTTGATATCGTAGACCGTGGCATTCTCGTCAATGATATACAAGCGGGGAGCACCGTTTTCATGCACTTCAAAATTGACGCAAGCCACCTTGGCTGCCACGTAGCTGCCAAGTATGACACCACCTCGCCCCGCGGTATCGGGGGAAAGCTTCAAAGTTGCTTCAAAGGTTGCGGGGAGCACGGAAAGCGGCTCTTGGGTCTGATAAGTGTCTTGCGCTGTGAAGACCATGCCGTTATTTTGCTCCGTTGCATATATGGGGAGCACACAGACAGCGCTGATCAAAAAAGAGAAAAGCAGAGCGGCTTGGATTAATTTTTTCATTCTCATGCTTGCACGAGCTCCTTCCTTAAAGAAAAGCGCAAAACCGCCGAGAGACGATGGGGTCATACTCGGCGGTTAGCTTTTATATAACTTTTACAGCAAATAACTGGGCATGGGGTCGGTCAGCTTGACCTTGCCGTCCTTGGGGGCGGGGGTTTCTTTTCCGACTACGGCTTCGACCACAGCGGGGTCGATGTTGGCAATGACGTGCTCTGTCACTGCCGGGATCTCGGGCTCGGCGGCAACGGGGGAGTCCTGCTTGGGATCAACCTCGGGAGGCGTCAGCTTGACCGTTTTGGTACGGGTCGCGCCGGAGGTGCTTTTTTTCGCTGTAGAGGGCTTTTTCTCTTTTGCGGGCTGTTGCTCTACTACGGTCTTGATCTCCTCTGTATCGGCTTTTTTTGCCACTCTGTTGATGCTCTGCTTACCGATGGGCATATTTCAGTACCTCCTCTGTGAGTTTGATGTATTCGCCTGCTGCGCGGCTGGACTTTTTATAAGCACACACGGGCTTGGAATTGTCCTGCGCCCACTCGACGGTGCTGTCTACGCGGATATAGTTTTCAAACAGTCTGACGTTTTCAAGCTCGCCAAGCGTTTCCATAGTCTGGCGGAAATAGTTCTTTCTCTCGCTTGCCTTGGTGACTGCGATGCCAAGCAGCTCCAGCTTGGGCGCGATCTGTTTGACCTGCTCGTAGAATTCAAACATGTTGGCAAGACCGAACAGACCCCAGGGGGATGCTTCAACCGGCACGATCAGATAATCCGACGCGCACATGATGTTCATGACCCAGCAGCCAAGCGTGGGGGGCGAGTCGATCAGAATATAGTCATATTTATTGAGCGCCATGATCTTAGTCAAGCCCTGACGCAGAATAAATTCGCGCTGCCACTTGGTGAACAGCTCGAACTCGATGCTGCTCATGAGTGTGGAGGAGGGGATGATATCCAGATTCTCGTACTCAGTGGGTACGATGAAATCATACAGATCCTTCTGCTCGCGAATGGCGGTGTAGAGATTCTTGCCGTTCTTGGCATATTCCAGTGCCTGCTCCTCGTCAAAGAACGAAAGAGTCAGGTTCATCTGCATGTCACCGTCGATCAGCAAAACCTTTTTGCCCATTGCGGACATGGCATAGCCCACGTTGGAGCAGGTGGTGGATTTTCCGCTTCCGCCCTTGTTGTTGGCAAAGCAAATTACCTTTGTCATGCTCATAAATCAAAGATTCCTTTCGGTTATTTATACGGGTCTTGCGTCGGGGGCATCCGAGGGCTGGCGCAGATACTCAATGATCTCGGTCAGTCCTTGCCCTGTGTACGAGCTGAGCTCAAAAATCTTTTCGCAGCCGCAAAGATGCAGCCATCTGCGCACCTGCTCCACGTTTGCGTCCGGCTTGTCCACGCCCGAAATAATGCCGACTACCTCACGGTTGACCATGCAGGTAATGGCGGGCGGAAAGACGCAAAACGGCTCGTTGGCACTAATGACAATACCGACGATGTCTGCCTCGTAAGCGTAGAGTGCGAGAGCCGCGCCCAATTGCTTGACTTCGGTATACTCGCCGGGTGTGTCAATAATGGTGTCGAAATAATTGATATACTGGGTCTTGCAGTAGTGCAGCTGCTCACCCTTGAGCGCTTGGGTCAGGGTGGTTTTGCCGGCTGCCACTCTGCCGACCAAAATCAGCTTTTTCATAATCAGGTCTTGGTGACGTCACACACTGCAAAATGCAGCTTATCGCGGAAATAATCGGCAATGGCATTGAATGCCGATTCCACCTCGGAAACTCTGCCCGTGATGATCAGCGTGCCCGAGAAGCGGTCTACAAAGCCGAGATCCACGTTGGCATTCTTCATGGCAATATCTGCCGTGATGACAGCGGTTTCAGCCGGGCTGACAGTCAGCACGCCGATGGCAGCGTGGGTGTAGTCCAGCTTGGGGTCAAGACCCATTTTTTGATAAAGAATCGGATCGGGGTTGGCGATGATGTGCAAAATGGTGATCTGACGTCCGGGAACCAGCTCCTGGACAATGCGCATTTTGTCCTTCATCTCCATATCCTTGGGGAGATTGTTCATAAAAGCCTCCAAAATACTGTTTTGAAGTGGCGCGTTAGCCGCCAATCTGTACGTGCAGGTCGCAGACGCTCTTGGCTGCCTCGACCAGCGATTCCATCATTCCTCTTTCGGGGGGAAGGATGTCAGGCAGGGTGTACTCTCTGCCGATGCCCGTATATTTGTCTGTGCCAAGACGGTGGTAGGGGAGAAGATGAATCTCCTTGACGCCCGGCAGCGTGTTTGCAAATCTTGCGATGTCGCGGATCTCCGCGGCGGTTGCGTTAAAGGTGGGAACGGTGGGAACGCGCACAATCATGCTTGACGCATTGGCAGCGATCCACTTGGCATTCTCCAGGATCAGCTCGTTGGGTCTGCCGGTAAACGCCTCGTGCTTGGCGCTGTCCATGTGCTTGATGTCCATGAGCACGTAGTCCACGTGCGGGATAATGCGTTCAATGATCTCGCGCTTGGCAAAGCCCGTGGTCTCAATTGCGGTGGTAAAGCCGTAATCGTGGCAGGCGCGCAGCAGCGCCTCGGTAAATTCGGGCTGGGCAAGACATTCACCGCCCGACAGCGTAATGCCGCCGCCCGAGCGCTGAAAATACATGCGGTCCTTGGCAAGCTCTTCCATCAGCTCTCTGACCGAAATATCATAGCCTACCGTTTTTTCCTTACCGCCCTGAACCATTTTTTGGATCTTGAATTCCTGCGATTCGGGGTTGCAGCACCACTTGCAGCGCAAAAAGCAGCCCTTTAAGAATACGATGGTGCGAATACCGGGTCCGTCATGGACCGAGTAACGCTGAATATCAAAGATACGACCAACTCTGTCGTAATATTGTTCCATGACAAATCCTTTCAAATCAGTTTCGGATCGTTTGCGGGAGGGGAAACCCCTCCCCTACAAACGAATTATTGGGAATTATTATGTAGGGGAGGCGTTTCGCCTCCCGACAAAACATAGAATAACGGGAGCCTTACCAACCTTGTTCAGTTCTGTTGATGATGTCGTCCTGCAGAGAACGGCTAAGGGTGGTGAAGAGTGCGCTGTAGCCCGCCACGCGGACAACCAGCGTCTTGTAGTTTTCGGGATGTGCCTGAGCATCCAGCAGCGTGTCCTTGGAGACCACGTTGTACTGAACGTGCATACCCTTCTGATCAAAGAAGGTGCGCAGGTAGGCGACGAACTTTTCCAGTCCCTGCGTGCCTGCAAGGGCAGAGGGGTGGAACTTCTGGTTAAACAGCGTGCCGTTGGAGGCTGCTGCGTGATTAAGTCTGGATACGGAGTTTGCAGTTGCGGTCGGACCGAGGGTATCTCTGCCGGATGCGGGGCCTACGCCGTCTGCAATGGGGGTATTGGACAGTCTGCCGTCCGGGGTTGCACCGGTCTGGTAGCCCAGCGGTACGTTCGCGGATACGGGATACAGACCTGCCTGGAAGATACCGCCGCGGCAGTTGGTGTACTGAGGCAGAATATCGGTATAGGTCTCACCAACCTCGCGTGCGAACGCGTCAACGTTCTCAAGGTCGTTACCGTATTTGGGCAGTGCCATGATCATTTCGCGGATCTGCTTATATTTCTTCTTCTTATCCTCGGGGATAAAGGAAGCGGTCAGGAAGCTCTGATAAATCTCGGAGATCTGGGCATTGGTGACGTTGACGCCTGCAAGCACCAACTGCTTGACTGTTTCAACCGTCAGCTCCTCAGCCTTCTTGGGGATAAAGCCTTCACCAAAGTTGTTCTCGATAGCTTCCTTATAGTCTGCCATGGAGACCTGCTTGGTGTCGTATACCAGCGTCTTGACAGCCAACAGACCGTCGGTGTTGTTTGCAATACCAAAGCCCTGAGGACCGGTAAAGTTGAATCTTGCACCGCCCTCCTGGTTGGACTTGCCGCGTGCCATACAATCGTCGATCAGGGAAGCCTGGAAGGGCAGGGGGCAACGAACGCTGTGCGCGTAGTCAACCGCATTGTCTGCCTGAACCATCATCTTGACAAAGAATTCCTGCTGGGTCTTGTAAGCCTGATAGAAATCCTCAAAGCGGCTCATCTTGCATACGTCACCGGTCTTGGGACCGATCTGCTCGCCCTTATCCATGCCGTTCGAGAATACCATCTCCATAGGACGGCACATGTTGAAGAATGCAGCATCATGCCAACCGTCGGTATAGTGAGGAACGCAGGGTTCTACACAACCAATGATGCAGTAGCGGCGTGCTTCCTTAAGCGAGATACCGCGATCCATCATAGCGGGGATGATGACCTCATCGTTATAGAAGGCGGGCACGCCCATACCCTCACGGGTTACGGCTGCAGCCTTGATCAGAAGATCGTGGGGGGATTTGTTCCATACACGGATGGAAAGCGAAGGCTGGGGCAGGCGCACGTGGCACTGTGCCTCCATGCACATAAAGGAAAGCTCGTTGGTGATATCGTTTCCATTCTCGTCCTGACCGCCTACAATCAGGTTCTGGAACATACCGTAGCCTGCAAAGCCCTCGGCGGATGCGGCGTCACGCACCTTGTTGAGGTCGTTGAACTTGACCCAGATGCAGTCCAGCAGCTCCTGTGCGGATTCAAGCGTTTCGATACCGCGATCAATATCGTGCTTGAACCAAGGATACATGTAACGGTCGAAGGTACCGGGAGAGATCGAGTGACCGCTGGATTCCAGCTGCAGCACCTGCTGCACGAACCAGAATGCCTGACAAGCCTCATAAAAGCTTCTTGCAGGCTTACCGGGAACCTGAGAGCATGCCTCGGCAATGCGCAAAAGCTCCTGCTTACGGGTGCCTGTTGCTTCTGCAGCCATATTGTAAGCCAGCTCTGCATATCTGTGACCGTATGCACTGACAGCCTGGGCGCTCTCAATCACAGCTTCAAGGAAGTGCTTGCGGGACAGGTAATCGCCCTGACCCATATCCAGCTTTGCCATTTCTTGCTGTGCCTGACCGATAACACCCTCCATGCCAAGGGTGATCACCTTTTCATAGTCAACGCAAACGTGACCGATGCCGTTATAGAAATAGTTACCAACCGTGAAAACACCGTGGTTCAGGAAAATATCCAGACAATCGGGGTCCATGTTGGCAGCAGCCAGATCACTGACCGTCTTGCCGTACCAATAGGGGTGCACCTTTTCCAGTCTTGCCACGGTTTCGGGCGAGATGTAGAAGGGGTCAGCCTCACGGGTTGCAACCGTCTCGTACTCGGGGCGCAGCCACTCGAAGGAATATTCGGGATAGGTCTGGCAGCCGCGGGGGGAGACAGAGTTTGCACCAACGATCAGCTCGTCGGGACGGATGACGATCGGAATATTTTCAAGAATGTGGCGCAGAGCCGCACTTCTTCTCTTGACAATGGGGAGATTTTCGGTTTTCTGATAGCTTTCGGTTACAAGCTCTGCACGGTAAGGCTCAATTTCGGGGAGCTTTGCGTACAGGTGCTCAACCAAACGGGAAATACGATCGCTTTTGGCGATCTGAAACTTGATTTCTGCCATAATACGTCGTCTCTTTCTTTAGATTTGATCCCAAAGCTCCTTGTGAGGAGCGGCAATAACAGTGGAGTATGCAAACATGCTTTGCTCTCTTGCATGCTGAGCGCCTGCTTCAACGGCTGCGGTTACGTCGCCCACGTCGCCAACAACCAGCACGATGCCCTTACCGCCCATACCTCTGGAGGTACGCAGCTCATAGATCTCAACCTTAGCGGTCTTGATGGCAATATCGGCTGCCTTGATAGCGCTTGCAGCAGAGAAGGTTTCGATCACACCAAGGCTGCCCGTCTTGGGAGCTGCCTGCGTGCCGAACATAGCGGCAACAACGGCAGGATCGATGCGACCCATGATGCTGGAGTCAATCAGCTTCTGGTCAAATCTGCCCTTGACGTGCTCCACAGCGGCGGTCACGTCCGCAATGGCACCGGTGAGAATGATCTCAAACTTACCGGGGCATGCAGCGTGTGCCGAGATCAGCTGAACGCCTGCGCTCTTGAGCGCTGCGTCGGTTGCCTCTACGCCCTGGGCGATGCTTTTCAGTTCAATAATTCCGATTGCTTGATACATATCTATACCTACTTATTTTAAATTCATGCTTCAATGATGATCTTGGACTCGTCCGCAAACGTGACGGTGCCCGTGATCGATGCGTACTGGGGAACGGACAGACCGGGACCTGCCGTTGCAATCATCTGACCTGCGGTAACCTTGTCACCCACCTGTACACAGGGCACAGAGGGAACGCCGATATGCTGCTTCATGCGGATCTCAACCTTATCTGCAGTCAGATCGACAGGAATATAGGTGGGATGCTTGTCAAACTTGGCAACGCCCAGCACCTCTTTCCATTTCTGAGAGACCAGCATGCAGCTGTCACGGTTGTCTGCAGGAGTGAATTCCTGATCGGGAGCGGCTACGTATTTCATACCCTTTTGGGCAAGGATCTCTTTGTATTCCTTGATGACCATCATGGGAGAGATGCCCTGACAGCAGGAGAAGGTGCCGCAGATATCGCAGCTGCAGCAAAGGCTTGCCGTACGGATCAGCTCGGGGGTTTCCTGAGCGGGATACAGCCCTGCGCGGATCAGCTTATGCGGTTCGAGCGGATAGCCCAACAAGTGTCTGGGGCACAGATCGGTGCAACGGGTGCAGGAGCAGCAGGTGGATGCTGCCAGACGCAGATTTTGCTCCAGCGTGCGCTGCTTTTGTACAACAGCGGGAATGTTATCCGGCACAATGATCAGCGCCTTGGTGGTCTTGACGACTACGTCCGAGGCGGGATTTTTGATAATACCCATTGAAGGACCGCCGTCAAACATGACGTAATTCTTGGGCACGGTCACTCCGGTTGCCTTGAGTACGTCGGAAATGCGCATACCGACAGGCACCTTGACCGTATACGCCTCGGGAATATCACCGCCGATGGTCAGCCACTTGGTAATCACGGGCTGGTCGTGGTGTACGGCATTACGGATGTTATATACGGTTTCACAGTTATAAACGATCACGCCTTGGGTGATGGGCAGATTGCCCGGCTTGATCAGTCTGCCGGTAACCTGATAGATCAGATTGATCTCGTCACCCATGGGATAAATATTGGGAACGGTTTTAACGCAGATACCGGGAGCCAATTCCTGGCTGTCCGCAAGGCCCAATGTCATAGCGCGGTATTCCTTGATGGCAAGCACCGCACGGCTGATATTGGTGTGCTGCATGACCAGCTGCGCGCCTTGTACTACCTCGGGCAGCTTTTCGCGCACCAGCTCATAGTCGGTATACATCAAGGGCTCGCACTCAATGCAGTTGATGACCAGCAGGTCAGCGCCCTCGGTCAGCTTCGCGTAAGAGGGAAAGCCCGCTCCGCCTGCGCCGACAACACCGTTCTTTTGCAGTATGGATTTTAATTTTAATTCGGGCATAATTGTATTTCCTTAAGAAGTTAATGGGGAATGTGCCAACCGATCAAGGATCAGTCAGCAGGCTTATCAATGACACCCACGATGACCGCGTCAACGGGGGAGAACTCGCTGCCTGCAGCAACGCGTGCGCTGCTACCGGTGACGACCAGAACCTCCTCGCCAATACCTGCGCTGATGGTTCTGTCCACAGCGACTATGTACTTATCGGTCAATGTATCCTTTTCAATGATCTGCACCTCCAAAAACTTGAAGCCGCGCAGAGAATCAAACTTATTGGTGGAAACGATGGTTCCAACTACCTTACCCTTTAACATAACGTCCTCCGATAATCAGTTCTTGACAACACTTACCGTGTAGCCGTTCTTGTAGCCGACTGCGTTAGCATCGTCGGTATCCACGTGCATCTCGAGTGCGAAATCATCGCGCACACGGACCTGTACACCGTACCATCTGGTCTTTCTGGTACCCTGCAGAGCGTCTACGTCAATGTAGTCGCCGTCCTTGACGCCATACTTGACGGCATCGCTGGTGTGCATGTGAATGTGACGGTTGGCGATAATGCAGCCTTCCTTGAGCTCAACAATGCCCTTGGGTCCTACGATGGTAACAGGAGCAGAGCCTGCAATGTCACCGGATTCGCGTACGGGGGGCTTTACCTTAAGTACAAAGGAGTCAGTCAGGGAAATTTCAACCTGAGAAGCCTTACGAACGGGGCCCAGTACGCGCACGTTCTCAATGGGGCGCATGGAGGGACCGATCAGGGTCAGGGTCTCCTTACAAGCATACTGGCCGGGCTGGGAGAGATCCTTGATGGGGGTCAGCTCGTAGCCTGCACCGAATAAGGTTTCGAGATCCTGCTTGCTCAAGTGGATATGTCTGTTGGAGATGCCCACGGGAATACCCGCGTCACTTGATCCCGCATCCATTTCAGCAATCACTTTTTTGACGATTGCAGCGATGTCATTGCTATTCATTGCCATAACTGTTCCTCTTTCTTATCTTGAATTCCGCCCGTAGGCGGTGCACATATTTACACATATCGGCACATTTTTTGCAAATGCACTCATACGCGCAAATATTGGTTGGGGGTCTCGGAAGGGCGAAAAATCGCCCTTCCGAGGACTGCCTTAGTTGCGGTTAATCTAAAATTAGCCGATCTTGGGCAGCAGCTTCTCAACGTCAGCGTGGGGTCTGGGGATAACGTGGGTTGCAACAACCTCGCCCAGACGGCAAGCAGCAGCACCGCCTGCTTCAACAGCAGCCTTAACAGCGCCTACGTCGCCACGGACCATTACGCTTACCAAACCGGAACCGATCTTCTCAGAGCCGATCAGAACAACGTTTGCAGCCTTTACCATTGCATCAGCTGCCTCAATTGCAGCTACCAGACCTCTGGTTTCAACCATACCAAGAGCTTCCATTTTTAAATCCTCCTAAAAATGTGTAAATTATTTTTTTATTTTTTAATTAACTTGTTGTGTGTGCCGTTCCGTGTCTTACAGGGAATCGGTCTTCAAGAACTTCATGATGTCGGGATGGGGGCGGGCAATGACCTCGCAGAGCTTGACGTTGCCAACCTCTGCTGCAGCCTTGGCGCCGGCTTCCGCTGCCGCAGTGACAGCGGATACCGAGCCTTCGACTACAACCGTGACAAGTCTGCCACCCAGGCGTTTCTCGACATGAATCAGTTTTACGTTGGCAGCCTTGACCATTGCGTCAAGACCTACGATGGCAGTCACCATCGCCTGTACCTCGAGCAACGCGATTGCTTCCATGATTTAAGTACCTTTTAAGCGTTCGGGATCAGAATTAGCCCAGCTTGGGGAGAAGCAGCTCAACATCGTCGTGAGGAGCGGGAATAACGTGAGTAGCGACAACTTCGCCCAGACGGCAAGCAGCAGCACCGCCTGCTTCAACAGCAGACTTTACAGCGCCGACGTCGCCACGAACCATGACGCTTACCAAGCCGGAACCGATCTTCTCGGAGCCGATCAGGGTTACGTTAGCAGCCTTTACCATAGCATCAGCTGCTTCGATAGCAGCTACCAGACCTCTGGTTTCAACCATACCAAGTGCGAGTTTCATAATTTGTTATCTCCTTTTATAAAATTAACTTTTTTTCTTAGAGGAAGTTTTTTTGGGAGCAGCCGGCTTTTCCTCTGCAGCCGGAGCCTCTTTTGCAGTTTTGGGGTAACGGAGCTTATCGCGACCCGTTGCGGTCAGGTGAGCGAACCACTCAACCTGCGGATCAAGTCCGGAGTTGATCTTGGAGGTGATGTACATGCCTCTGCGCTTTGCCTCGTCAACGCCACGGTCGTGCGCTGCAACGACAGCAGAAGGATCACCCTCGAACTTAACCACCATGACCAGCGGCACCTCGCATTTATCTGCGTTTGCCGGCTTGTTACGGTCGATTGCAACTACCTTTACGTCGGCAGTCTTTGCAACGATGTCCGCAACCACAATGGAGGTCGTAAAGCCGTATACCTCGATCATTCCGAGAGCTGCCATATCGTCAACTCCTTATCAGTCTGCGATGTAGCAGATCTTGATGCCCTTCTGAGCTACGTTGGTCTCCATAGCCTCGTTCATCTTATCGAGCGGGAAGGAGTGCGTGATCAGATCCTCGATCGGAATGTTCATTTCCTTGCACTGGTGCAGGAAAGCCATGGTAGTGGGGTAGTCCTCAGCACTGTAGTCCCAGGAGCCCACGATGTTGATTTCCTTGTTGCACATTGCAAAGTGGGGGTTGATGGAGTATTCGCCGTTGTTGACGAAGAAGCCCATCTCGCACATGCCGCCGCCGCGACGGATGTAGCTGAAGATATCAGCAGCAGCCACGGGAGCGCCGGTGCACTGGAATGCGAAGTCAACGCCTACGTCGTTAGCCACAGCCTTGACCTTGGCAACTCTCTTATCAAGAGTGTCCTCGTCGGGTCTGCGGAAGCAAACGGTGGTCTTTGCACCCAGCTTCTGAGCGAACTTCAGACGGTCTTCGTTACCGTCTACTGCGATGATGTGGTTTACGCCTGCTGCACGCAGCACGCAGATCATCATCAAGCCTACAGGACCGCAGCCCTGCAGAAGAACCTTGGAGCCGAACTTGATCAGGCCGGTAGACTGTGCACGCTCCAGAGCGTGTACACATACGCAAGCCAACTCAAGCAGCATTCTCTGGTTGAGGTTGAGGTCGTTGACCTGGAAGTAGGTTACGCCTCTGCCGCCCTTGATTACCATGTAATCTGCGAACCAACCGTTGAGGTGGTCGTCGGGCTTGTCACCGATCAGACCGAATACGCCCTGCTTGTCGCAGAGGTTGGTTCTGCCGGGAACCATGCGGCATGCATAGCACTCGCCGCAGCTGATAACCGAGGTGACGATCTTGTCGCCAACACCGATGGGCTTGCCTGCGGTATCGAACTTAACGTTCTTACCAACGGCTATGACCTCGCCGGTACCCTCGTGACCAAGCGTTACGGGAATCAGACCGAAGGGGTCGGACTTCCACTCGTGAACGTCTGTGCCGCAGATACCTGCACCCTCGACCTTTACGAGGATGTCGTCATCACCCAGCTCGGGGACGGGGTATTCTTTTACTTCAATTTTCTTTTCGCCGGTCAGAAGAGCGACGTGAGCGGTCTTGGGAAGCTCACCGTGATGACCGTGGCCACCGCACTTGCAGTTGCCACCGCACTTGCACTCATGCTTCGGAGCACCGTTCATGCCCTCAAGGACCTGACGGACAATGCTTTCAATCTGAGAAGCAGAATAGTCCATGTTGTTTCTTTCCTTTCTGCGTATTTGTGTTTGCGTGATCAGATAATTCTGAAATGATCAGCCATTACGCAACGGCGGAGTCTGGTAAAGCTTCTTGCGGAAGTGATACCTTCGCCGGTGGGGCCTGCGATGGTGAAGGTGGTGTGACCTTCGCCGCCAAAGCCGATGCCTGCGTAAGAGGGCGCGTTCTTAACGAAAATGGTGGTCTCAACAGCCTTTGCGAATCTGGAAAGGTTGTCGATGTTCTTGGAGTGCATGTGAGCCGTGTGACGGTTGCCATGCTCAGCCTTGACCGCCAGATCGATCGCTTCATCGATATCCTTGACGCGTACGATACCCAGAATAGGCATCATGAGCTCTTCCTGCACGAAGGGATGGTTGAAATCGACCTCGGCAATGGCGCAGCGGATCTCGGGACCGACATTGATGCCGATCTTGGCGAGAATAACGCGAGCGTCACGACCTACGCAATCGCGGTTGACAACCAAAGAGGTCTTACCGGTCTTGGGGTTGGTCTTTTCGTCAAGCACGACCTTGACAAGCGCATCAGCCTGTGCACGGGTCAGCTTGTAGCATCCGTTCTTGAGCATGCCGGAGATCAGTCTGTCAGCGACGTTGTCAAAGACGAAGACTTCCTTCTCGGCAATGCAGGGAAGGTTGTTATCAAAGGTGCAGCCGTCGATGATATCCTTAGCTGCCTTTTCGATGTCAGCAGTGTCGTCAACGATAACAGGGGGGTTACCCGCACCTGCACCGATTGCCTTTTTACCCGAAGCCAGCACAGCCTTGACAACGCCGGGGCCGCCGGTGCAAACCAGCAGGCGGATTGCGGGATGCTTGTACATCACGTTTGCGGTGTCCAGAGTGGGCTTCTTGACGGAAGCAACCAGAACTTCGGGGCCGCCTGCAGCGTGAACTGCACGGTTGACAAGGTCAACTGCGTAGTTGGAGGTTGCAATGGCACCGGGGTGGGGGTTGAATACGACGCCGTTGCCGGCGGCGATCATGCCCATGGAGTTACAGATGACGGTTTCGGAGGGGTTGGTGGAGGGGGTGATCGCACCGACAACTCCGAAAGGTGCACGTTCTGTGAGTGTCAGGCCGCAGTCACCGGTCTTTGCCTCGGCAACGATGTCCTCGGTACCGGGGGTCTTATCGGCAACCAGAATGTGCTTTGCGACCTTGTGCTCCACGCGACCCATCTTGGTCTCGGCAACACCGAGAGCCGCCATGGCGGGAGCTTCTGCGCGAGTGTACTCGCGAATGGTTGTAATCAGTTTTTCTCTTTGCGCAACGCTCATGGCACGAATGGCCTTGTAGCCTGCTTCAGCAGCGGCGATCGCCTCTTCCATGGTGTCATAAACACCGATCAGGCGTCTGCCGTGATACTGGGTGCTGTCCCATTCCTTATCGGAGCTTTGAGCGGGGGACTGCACTTGCGCCAGTACCTTGGATACTACCTCGGCAATTTGCGCTTCGGTCCAGTTAATAGCCACCGTTCTTACTCTCCTTTCGGTAAATTCTTCGTCCGGGAAGAATTACTTACCCAGAGAAGCGAGAACCTTCTTGGTGATCTCTGCAACCAGAGCAGCGTCAGCGCAGTCGCCTGCAGCCTTTACGTTGTCCTTGCAGCGGCAGTTAGGAGTGCCGAGATTCTTGCACTTCTGGCAGCCGGGGTGCTTGCCGGGCAGACCCATCTTCTTACGCAGCTCCATAAGTCTCTCGAGCTCCTCGCAGGAGATCTCGTCGATGCGGCTGTTTGCGCCTGCACCGATCTGGCGAGCGTACAGATTGATCTTAGCGTTGAACTCAACCTCTTCCATGGTGAAGCAAGCGCGCAGCAGAGTGTTACCAACGGTCAGAGCGCCGTGGTTCTTGAGCAGGAATGCGTCGTGCTTCTGGATGTAGGGCATCAGGGAGTCCGGAATCTCCATGGTGGAGGGCATACCGTAGTCACAGGTAGGAACGTTACCGATGGTCAGAATAGCCTCGGGCAGGATGTACTGGTCAAGCTCTACGCCTGCAACCGTGAAAGCGGTAGCTACAGGGGGGTGAGCATGAACAACTGCGTTAACGTCGGGTCTTTCCTTGTAGACTCTCATGTGCATCTTGATCTCGGAAGAAGGATTGAGTCTGCCGTCGATCTTGTTGCCGTCACCATCGATGCGGATGATCATGTCGGGAGTCATGTAGCCCTTGGATACGCCGGTGGGAGTGCAGTAGTACTCGTTGGGGCCTACCTTAACGGAAATGTTACCGTCGTTTGCTGCTACGAAACCGTGATCGTAAATTCTCTTACCGATGTCGCAGATTTCTTTTTTGATTTCAAAAGGTGATTGAGCCATTGTTTTGTGTATCCTTTCAATAAAATTATTTTATATTTCAGGTCGGTGCCACGGACAGGCGCCGATGGGGAAACGAATTTACTTGGCAAGTGCCTCGGTGTCCTTTGCGATCATGTATTCCTCGTCGGTGGGGATGACCAGCACCTTGGTACGGGAGCCCTTTGCGGAGATCTCGCAGGGAACGCCACGGGTGAAGTTGGTGTTTGCGTCCTTATCGAACTCAACGCCAAGGTATTCCATATCGGTTGCGATGCGCTCTCTGATGCGAGCGTCGTTTTCGCCCATGCCTGCGGTGAAGACGATAACGTCAACGCCGTTCATGACTGCGGCATAGGAGCCGATGATCTTCTTTGCACTGTGAGCCAGCACGTCAAGTGCGAGCTGTGCGCGGTGGTTGCCTTGCTCAGCTGCTTCCCAGACGTAACGAGCATCGTTGGAAACACCCGAAACACCCAGCAGACCGGACTTCTTGTTGAGCGCGTCGTTGACTTCCTTGACGCTCATGCCGGAGTTGGTGCAGATGTACTCGATGATCGAGGGGTCGATGGTGCCGCAGCGAGTACCCATAGGCAGGCCTTCCTGAGGAGTGAAGCCCATGGAGGTGTCTACTGCCTTGCCGTACTTAACGGCGGAGATGGAGGAGCCGGAGCCGATGTGGCAGGTGACGATCTTGAGCTCTTCGATCGGCTTGCCTACGAACTTGGCTGCCTCTGCAGCAACGTAACGGTGAGAGGTGCCGTGGAAGCCGTAGCGACGAACGCCGTACTTTTCATACCACTCGTAGGGCAGTGCGTAGATATACGCCTTTTCCTCAACCGTGCTGTAGAAGGACGTGTCAAACACGCCAACCATGGGAACGCCGGGCATCAGAGCCTTGCATGCGTTAACGCCCTTGATTGCGGGAGGTCCGTGCAAGGGGTTGATCGGAATGATGGATTCGATGTAATTCATCTCCTCATCACCCAGGATGCAGGACTGTTTGATCTTACCACCGTGTGCAAAACGATGACCGACTGCGCTGATCTCGCTGACGTCTGCGATAACGCCCCATTCAGCGTCGGTCAGCAGCTTGAGCACCAGAGCAATGGCTTCGTTGTGCGTGGGCATGGGATAGTCTGCTTCGTAAGTTGCCTTGCCGGGACGCTTGTGCGTAATCGCACCGCTCAGCCCGATCTTTTCGCAAAGACCTTTGGCAAGCACCAGATTCTCGTCCATATCAAAGAGCTGATACTTGAGCGACGAGCTTCCGGCATTGACTACCAGAATCTTCATAGAAATTCCTCCTTGGGATTAAATAAATCTTATTCAAGATATATTATATCAAAGATAAGGAAATATTGCAATATATATCATAAAAGTTTTATAACCGAAAATTTCATAAAATTTGTCCGTCATTTTTATGGAAAATTACCACTGACAAAAATTTGTCAAAATTTTCCGCAAAAATCGCGAAAATTCCTACATTTAATTATATAATTATAAATGGACCGGTTAAATTTTTAACAACGAAATGATAAAAAAATAACAATCGAAAAATCGAAAAAACAGCTGCTTGTGCAGCACTTGTTGGTCAAACCGCCCAAAAGGGGATTTTTGCACCGGATCGGGGCGTTTGGGGCTGAAAAAACAAAATGAACTTTTCGGGGAAAAATGTGCAATTCCTCTTGTAAAAGAGAAAAATCTCTGCTATAATAACCATGGAATACTATGTGTGATGCAAGGAGGTATGTGCTGTGAGACTGTTGATTTCAAACGTGAACGTATATCACAGCTGCTCCATGCGCTTCGCTCCCGGAGCGGTGTGCGTGGAAGACGGTATCATTTGCGGCGTATATGCAGACGGCGAAGAATTGCCGCGCGACGCGCGCGTGCTGGACGGAGAGAAGCTGTATCTTGCTCCGGGTCTTGTCGATATGCACACACACGGTATCGTGGGCGGTGATTTTATTTCTGCCAACCCCGAAAAGCTTTCCGAAATGGCAAGTGCTTATCTGCGCGGCGGTGTGACTAGCGTCATGCCTACGTTGGCATCCGCAACGCCGGAGCAGATGCGGGCTGCCGTTGTACGTATTGCACAGGCGGCAGAATCCGGTGCAGATTGCGGCGTGTTCTGCGGACTGCATCTGGAGGGCAGATATCTTAACCCTGCCAAGAGAGGTGCACATGCGCCCGAGCTGCTCTCAGCACTTGAGGCAAAGGAGCTTGAGGAGCTGCTGGAGCGTGGCTTTGGCGCTACTCACGTCAGTGCCGCATACGAGCTTGACGAGCAAGGCGCGTTTGCAAAAAAGGCACTTTCCATGGGCGCGACGCTTGGTCTTGCACATACGACCGCTACGTACGCGCAGGCAAAGCAGGCTGTGGCAAGAGGCGTGAGCTGCTTTACGCACCTGTTCAACGCCATGCCGCCGCTGCATCACCGTGACGGAGGTGCCGTTTGCGCTGCATTTGATTCGGATGCGTATGCCGAGCTGATCGTGGACGGTGTGCACGTGTCTGCCGAGATGGTGGCGCTGGCATATCGCAACAAGCGCGAGTGGCTGGTGCTGATCACCGACTCGATGGAGGCGACCGACTGTGCTGACGGTGAATACAGCATTGCCGGCATGCCCGTAACCGTCAAGGACGGCAAAGCCGTGACGCACGACGGTGCGATTGCGGGCAGCACGCTGCATTTGCTGGACGGTGTCAAAAATCTTTCGAAATTTGCAAATATTCCGCTTGAGCAGGCGCTGTATCATGCGACTGCTGCACCCGCAAAGGCGATCGGGCTTTACGACAAGATCGGTCAGATCGCGCCGGGTAAGCGCGCGGATATGCTTTTGCTGGACGAGCAATTCAATCTCTGCCGCGTGTTCAAGGACGGTGTGGAGGTTGCGCATGAGTGAAAAACGGCTATCTCCCGGTGTGCTTTTGCGTAAGGAGAGCAAGCGGCAAGCGCGCGCTCTGATGGACGAGCAGGGAAATCGCACAAGCCTTGTGCTGATGGTGTGCATCTGGGTGGCAACTGCCGGCGCGATCTTACTGTTTTGCGGTGCTTTGCCCTATGCAGCGGATGAATCGGTTTTTACCGATCAGCCAAGCACACTTGCCATGGCGCTGGTGCTTGCGGCTTACGCGCTGATGGCGTTGCTTGCGCTTGTTGTGCTGCTTCCCATGGGGGTGAGCATCGTGCATGCAGCCTGTCGGATCTCGGACGGGGAAGCACGCGTTGGCGTGGATGCTGCGTTTGAAGCGTTTGGCAGCTTTGGGCGGTACGTGCGCTTTTTGAGTATCGGTGCATACGCGCTGCTGCTGCCGTGCCTTGCCTTGCTTTGCTTGCTGATATCGTTTCTTTGCGGCAGCGTGGCGTATTCGCTGGTGCTGGAGTGGAGTGCAAGTAATGTCTGGTCGGTTTTGGCGGCAATCGTGGCGGCTGTTCCGGCTGCGTTGGTGGCTCCGATCCTGCTTCTGGCAGGAAAGGGAACGTTTGTGACCGTAGGCCTTACGCTGCGCGGCATGACCTTCAGAGCGGCAAGACGACTGGGGCGCAAGGAAATCAGACGCGCGAGATTCTCCACGCTGTTTTATCGGTTGAGCTTTGCCGGCTGGCTGGCGCTTGCCGTGATCACGGTGGGTGCAACTGCTGTGCTGGATACCATTCCTTACGTGCTGCTTTGCGAGCAAACGGTATGCAAATCCCTGATTTTGCATGAAAAAATCAACAAGGAAATTAATAAATAAACCATAAATTAACAAGAGGATACTGACATGAATCAACAAAAACCCAAGTTTTATATCACGACCGCGATTGCATACGCGTCCAAAAAGCCTCACTTCGGTAACACCTACGAGGTGATCATGACCGATGCCGTTGCACGCTACAAGCGCGAGCGCGGATATGACGTTTTCTTCTGCACGGGCACCGACGAGCACGGTCAGAAGATCGAAAACTGCGCCAAGGAGGCAGGCATTTCTCCTCAGCAGTACGTAGACGGCGTTGCAGGTGAGATCAAGGGCATCTGGGACGGCATGAACACAAGTTATGACCACTTTATCCGCACCACGGACGACTATCATGTAGCAGCGGTTACCAAGATTTTCAAGCGCTTCTATGATCAGGGCGATATTTATAAGGATAATTACGAGGGCTGGTATTGCACGCCCGACGAATCCTTCTATCCCGCATCTCAGGTTGTTGACGGCAAATGCCCCGATTGCGGCAGAGAGCTGGTCAAGGCAAATGAGGAAACCTACTATTTCAAGATGAGTAAGTATGCGGACCGCCTGATCAAGCACATTGAGGACAACCCCGAGTTTATCCAGCCCGAGTCCAGAAAAAAGGAAATGATCAACAATTTCCTCAAGGTAGAGGGTGGCTTGCAGGATCTGTGCGTTTCCCGTACCACGTTTACCTGGGGCGTTCCCACCTTTGACCCCAAGCACGTCATCTACGTATGGCTGGACGCACTGACCAACTATATCACCGCCATCGGCTACGATCCCGACAAGAGCTTTGAGGAGCAGAGCGAGAGCTTCCGCAAATGGTGGCCCTGTGACGTGCACATGATCGGTAAGGATATTCTGCGCTTCCATACCATCTACTGGCCGATTTTCCTGATGGCACTGGATCTGCCGCTGCCCAAGCAGGTATTTGCACATCCTTGGTTTATCGCAGGCATTGAAAAGATGTCCAAGTCGCGCGGCAACGTCATTTATGCCGATAAGCTGGCACAGCACTTTGGTGTGGACGGTGTGCGTCATTACGCGCTTGCCGAGATGCCCTTCAATGCGGACGGTACCATTACCTATGATAACGTGATCAAGAGATACAACACTGACCTTGTCAACAACCTCGGTAACCTTGTCAAGCGCACGCTTGATATGCAAAAGAAGTATTTTGCAAAGCAGGTTGTGGCGCCCGCTGCTTACAACGAGACCGATCTGGATCTGATCAATACCTGCGCAGAATGCTACGACAAGTATATTTCCTCTATGGACAGCTATCATATCGCAGATGCTGTGTCCGCAGTATTCGATATGCTCAGCAGAGCCAACAAGTATATTGACGAGACCACTCCCTGGACGCTGGCAAAGGACGAGGCGAACAAGGAAAGACTTGGCACGGTGATGTACAATCTGCTCGAGGCGATCCGTTGGGGCGCTGTCATGCTGCTGCCTCTGCTGCCCAATACTGCAAACGAGGTGCTCTCTATGCTGGGTACCGACGTGCGCGGCTTTGAGACCATCGGCACGGCTGATAAGTTCTGCGGCATCGCAGCAGGCAGCGAGGTTGCTGATTCCAAGGTGCTGTTTGCAAGAATCGACGAGGCGAAGAAGTTGGAGGAGATTGCCAAGGAGCAGGAGGCAGAGGCTGCCAAGAACGCTCCCGCGCCTGCAGTGGAAAAGCCCGAGGGCTGCGCGCTGATCGGCATTGACACCTTTATGAGCGTAGAGCTGCGCTCGGCAAAGATCCTGAGCTGCGAAAAGGTGCCCAAGGCAAAGAAGCTGCTTAAGCTGACCGTGGATCTGGGCTATGAGCAGCGCCAGGTGGTTTCGGGCATTGCAAAGTGGTATGAGCCCGAGGCACTGATCGGCAAGAAGATCATTCTTGTAGCAAATCTCAAGCCTGCAGTGCTGTGCGGCATTGAATCCAACGGCATGATTCTTGCCAGCGGTGAAGAGACCGTTCGCGTGGTATTCCTCTCCGAGGATACGCCCCTTGGCGAACGCATCAGATAAAAACTGCAAACGGGGCTGCCGCAGATGCGTCAGCCCCGAACATCATACGGACAAGTCACTCACGAAAGTTTCGCTCGAGCCTTTTCAGAAAGGCATGGTGGCGTGTGACTGTTTCTGATTTTTCGAGTATTAATGACGCCACCCGATGCTGAATTTCCGAAAAATTCAGCATCCAAAAGTCAACCGGCAGAGCCCCAAGTCGCGCTCTCAGGCGCGAAATAATCTCGGCGTTTCAATTCGCGCAGCGAATTACTGGTTCATTTTCTTTGCGCCAGCGGTGTCAAAGAAAAGAATGGAATGAATTAGGACGTGTAACATTGAGAAATTTTTCTCCGTACTTTTTCTTGGCTATGTAGCCGCAAGAAAAAGTACCAAAAAGAACGGCGAGATAAATATTTCGCCCGTTGCGACGGGCGACGAGGGCTGCTCGCCCTCGACCCCGGTCGCTTTTTGAAAAAAGCGACGCAAAAACTTTCAATCGAGACAACCCACGTTGAAAGGAGCCTCATGAAATTATTCGATTCTCACGCACATTATTTTGATCATAAATTCGACACGCTGAAGGGCGGTGCGCACGCACTGTTGACCTCGCCCGAGATCACCGATTCGGTGGGCTGGATTATCAACGTGGGCACCAACCCCGACACCAACCGCCGCTGCATTGCACAAACGGCAGAGTACGGCTTTATGTGGTGTGCCGTTGGCATTCATCCCGAGGATTGCCAGCATCTGGACCGCACGCCCGATGACGTGCTCGCAGAGCTTTACGGCATGGTTGCAGACCCCGAAAAACGCCGTCGCGACAAGATCGTTGCCATCGGTGAGATCGGCTTTGACTATTACTGGCAGCCGGTGAATAAGGAGCTGCAGCGTGAATACTTTTCGCGCCAGCTGGATATGGCGAAGGAGCTTGATCTG
>SVQP01000030.1 GCA_015065285.1 Oscillospiraceae bacterium | reverse complement strand
GTGGTGCCCTCAGTGGTGCCATCGGTGGTGCCTTCAGTGGTACCCTCGGTGGTGCCTTCGGTGGTACCCTCGGTGGTACCTTCGGTAGTACCCTCGGTGGTGCCTTCAGTTTCGGGAGCGGTGGTTTCGCCCTCAGTGGTGCCCGTGGTCTTGCCGCATTCGCAATTGCCGTTTGCGTCAAATACGTGGGCTTCGGTTTCTACGTAACCGCACACGGAGCAGGTGCGAGAGTGCTCGCTGTCGGTGCAGGTGTATGCGCCAAAGGTATGAGTGCCTTCCTGGATCTTTTCCTGGAAGTCATAGTCGCCTTGTGCTACCTGGTACTGGCTGATAGGATCAACAACTCTGTTGTATGCCTTCCAGATCCAAACCATCTCGTAGTGATGGGTTGCGGTATGGGCAGGGGCAGAGGTTACAAAATCGAAATCGCTTGCAGTCAGCGTCTCGTTATTGTCCTTGTTGATCTCAACAGTGTTGATCAGGTTGCCGTTTACGTCATAGAATCTGATGGTGTACAGATACTGAACTTCCTTTACTGCGTAGTAAGAGAAGTGAGAGGTGGTGAAGGTCAGCTTGCCGCCTGCAACGGAAACCTGCTGATCTACCACGCCATTTTCACTTACGTAATCAACGTAGCCATGGAACTTGGAAAGATCCTGTGCAAAAGGAACGGTTACGATTGCTTCGCCGTGATTGAAGGAAGAACCGGTCAGATCAAAGCTATAAATTGCAGCGTAGTCATAGTAATCTGCAACGCCACCGGGCCAGCCCAGCTCCTCACCGGTCAGGTAAGATACGCTGAATTCGATCTCATCGGTTGCATTTGCACGGTTGTTGAGAATGTTGCGCAGTGCTGCGTTATTCAGCTTGATGGTAATGGGATGTACACCGTCCTCAATGACAACCTCCAGCTCGACTGCGGAGTTGAGCTCAGCGAGCTTGAGCAAAGGATTGATTACGCCGGCAGCGGTCATACGCTGACCGATTGCCTGGTACTGACCAAGCGTGATGGTGTAGCTGTTAGGACCTACCTTTTCAACGCTTGCATCACCGTAATCGTGTGCGGTTGCGTTGAACTTTGCATCATAAGCTGCATGGCAGGTAGCATTGCCAAGACCGGCACCGGTTGCACGGTTGATCCAGCCTGCGAATACGTAGCTGTTCTCGTAGTCCAGAGGCTTATCGGGAACTGCCACAACGGGACGGGTATTGTAATCTACTACAACAGTGTCAAACAGAACACCGTCTACGTAAAACTCAATGGTTGCGGTATAGTATGCAGTGTAGCTTGCATCACCGGTGACTGCGGGCAGTGCGTCTGCGTACAGGGTGCCATCCTCACCGTACCAGCCCTTGAAGGTCAGATCGGTTCTGGTTGCATCCAGAGCGGGAATCTCACCGTATGCATATTCCTTGGTGATGGGAGCGCCAAAGAGCGTATCAAAGGTAATGGTGTAGGTTCTTTCCTGCTCTGCGTAAACAGCAGTGTAGGTTGCATCTGCAACTGCCTGGGGCAGCTCACCCTCGTACAGGTTGCCTTCTGCATCCATCCAACCCTTGAAAGCAAAGTGTGTGGTGTTGCTGCTCTGCTTGACGGGCAGCTCACCCTGGTAAGTGGGAACGGTGCCATGTGCGAATACGCCGCTGTACAGAACAGTACCATCCTCATCCACGAAGGTGATGGTGTACTCGTGTGCTACGTACTTTGCATACAAAACGGTATCAGCACCGGGCATGGTGGTCAGCTCTTCGCCGTCAGCATTGACCCAGATCAGGTCGTAGCCTTCCTTCTCCTCTACGTTGCCGTAAGGAGCAAGCTCAGCACCATAGGGCAGGAAGCCTTCGAATACGACTTCTTCGCCATTGATATAAGTAACGGAATACAGATCAGCTACGTTTACAACGAACGAAACCTCGCTGGTCAGATCACGGGTGGGAACAAAACTGCCAAGCACGATGGTCTTGCCGTAAGCGGTGATGCTTACCTTATCAAGAATTCTCTTGAGCCATGCGCCGGGATTAAAGGTTACGTCGAATTCAAAGCTGAATACGCCATCACCCTTATAGGTGTCGGTCAGCTTTGCATCCCGGAACTTTGCGGGGATCTTATTGTAGATCAGATCGATTGCGCCATCCACGTACTCGAAAGCGGTCTGTGCCTTCTGAGAATCCGGAATTCTGTTCTGGTAATCGGCAAATGCCTCAACCATGCGCTCAACGATCTGCTGTGCACGCTCAGTGCTTACGCCAAGCTTACCTGCAACGCGTGCAGTAGCCTCTTCCAGACGTGCGCTGCCAACCAGTGCATCTGCATCTTTGAGCTGGGTCAGAGCTGCGAGATCCTCATAGCTTACCATCTGGGTCAGGTTGTAAACGGACTTGATGGTCAGCGATGCTTCCTTATCCGAAAGGGATTCGGGCATCTTATCAATCAGGATATCGCCAAACTTCTTGAACAGATCGAACGCGGGACGAACGTCCTCGACCTTGCCGATAACGGCTTCATTGTCGATCAAAGAATCAACAACGCTGACAAACTGATCATACTCAAGCAGATCAAACAGAGCCAGCAGCTCGCCAACGGTTGCGCATTCGCTCAGACCTGCCACGATGGTTGCCTTGGTCTGATCGGAAACGTCCGCATGATTGAGCGCCTTGGTCAGTGCCATGGAGAATGCAGCGGGAACGAAAATCTCGATCTGAACGTCGCCATCCTGCTTCTTGAGATAGTGCACAGCTGCGCTCAGTGCGTTTGCGCCCTTGCGGATTGCAGCCAGATCGCCCTTCAGAGCCAGTCTGAACTCAACCTCAAAGTCCTGCTTGCCGTTCGCACCCAGCACAACGTCATAGGTGGAAAGCACACCGTCATCACCAAGACCGGTCAGGTCAGAGGGGGTGATGGGATCGGAGAGCAGTGCATTCTTCAGACCGGGTACGGAGATGATCTGTCCGTAGTTGCCTGCCTGAACGGTTTGGAGCAGCTCAACCAGCTGGGATGCGCCGTAGCCGTCGATGCCGAACACCTCGTAGCCATTGACGTCGATGGTGTTGGTCTTACTGTTGTACATATGCAGAGCTGCGGACTGCAGGAATGCCATAACAGCCTCGCTGTATGCGCTCTTGACGTCGCCGCCGCGTACGTCACCGAGAATGTCACGCAGAATGTTGTCATAGCTGGAAGCATCTACGTTTACGTACAGCGTTACAACGCCGTCTACGTATACCATCTCGTATTCGCCATAGTTCATGGGCAGAGAGTTCACGTCGGAGACGATCTCTTCCACGATATCAACGGTTTCGCCTACGATCTTGATATCATGATCGGGCATCAGAACAAAGTCCATGGTCCAGGAAACGTACTTACCTGCGCTGACAGAGCCAACGGTGGGCTGCTTGATCAGCTGCTTGTAGGTGTACTCCTGAGTTGCCACGGTCTCACCGTCCAGAATCCAGTCAACCGAGTAGGTAGGTTCAACGTAATCGGGATCCTCGGCTCTGTTCTGCTCCTCGCGCTGCTGATGCTGAATGGAATCCATCAGATCATCCGCGGTAGCACCGTTCTGGACAGCGTCCATGACGTTATCAATGCTGCCGAAGTACTCCTCAACCACCTTGCCGCTGGTCAGAATGTCTGCCCAACCCTTGGATACGGCGGTCTTATCATACTGTGCGGTCCATGTCTGGTTGCCGTCAGCATCAACCACCTTATCCCAACCGGTGAAGGTATAGGAGAAGTTGGAGTCGGTTGCCTTATCGGTTACGATACCTGCAGCATCTGCAACGTCGCCCTGAGCAAAGCTCTTGACGATCGTGCCGTTGCCGGTTACGTAGGTAACGGTGTAGCCGTCAGCAACGGGGTTCTTCTCGGTAGCCGAGAAGATTGCTGTGTAGGTAGCGGAGCCCTTAACTGCAAGGATAACGGGAGTCCAGCCTGCAAAGGTGTAAATAAAGTCCTCATCCTCTGCCTTGGTGGGAGTCTCGCCCTTGTAGGAAGGGGTTTCACCGTACTTGTAGACCTCGGTAACGGTTACGTCACCTGCTACCCAAGTAATGGTGAACTCCTCTGTGAACACGTTATCGATCACAGAGTTCAGGTTGTCCAGCGTCTTGTTTCCCTCGCCCTCAGCATCGCTGCTGCCGAGCAGGGAGTCCGCGGACTCTTTAAAGCTTGCGTCGCTGTTATACTGCTTCTCGACGTAGTCCTTCATCTGCTCTGCAGCGTCAGCGTCATTCTTGACGTTGTTGTACTGCTGGAGCATACCCATCAGGAAGCCGAGATCGCCACCAGCCAAAGAAGAGAGACTGGAATTGTCAGCAGCGAACGCAGGTACGGTGATTACAGATGCCAGCATTGTCAAGCAAAGCAATGCTACGAGCAATCTGCAACCGAATTTTGCGGTTTGCTTCATTGGTTTGTCCTCCGAAATAAAGATTTTTAAGACTCGGGATATGTGAAACCCCTATCGGCACATTTGCCGACCCGGGCGCCTTAACGATATAATATATCTATAGTTGGGAATTGCAAAAACATCTCGCAAAGCCCAGTACCCTATAGTATGCTTTATTGTAGCACATTTTCTTTAATTTGTCAACAAAAAACGCTTTTTCCACAAAGCATATGCAAGCACCTGCCATTTGTTTCCGAGCCACTCCTTTACAAGGCTATTTTCGAATAAAGTGCGCAAATTCTTGCACGAAATGTAAGGATTTTCGTCATTTTGCATTTTTTTGCGACAATCTTCCCTACGTTACAATTATTCCATTTTTGTTCGTTCACACAATGTTTACATTTTCATTTGATTTTATTTATTTTTTAAAACGCCTGATTTTCGCACAATATTCTACTATTTGTTTATTTTTCTATGTTTCGTTAATTCTCGTATCAAAAAATAAAAAGTCTTGTCAGACTTTCGCAGCCGGGAGCCGGCAGGCGGGGATGCACCCATTCCCTTCACAACCAAGAGCGCTTGTCAATCCCCCTTCCACAAAAGAGATGGCGGCAGGTATGAGGCGCTTGCAGACACGCACAAAAGTAAACGCCGCCCAAAGGCAGAACGCGCCTTTGGGCAGCCGCTTGTTTACCAAACAAAAAAACCGTGCACCCAAAACGGGTGCACGGAATTTTTTCAATGAATCAAGCCGATCAGATCGACTTATGTAAGGAGAAGATTAGTCCTTCTTCTTAGCAACTACGCATGCGCCCATAGCCAGAACTGCTACGATTACGCCTGCGCCGATGATACCGTTGCAGCTGCTCTCGCTCTTGCCCTCGGTGGTGCCTTCGGGAGCGTCAGTCTTAGCTTCGGTCTCAGCATCAGTCTTAGCCTCGGTCTTTTCCTCGGTCTTTTCCTCGGTAGTGGGAGCCTCGGTCTTTTCCTCGGTGGTGGGAGCCTCAGTGGACTCGATAGTAACATCGGTCATGCCATCCAGAGTCAGAACCATACCTGCGAACTCAGGTGCCCAACCGTCGCCGCCGCTCAGAGAGCCCAGCTCCTTGGAAGTGCCCCATGCGCCCTGGATACCTTTATCAGTACCGTCTTCGTTGGTAGCGTGATCCAGGTAGCAAACCAGCATGTTCAGAGAAACCTTGTCAGAGCCACCGGTCCAAGCGGGAACCTCTTCACCGCTGCCGGTCAGCTTGTTGGAAATGTCGTTGTACAGAGTCTGCCAAGCGATTGCGAATTCAGCATACCAGCCGGAGCCGTCTTCTGCCTTCTTGGTAGCGCCCTTAACGTGACCTTCTCTCCACTCTTCCTCGTCATCGGAAGCCATGGTGTAGTCAACAGTGGAAGCAGCGTCACCCTCGATGCACTGAACAGTGATGTCTACAGTGCCATCTTCCTGCAGGCCGAAGGAGTAGAATACTGCTCTGTAGAAAGCTTCGGTCTCAGCAGCCCAGCCGTTGAAGTCGAGCTGGATCTGGAAAGCGTCACGGTCATAACCGTTGTCGGAAGAGAACTGTACGTCGGTATCATAAATCTTGAACGCGATGTACAAAAATTCAGCGTCAGCGCTGAACCACATGTCGATCTTCCAGTTTTCATCAACTTCGCCAACCCAAGCGTCAAGGTTGTACTGGTCGATTTCGTACTTCTGGAAACCGCCGTTCTGCCAGTCGGAAACATCACCGTCGAGGGTGATCTTGCTGGACAGATCAGCATCATACTTAGCAGTTACTTCGCCAAAGGGAGACCACTCGGAAGCGTCTACAGCCGCATTAGCAGTCAGAGCGCCCAGAGAAGCCAGCATAGCTGCTACTACGAGCATTGCAAGAAACTTCTTCATAAGAAATTTTCCTCCATATAAAATATTTTTGTGTTTACCGCGCAAGGCGGATATTTACCCTATTATGTTACATGTATATTTTGTCCGTATTATGCACAAATTGTTAACAGTTTGTAACCTCGGGCGGTTTTTTTGAGCAAGATGGTATTCATAGCCAAACCGGCAGTTGAAATTTTGTGTACTTTGCCAATCAATCCTTGAAAACGACCTGAAGCTTGGTTTGGCACGCCGTCGTCTCATCCAGCCAAAAGCTCTCACAAAGCGGGATCAGATCCGCATAAGAGTCGCGCATGATCCGATTCTTGAAGGGGGCAGGATCGTTCGCCTTGCCCAGCATAAGGTCACCCAGCATCAGCACGTAGCCCGCCTTGGCAGTTACCGGCTTTTCCTTTTGCACGTGCAGCTCGTGGCTGATCGTGACGCAGCCGTTTTCATCGGGAACAAAGCGGCACAAGCCCTTGCCGGGCAGATAGACCGCAAGAGATACGCCCTCGGTCTCTCCCGTAACAGTATACGCAGCACGGCAGGCATAAGGATACTCGGTTTTGCAGCTGACGTGGATCTTTTTGCCCGAAACCTCCAGATCTGCCTCGGAATTGGTCATATAAGGTACTACAATTTCATTTTCGCCTACCATATAAGCATAACGCGCACATGCGGAAAGTCCTTCACCGCCGCGCATGGAGCAGCACCACCAAGCCTCAAAGCCGTGCGTGCCCAGCACACCGTCCACCGCGCAGGTGTCGCAGCCAAAGCCGCCGTTGCTTCTTTGCGTGCGCAGCATGCCGTTATACAGAATACGGTTGATCACAGGCAGATAGCGCTCCTGTGCAGTTGCAGCATACAGCTGCGATGCCACCATAAAGGAATCCACCACCGCGCAGGGCTCGGTCCATTCAGGGCGCAAGAACCAGTTCTGATTCTCGTAGTTGACGGTCATACCGTGCGCAAGATACAGATCGAAAATGCGCTTTGCCGCCTGCAGATACTGCTCCTTTCCGGTTGCCTCATACATGCGCAGAATACCGCGCGTAGCGGTCAGCGTGGCATGCGTCTGCAGCTTCATGCCCACGGGGTCAAGAGAGAGGAACTTTTCAATCATTTCCTCAATCATCTCACCAAGTCTTTGCTTGAGAGGAGACTCGGGATAGATGCAATACGCGTGGCTCAAGCCGTCCAGCGGAATGTAAGCACAGCCCGTGTCGGTAGACAGGTGCCAATTGCCGCTTGTTGCGAATACGTGACCCGATTCCGCGCCGCCGCCCGTGCGAAGCGCAGGGTCGGTGGGATATTCACGGTAGGTTTGGCGCAAGGGCAAAAACAGATTATTGACCACACCCTCGATCAGAAACAGCGTAACGTCCGATTTTCTGTATTCATAATAGGAGCAAAGCGCGCGCAAAAGCCAGCCATGCCCCGAGAGCTGCTGCTCATCCGCCTGCGGATGCGGCAATTTTCTGCCCAAAAAGCCGTTGCCGTTCAGTTCCTTTGCAAGTCTTTCCATGGCGGCATCCAATGCCACCGGCTCGCGCCCGGTCGCCATAGCGGTCAGGGTCTGCGAGAGCATGGCTCTGCCCTCCCAGTCGCCCGGCCAGGTGTCGATAGACTGGCTTTCAAACACCAGTGGGGGCAGGTACATATCGGATTCCAGGCGTGCGATCTGTCTTTCCAATCTGGTAGCAAGCTCACCGGTATGGTGCACGTTGCCAAATGCGCTAAATTGCAGTTTCATATCTTCCCTCCAATACGTTCAAATCAAAATTTTCACGATTTCGGCAGGCGTTGCCGCGATATACGTCGCGCCCGCGCGTTCCAATTCCTCGCGATTTCCATAGCCGAACAGCACACCCACGGTATCAAGTCCGTGCGCGCTGCCTCCCAGCACGTCATGCTCTCGATCTCCGATCATGACGCAGTCCGCGACGCTCGGATTCCCCAAAAGCATCAGCGCGTGCTCGACCACCTCAGCCTTTTTGGTGCGCGTGCCGTCCATTTCGCTGCCTGCAACGGCAGTAAAATAGGAATCCAGCTCAAAATGCTCCAAAATCTGCTTGGCAAAAAACTCGGGCTTGGAGGTAGCAAGGCAGATTTTGACGCCGTTTTTCTGCAGCTCTGCCAGCATCTCCCCGATGCCATCGTACACAAGATTTTCAAAAATGCCCTTGACTGCGTAGTATTCGCGGTAAGCATCCACTGCCTTCATGGCATCGGGGCGAGAAAAGCCGTAATAAACCTCAAAGGACTCGTGCAAGGGAGGTCCTATGAAGCAAAAAAGCTCCCGGCGGTTTTCTACGTTGATTCCGAATTTGGCAAGTGCGTACTGCACCGATCGGGTAATGCCCTCGCCCGGGTCGGTCAGCGTGCCGTCCAGATCAAACAGTGCGTATTGGTATTTGCTCATGCAATTCCTCCCTGTGCGCGCTTGTATTCAATGAACTCCTCATAGGTGCCCGTGCGGTCGCACCACGTGCCGTCCTCGCGGATCTCTATGATGCGATTTGCCACGGTATTGACCATTTCATAGTCGTGAGAACTAAACAATATGTTACTTTTGAAATCACTAAGCCCATCATTGACCGCGGAAATCGACTCAAGGTCAAGGTGGTCGGTGGGTTGATCCACCACAAGGAAGTTAGAGCCGAACATCATCATGCGAGAGAACATGCACCTTGCCTTCTCACCGCCCGACAAGACCTCCACGCTTTTGTATACGCTGTCACCCGAGAACAGCATTCTGCCAAGGAAGCCGCGCAAATAGCTCTCGGTCTGATCCTTGGAATACTGGCGCATCCAGTCCAGAATATTTTCCTTATGACCGTTGAAATAGTCACCGTTGTCGTGGGGATAATAGGAGGTAGAAATGCTCACGCCCCACTTGTAGCTGCCGCTGTCCGCCTCGTCCTCCTCCATCAGAACGCGGAACAAGGCAGTGATCGCCATCTCGTTGCCCACAAAGGCAATCTTGTCTCCCTTATTTACCATAAAGGAGAGATCCTTGAACAGCACCTTGCCGTTTTGCGTTTTGGTCAGCTCCTTGACGCTGAGAATGTCCTTACCCGGCTCTCTGTCCATCGAAAATCCGATAAAGGGATAGCGACGCGAGGAGACCGGCAGCTCGTACACGGTCAGCTTGTCCAGCAGCTTGCGGCGCGAGGTTGCCTGACGAGATTTGGATTTGTTAGCCGAGAAGCGCGAGATAAACGCCTGCAGCTCGGCAATCTTTTCCTCAGCCTTTTTGTTTTGATTCTTGATCATGCGCTGCATGAGCTGCGAGGATTCGTACCAGAATTCATAGTTGCCCACAAACATGCGGATCGCACCGTAGTCAATGTCCACGATGTTGGTGCACACGTCGTTGAGAAAATGACGGTCGTGCGAGACCACAAGCACCGTGCCAAAATAGTCGGCAAGGAAATCCTCCAGCCACGCAACCGCGTCCAGATCCAGACCGTTGGTCGGCTCGTCCAGCAGTATGATATCGGGATTTCCGAACAGCGCCTGCGCCAAAAGGATCTTGATCTTGTCCTTTTCGTTCATATCCGCCATGCTTTCCCAAAGGCAGGACTCGTCCAGTCCCAGCCCCTGCAAAAGCTTGGAGGCATCCGATTCGCTCTCCCAGCCGCCAAGCTCGGCATACTCTGCCTCCAGCTCAGAGGCGCGCACACCGTCCTCATCCGAGAAATCTTCTTTTTCGTATATCGCGTCCTTTTCCTTCCGGACGTCATACAGACGACGGTTGCCCATAATCACGGTATCCAGCACGCTGTACTCGTCAAAGGCAAAGTGATCCTGACCCAGCACCGACATGCGCGCATCGGCAGGAATGCTGATGTCTCCGTGCGTGGGCTCCAACGTGCCGCACAGCAGCTTCAAGAAGGTGGACTTGCCCGCACCGTTGGCGCCAATGACACCATAGCAGTTTCCGGGCGTGAATTTCAGATTGACGTCCTTGAACAGCACCTGTCCGCCAAACTGAAAAGAAAGGTTATTGACTGTAATCATTGTATTCGTTTTCTCCGTTTGCTCATATTCTGTTTTATTATACCAAAACAATTGCCCCGGGTCAAGGGCTGAAAGGGTTTATTATTGATGAAAAGCACGATTTGGGAAAGAATCAGCCTGCCTTCCTATACCAAGGGCGAGGAGCTCTTCAATATGATCTCGCACGCAGCGGGCGGTGCGCTCGGTATAGCAGCCCTTGTGCTTTGCGTGACAAAGAGCGCGCTGTCACAGAACGCAGCCGGCATTGTCAGCAGCGCTGTGTTCGGCGTATGTATGATTTTGCTTTACTCAGTCTCCAGCATCTACCACGGGCTTCCTGCGCGCGCAGTCGCAAAGCGCGTGTTCCGCGTGCTGGATCACTGCGCCATCTTTTTGCTGATCGCGGGCACCTACACGCCCTTTTCGCTGTGTGCCGTCAGGAGCGTACGCCCCGTGCTGGGTTGGGTCTATTTCGGGGTGGTCTGGGGGCTTGCCGCCATCGGCATAACGCTTTGCGCGCTGGATCTGCAAAAATTCCGCGCGCTTTCCATGATCCTGTACCTCTGTATGGGCTGGTGCATCACCTTTTCCTTTGACGTGCTGTGTCAAGCCGTGCCTGCGGGTGGCATAGCCCTTTTGCTGGCGGGAGGCGCGGCTTATACGCTGGGAGCAGTGATCTTTGGCTTTGGCAAACTGCACACCTACGTGCACTCGGTTTTTCATCTGTTTGTGCTGGCAGGCAGTATTTTGCACTTTCTTTCCGTTCTTTTGTATGTTTTGTGAAATTTTTGCAGATTTTTTTGTGCAAAGTACTTGACAAGCCCATTTTAGTTTGCTATAATGAGTGCAAATTTTCAAAGGCTATGACAAAGACGGGACAGTCAAGGATTGGCACAGAGAAGCGGCGTTTGGTGAGAGCCGTTGCAAGACAGACCGTTCCCCATCACTTTCGAGCCGATCGTTCGATAGGTAGGACGATCCGACACGGCACCGCGTTAGTGTGCACGGGGGTCATGTGCCCCGCTGAGTGATACCCTTTATGGGTATAATTTGAGTGGTACCGCGAGTTTTTTCTCGTCTCAAAGGTTTTCTTTTGAGACGGGTTTTTTGTTTTATCAAGCCCGAACGGCAAAGCCGTCGGGGAGCGAAAGGAGATCACAAAATGGATTACAGTTTGAAGGAAGTTGCAGGGAGAATCAAGGATCTGCGAGAAGCCAAGGGCTATACTCCTGCACAGCTTGCTAAGTTGACCGGCGTATCGGTCGAGGACTATCTGCTGCTTGAGCAGGGCGAGACCGACTTCAGCTTCACCTTTATTTACAAGTGTGCCAAGGCGTGTGACGTCGAGGTAGTCGACCTTCTGGAGGGTCGAAGCACCACGCTGACCTCCTTTGCCATTACCAGACGCGGTGACGGCTTGAAGATTCTCAAGCAGCACGGCGTTGAATACAATAACTTAGCCCCGAAATTCAAGGATAAGCTGGCTGAGCCCTTCCTGGTAAAATTCCCGTACATCCCCGAGGAGCAGAATGCGCCCATCAAGCTCAGCTCGCATAACGGTCAGGAATTTGACGTGATCGTCAAGGGCTCGCTCAAGGTACAGGTCGGCAACCACGTCGACGTGCTGCACGAGGGTGACTCCATCTTCTACAACAGCTTGATCCCCCACGGTATGATCGCGGTCAGCGAGGGCGGCTGCGAATTCCATGCAGTTGTGCTCAATCCGCAGGACGGTCTTGTCAGCGAGGAATACCCCGAGGTACCCTTCACCCCTGTCAAGGCAGCACCCGTTGAGGGCAGCACCGCCACGGTTGCGGACAATTTTATCGAGTCTTATTACGACGAGCACGGCGTGTTCAACGGCATCAAGTTCAAGAACGAGGATAAGTTCAACTTCGCCTTTGACTGCGTGGACGCCATTGCGCAAAAAACGCCCGACAAGCTGGCTATGATGTGGGTGGCAAACGACAAGAGCGACCGCAAATTCACGTTCAGCGATATGAAGAAATACTCGGCTAAGACCGCCAACTATTTCGAATCGCTCGGCATCAAGAAGGGCGACACGGTCATGCTGGTGCTCAAGCGCCATTATCAGTTCTGGTTCTGCATGCTGGCACTGCACAAGATCGGTGCCATCGCCATCCCCGCAACCAATCAGCTCGTAGAGCACGATTTCACTTACAGATATAAAGCAGCGGGCGTCAAGGCGATCGTTTGCACCGCGGACGGCGAGGTTTCCTCCGAAGCCGAAAAGGCTGCTGCGGATTACCCGGATATGTGCAAGATCTTAGTTGGCGGCAAAAAGCCCGGCTGGCATGATTTCAACGTAGAGATGGAGCGCTTCAGCACGCACTATTTCCGCACCGAGAATACTCCTTGCGGCAACGATCCCATGCTGATGCTGTTCACCTCGGGCACGACCGGTTATCCCCGTATCGCAACCCACTCCTACAAGTATGCGCTGGGTCACTACCCCACCGCAAAGCATTGGCATAACGTGCAGCAGGGCGGCTTACACTTCACCATTTCAGATACCGGCTGGGGCAAGGCGCTCTGGGGCAAGCTGTACGGTCAGTGGCTGTGCGAGGCTGCGACCTTTACCTACGACTTTGACAGATTCCGTTCCGAGGATATTCTGCCTATGTTTGCCAAGTACGGCATTACCACCTTCTGTGCTCCCCCCACCATGTACCGTTTCTTTATCAAGGAGGATCTTTCCAAGTACGATCTTTCCTCGATCAAGTACGCCACCACTGCGGGTGAGGCGCTCAACCCCGAGGTCTCGATCCAGTTCAAAAAGGCAACGGGACTTACCATCATGGAAGGCTTCGGTCAGACCGAAACCACGCTGTCCATTGCCAACTTTGTGGGCACCACCCCCAAGATCGGCTCTATGGGCAGACCCAGCCCCCTTTACGACGTTGTGCTGCTGGATCCCGACGGCAATCCCTGCCCCACCGGTGATACGGGCGAGATCTGCATCCGCGTCAAGGATTCGGTTCCCTGCGGCTTGTTCATCGGCTACTATCAGGATGAGGAAAAAACCCGCGACGTATGGCACGACGGTTATTACCATACGGGCGACCAGGCAAGCATGGACGAGGACGGCTATCTCTGGTTCGTCGGTCGTATCGACGACGTCATCAAGTCGTCCGGCTACCGCATCGGTCCGTTCGAGATTGAGTCCGTGATCATGGAGCTGCCCTACGTGCTGGAATGCGGCGTCAGCGCAGAGCCGGATGAGATCCGCGGTCAGGTTGTCAAGGCAAGCATTGTGCTGACCAAGGGCACCGAGCCCTCCGACGCACTCAAGAAAGAAATTCAGGATTACGTCAAGACGCACACCGCTCCCTATAAGTACCCCCGTATCGTGGTGTTCAGAGACGAGCTGCCCAAGACCATCAGCGGTAAAATTATCCGAAATAAGCTTTGATTTTTATGGGTATTTTTTGCAACATTACCAAATGAATCTTGCGAAAAAACCTTGACACATCATAGCAACTATGATATAATTATAGGTAATTTCTTGAAAGGCAATGACGAAAAATTCGCAAGGGAAATTCATTTTCAGAGAGTCGGCGGCAGGTGCGAGCCGACAGTGAATCCATGCGATCTGATTTCCGAGCCGAGGGAGGAACGCCCGTGCGGTCAGTAAAGCCCTCCGAGCATAGCCGCGTTAAGGCTTTGGATGCAAAAAAGCATCCGTAAAGTGGCGCCCATCGGCGCAATTTGAGTGGTACCGCGGACATATCTGTGCCCGTCTCAAGATCATGCTTGAGACGGGCATGCTTTTTCCCGGAGCCCAACCAAAAAACAAGGAGAAGATTACCAACATGAGCAATCTGACAGGACTTGAACAAAAGATCATAGAGATGGCGGCGCGTATCCGCGAGCTGCGCGAGATCGAGGGTCTGAGCATCGAATACATGGCAAACGCAGCCGGTGTTTCCACGCAGGAATACCTGGATTGCGAGGCAGGTAAACGCGACCTCAACTTCGCCTTTATCTACCGCTGCGCGCAGGTGCTGGGCGTGGACGTGACCGAGATCATTGAAGGCTCCGCCCCCAGGCTGCAGACCTACACCCTGACACGTCGCGGTGCGGGTCAGAAGATCGAGCAGGCGCACGGCATGGTGTATTACAATATGGCATACACCTTCAAAAACAGAATCGCAGAGCCCCTGTTCGTGCGCTGCACCTACAGTGAGGAGGCGGAAAATCAGCCTATCGCGCTGACCAGCCACCAGGGTCAGGAATGTGACATTGTCATTGACGGACGCCTGAAGGTTCAGGTGGGTGACCACACCGAGATTCTGAGCGCGGGCGATACCATTTATTACGACTCCTCCACTCCGCACGGTATGATTGCCGTGGGCGGTAAGGACTGCACCTTCTATGCCATCGTACTTGACCCCGATGCTGCCGAGCAGATCAAAGCGGTTGAGACCGGCTCCGCTCCCACGCTGCCGGTGCGCGACGATCAGAAGCGCGTATACCACAATTTTGTGGATACCGTGGAGGACGACAACGGCATTCTCAAGTCTCTTTCCTTCAAAAACACCGATCGCTTCAACTTTGCATTTGATATTATCGATACGCTGGGTCGCGAAAAGCCTGATAAGCTGGCTATGCTGCACGTAGCAGGCGATATGACCGAGCGCAGATTCTCGTTTGGCGATATCAAGCGCGCCTCTTCCCAGTGCGCCAACTATTTCAAGTCTCTTGGCATCAAGAGAGGCGACCGCGTCATGCTGATCCTCAAGCGCCACTACCAGTTCTGGTTCTCCATGCTGGCGCTGCACAAGATCGGTGCCATTGCCATTCCCGCAACCAATCAGCTGCAGGAGCACGATCTTTCCTACCGCTTCTCGGCAGCAGGCGTCAGTGCCATCATCTGCACGGCAGACGGTGACGTGGCGCATCAGGTGGAGCTTGCAGAGCATGAATCTCCCACGCTGACCACCAAGATCCTGGTTGGCGGCAAGAGAGAGGGCTGGCGCGACTTTGACAGCGAATATTCACTGTTCAGCGGCAAGTGGGAGCGCGACGAAAACGCGCCCGGCGGTGACGATCTGATGCTGATGTTCTTCACGTCCGGTACCACAGGCTATCCCAAGATCGCAGCGCACAGCTACAAATACGCGCTGGGTCATTTCCATACCGCCAAGTATTGGCATTGCGTTGACCCCGAGGGCTTGCACCTGACCATTTCGGATACCGGTTGGGCAAAGGCGATGTGGGGTAAGATGTACGGTCAGTGGCTGTGCGAGGGTGCAACCTTCGTTTACGACTTTGACCGCTTCGACGCATCCGTCATTCTTCCCATGTTTGCAAAATACGGTATTACCACCTTCTGTGCTCCCCCCACCATGTACCGCATGATGATCAAGCAGGATCTTTCCAAGTACGATCTTTCCTCGGTCAAGCACGCGGCAATTGCGGGCGAGGCACTCAACCCCGAGGTCTACCACCGCTTCAAGGAGCTGACCGGACTTTCCCTGATGGAGGGCTTTGGTCAGTCCGAGACCACCTTGGTCATCGGTAACCTGGTCGGCATGACGCCCAAGATCGGCTCAATGGGTAAGCCCGTTCCGCTGTACGACGTCAGCATTGTGGATGCGGACGGCAATCCCGTGGACGTTGGTGAGAGTGGCGAGATCGTCATTCGCACCGATAAGGAGCATCCCAACGGCTTGTTCCAAGGCTACTATAACATGCCCGACAAGACCGCAGAGGTATGGCACGACGGCTACTATCACACCGGTGACGTGGCATGGCGCGATGAGGACGGCTACTACTGGTACGTCGGTCGCGTGGATGACGTCATCAAGTCGTCCGGCTACCGCATAGGGCCCTTCGAGATCGAGTCGGTCATTATGGAGCTGCCCTACGTGCTGGAATGCGGTGTCAGCGCCGCTCCTGACGAAATTCGCGGTCAGGTGGTCAAGGCGAGCATTGTGCTCACGGGCGGCAAGCAGCCCAGCGAGGAGCTCAAAAAAGAGATCCAGCAGTACGTCAAGTCGCGTACCGCTCCCTATAAATATCCCAGAATCGTGGTCTTCTGCGACAGCCTGCCCAAAACAACAAGCGGAAAGATCATTCGTAACAAGCTGTGATCAAGCAATCCCGCATCACACTCTTTGTCGGTCACTACGGCAGCGGAAAAACCAATCTGGCAGTCAACTATGCGACGCACTTACACAGGCAGGGTAAGGCGGTCGTGCTGGCAGATATGGATATCGTCAACCCCTATTTCCGCTCCAAGGACAGCGAAGCGGAGCTTGCCGCACTCGGCATCAAAACGCTCTCCTCGCCATACGCCAACACCAATCTGGACGCGCCCGCCATGCCCGCTTCGTTTTACGGCATTTTTGAGCACCGCGATGCTTATGCCGTGCTGGACGTGGGCGGTGACGACCGCGGTGCGGTGGCGCTGGGCAGATACGTGCCCATGATCCGCGAGGAAAACGACTATGAGATGATCTTTGTGGCAAACGCACATCGCGCGCTCACGCCCACCCCCGAGGACGCCCTTGAGGTGCTGCGCGAGATTGAAATCGCATGTAAGCTGCCCGTGACCGCAATTGCAAACAACTCGCACCTCGGTGATTTTACAGATGCCGACACGGTGCTTGCCTCGCAGGATTACGTGCAAAAGCTCTGCGAGCTCTCGGGGCTTCCCCTGATCATGACCGCTTACGAGCAAAGACTCGACGACGCGCTCTCTGATAAGGTACCCTGCCCCTTCCCTATTACACTGCAGAAAAAATATTATTGATACACATTTACGGAGGACCCCATTATGGCTAAATTAACCATTGACGCCGAAAGATGCAAGGGCTGCGGGCTTTGCGTAGCAAACTGCCCCAAAAAGCTTTTGCAGATTGCAAAGGATCAGATCAACTCCAAGGGCCACTGCCCTGCCGAGATCACCGATATGTCCGCATGCGTGGGCTGTGCCAACTGCGCACTCATCTGCCCCGACTGCGTGATCACGGTGGAACGCTGAGAAAAGGAGGATTATATCATGTCTGATAAGGTACTTATGAAAGGCAATGAAGCCATTGCCGAGGCTGCCATTATGGCAGGCTGCCGTCATTATTTCGGCTACCCCATCACCCCCCAGACCGAGATCGCTGCTTATATGGCAAAGAAAATGCCCAAGATTGGCGGCTGCTTCTTGCAGGCAGAGAGTGAGATCGCTGCTATCAATATGGTCTACGGTGTTTCTGCCGCAGGCAAGAGAGTCATGACCTCCTCGTCCTCCCCCGGAATCTCGCTCAAGAGCGAGGGCATTTCCTACCTTGCAGGTGCAGATCTGCCCGCACTGATCGTCAACGTACAGCGCGGCGGCCCCGGTCTTGGCGGTATTCAGCCCTCTCAGTCCGACTATTTTCAGGCAACCCGCTCCTGCGGTCACGGTGACTTCCACCTGATCGTGCTGGCGCCCAGCTCGGTTCAGGAAATGGCAGAGCTGACCGTCAAGGGCTTTGACCTTGCCGATAAATACCGCATGACCTCCATGATCTTAGCAGACGGCACCATGGGTCAGATGATGGAGCCGGTTTCCCTTTCCGATATCAAGCCCACCGTGGTGGAAAAGCCTTGGGCGGTCACCGGCACCAAGCTTGCACGCAAGCACAATATCGTCAACTCGCTCTCTTTGGTTCCCGAGGAGCTGGAGATGCAGAACTTTGACCGCTTCGAGCGCTATCGCTATATCCAAGAGAATGAGGTCATGTACGAGGAATTCATGATGGATGACGCAGAGATCTGCATCGCCGCCTTCGGCATTGCAGCGCGCGTATCCAAAAATGCCATTATGGCAGCAAGAGAAAAGGGCATCAAGGTGGGCATGATCCGTCCCATCACGCTCTGGCCCTTCCCCAAAAAGGCATTCCGCAAGGCTGCCGATCAGGTCAAGGCATTCTTGTCCGTGGAGCTCTCCATGGGTCAGATGATCGACGACGTGCGTCTTGCCGAGGAGTGCATCCGTCCCGTATATCTGTGCAACAGAGCGGGCGGTATGATCCCCTCTCCCGAGCAGGTGCTCGAGAGCATTGAAAAAATCGCAGGAGGTAACTGATCATGGTAGTTTTCAAAAGACCGCATGCACTGGCGGATATGACCATGCACTACTGCCCCGGTTGCACGCACGGTATCGTGCACAGACTGGTTGCAGAGGTCATGGATGAGCTTGGCATCGAGGGAAACACGGTCGGTATCGCTCCCGTCGGTTGCTCGGTTATGGCTTACAACTACTTCAATTGCGACATGGTTGAGGCGGCACACGGCCGTGCTCCCGCCGTGGCAACCGGTATCAAGCGCGCAAATCCCGATTCCATCGTATTTACTTATCAGGGTGACGGTGACCTTGCCTCGATCGGTATGGCAGAAACGGTTCACGCAGCAGCCCGCAACGAAAATATTACGGTCATCTTTATCAACAACGCCATCTACGGCATGACCGGCGGTCAGATGGCACCCACCTCGCTGCCCGGTCAGGTCACCCAGACCTCTCCCTACGGCAGAGACACCGCACATTGCGGCTATCCCGTCAAGGTTTCCGAAATGCTCTCCCAGCTGGAAGGTCCGCAGTATATCGAGCGCGTGGCTGTGACCAGCGTAGCAGGCATCCGCAAAGCAAAGAAGGCGATCCTCAAGGCATTCCAAAACCAGATCGACGGTAAGGGCTTTTCGCTGGTTGAGGTGATCTCTACCTGCCCGACCAACTGGGGTATGACGCCCGAAAAGGCAATGCAGTGGGCAAATGAGAATATGTTGCCCTATTATCCTCTGGGCGTTTACCGTGACCGCGACGCTGCAGCAAAGGAGGACGCACAGGTATGAAAACTTTACAGATGTTGATCGCCGGCTTTGGCGGTCAGGGCGTTTTGTTCCTTGGCAAGATCGTAGCGTATCAGGGTCTGATTGCTGACAAGCAGGTCAGCTGGCTGCCCTCCTACGGCCCCGAAATGCGTGGCGGCACCGCCAACTGCTCCATTATCATCAGCGATACGCCCGTCGGCTCGCCCATCGTGGCAAAGCCCGACTGTCTGGTTGCCATGAACTTGCCCTCGCTTGACAAGTACGAGGATGCAGTGGTTCCCGGTGGCAAGATCTTTGTGGACAGCACGCTGATCACGCGCAAGATCGCACGCGACGACGTGGATGCTTTCTACGTACCCGCTACCCAGATCGCCAACGAAATGGGCATCCCCACGCTGGCAAATATGATCATTCTCGGCAAGGTGCTGCGTGAGTGCCCCGAGATCGGCATGGATTACCTGGAGGCTGCTATGGCTAAGGTGGTCAGTGCCAAGAGAGCCAACCTGATCGAGCAGAATCTGAACGCTATCAAGCTGGGCTACGATTATCAATAAGGAGATAGGAATCATGTTGGATATCAAGATCATTGAAAACGATAAGACCTGGGAGCTCCCCGAGGAGAGCAAACTGGGCTTTGGTCGCTATTTTACCAACCACATGTTTATCATGGACTATAATAAGGAGCAGGGCTGGCATGATGCCAGAATCGTGCCCTTTGGCAACATTTCCCTGCACCCCGCATCCACCGTTCTGCACTACGGTGCGGAGATCTTTGAGGGCTTGAAGGCCTACCGCCGCCTGTCTGACGGCAAGGTACAGCTGTTCCGTCCCTTGGAAAACATCCGCCGCATGAACGTATCGGCAGAAAGACTTTGCCTGCCCACCATCCCCGAAGAGGATGCGCTGCAGTGCTACACCGAGTTTATTTGCCACGAGCAGGCTTGGGTTCCCAAGACCGAGGGCACCTCGCTCTACATCCGCCCCTTCATGTTTGGTAACGACCCCTACCTTGGCGTACACGGCGTCAACGAGGCGGTATTTATGATCATCGCATCCCCCAGCGGCTCTTACTACAAGGAAGGTATCAACCCGGTCAAGATCATGATCGAGGGTGAGGACGTCCGCGCAGTCAAGGGCGGCACGGGTCACATCAAGTGCGGCGGCAACTATGCTGCCAGCACAAGAGCGGGCGACAAGGCTGAAAAGCAGGGCTACTCTCAGGTGCTGTGGCTTGACGGTGTTGAGCGCAAGTACATCGAAGAGGTTGGTGCGATGAACGTCATGTTCAAGATCAACGGTGAGATCGTCACCCCCGCACTTTCCGGCTCCATCCTGCCCGGTATTACCAGAAAATCCTGCATTGAGGTGCTTTCGGATATGGGCTACACCGTTTCCGAGCGCCGCCTGAGCGTTGACGAGCTGTTTGCCGCTATGGAAAACGGCACGCTTGAGGAGGCTTGGGGCACAGGCACCGCTGCCGTGGTTTCCCCCATCGGTGAGCTTCGCTACGGTGACGTATGCTATACCGTCAACGGCGGCAAGATCGGCACCGTGACACAAACCCTTTACGATACCCTGACCGGTATTCAGTGGGGCAAGATCGCTGACAACAAGGGCTGGACTTACGAAATCTGATTACGTGGAGAAACACCATCATGCGCAATCTCATTATTAACGATATCACTCTTTGTACCAAGGAAGCGAGCGACGTGCTCTCCTTCCGCGAAAAGGTGCAGGCAGCAAGACTGCTTGGAAAAATGAATGTCTCGCAGATCACGCTGCCGCTGATGAAAAACCACAAGGCAGATGCACTGCTGGCGCGCACCGTGGCGTCCGTGGTGACCGATTCGGTGCTCTGCGCACACGTTTTGCCCGATGGCTCGGATGCAGCCGAGGTGTATGCTTCGATAGCCACCGCCAAGCACAAAAAGCTTGCGCTCGCTCTGCCTATGTCTCAGGCACAGCTGGAGTTTTTCTATCACTTAAAGCCTGCCGGCGCCATTGATACGGTCAAAAACGGCATCGCTGCCGCGCGCGCACTGTGCGACAGTGTGGAGTTTGTTGCCCAAGACACCATGCGCAGCGACTATGCCATTCTGACCGGCTGCATCGCTGCTGCCATCGAAGCAGGCGCTGACACGGTTACGCTGTGCGATCCCGAGGGCTATGCGCTGCCCGGTGAGATGATCGCATTCATTCAAAAGCTTGAGAGCGACCTTCCCGCGCTGGAGAACGTCAAGCTGGGTCTGCACTGCTCGGATGCGTGCGGACTTGCGCTGGCTACCTCGCTGGAGGCACTGCAGACCGGCATTGCGCAGATCAACGTTTGCTGCGCAGGCAAGCAAGCCCCCAATACTGCAACGGTTCTGGCAATTCTCTCGCAAAGAGAAGAGGCACTGGGCGTGAGCACCTCCGTGCTGTATACCGAGGCAAAGAGCTGCGCCAAGAGTGCTTCCGGGCTGTTTGAGCAAAAGCCCGGCAGCAAGACCATGCTCATGCCCGCAAACGAGGGCGAGGGCGTAATGCTGGATGCCGCAACCGACAAGCACGCAGTCCTTGCAGAGGTGGCAAAGCTGGGATATTCGCTCTCTACCGAGGATTCCAACCGCGTATTTGAGGAATTCAAGCGAATCGCTGCCAATAAACCGATCGGCACGCGCGAGCTGGACACCATTGTGGCAGCTGTTGCCATGCAGGTGCCCTCCACCTACCGCCTGATCACCTACGTAACCAACAGCGGAAACACCTTTCAATCCTCCGCGCATATCACGGTGGAAAAGGGAGATAAGACGCTGCAAGCAATCTCGCTTGGCGACGGTCCGATCGACGCTGCCTTCAAGGCACTGGAGCAGATCGTTGGTCACCACTACGAGCTGGACGATTTCCAGATCCATGCCGTGACCGAGGGTCGCGAGGCTGTGGGCTCTGCTCTGGTCAAGCTGCGCTTTGAAGATAAGCTGATTGCAGGGCAAGGCATCTCCACCGACATCATCGGCGCGTCGATCCGCGCATATCTTGACGCGCTCAATAAGATCGTTTACGAGGAGGGACGCGCGTGAAGCTTTCGTTTTCCAACCGTAAATGGTCGTCCTGCTCCTATGCCGATCTGCTTGCGCTTTGCGAAGCAACGGGCATGCAGGGACTGGAGCTTTACGACGTGGCAGACACGCTGGGCGCGCCCGGTCAGCCCTTTGACGTGGCAAATGCAAGAAGCACCACGCACACGCTGATCGACAATCACATCACCCCCGTCTGCTTTGATACCTCTGCTGATATTTCGGATCCCGATTCTTCGGGCTGCGTGCAAACGCTGCGCGAATACATCGAGCGTGCCGCTGCCTTCCGCACCCCCTTTGTGCGCGTGCATACCCGCACCGACGGCACCGATTGCTTTGATACGGTTTGCGCCAATATCGCTCCCCTGCTCCCTTATGCCGAGCAGATGGGCGTGACGCTGCTTTTGGAGACCGCAGGCTGCTTTGCCAATACCGAGAACCTGCGCCAGATCCTCAACCGCTTTGCAAGCGATAGCCTGGGCGCTTTGTGGGATATGTACAACACCTGCATTGAAGCCAAGGAATCCCCCGAAACTACCATTACCAATCTGGGCGCGTACGTCAAGCACGTGCACGTCCGCGACTCCAAGAACGGCGAATACTGCTTTATGGGCGAGGGCGACCTCCCCACAGAGGACCTTGTTCGCGCGCTTTCCTCGGTCAATTACGACGGCTTTGTATCCCTTGAGTGGGATCCCGACTGGATTCCCGATCTTGCCGATCCCGAGATCATTCTGACCCAGTTCTCCACCTACATGGAGCGCTTTGCGGATACCTCGCGCGCGGCGGATCACCTCTATGATAACAAGACGCATACCGGCAAATTCGTCTGGAAAAAGGATACCTTGATCGACATGACCTTCTCGCAGGTACTGGATCGCATGGCAGAGCTGTTCCCCGACCAATATGCCTTTAAGTACACAACTCTGAACTATACCCGCACCTACGCGCAGTTCCGCCGCGACGTGGACAAGTGCGCGCGTGCGCTGATCTCGCTGGGCGTTCGTCCCGGCTCTCACGTGGCGGTCTGGGCAACCAACATCCCCGAATGGTATATTGCATTCTGGGCGGTCACCAAGATCGGCGGCGTGCTGGTCACCATGAATACCGCGTATAAGATCCACGAGGCAGAATATCTGCTGCGCCAGTCGGATACCCATACGCTGATCATGATCGACGGCTACAGAGACTCCAACTATCGCCAGATCATCCGCGAGCTTTGCCCCGAGCTGGAGAGCACGCAGGCAGGCGAGCCCTTGCACTGCAAGAGACTGCCGTTTTTGCGCCGCGTGATCACCTGCGGCTTTGAACAGCCGGGCGCTTTGACTTGGGAGAGTGCCATGAGCTATGCCAAAAACACCCCTCGCGAGGAGCTTGCACGTCTGGCTGCCGCCGTTTCTCCGCACGACGTGTGCAATATGCAGTACACCTCGGGCACCACGGGATTCCCAAAGGGCGTTATGCTGACGCACTACAACATTGTCAACAACGGCAAGTGCATCGGTGACCGCATGGATCTCTCCACGGCAGACCGTATGATGATCCAGGTGCCCATGTTCCACTGCTTTGGCATGGTGCTTTCCATGACCGCGGCTATGACGCACGGTGCCTCGGTTTATCCGCTGCCCTATTTTTCTCCGCGCCCCGCGCTTGCCTGCATCCATCAGGAGCGCATCACCGCCTTCCACGGTGTGCCCACCATGTTTATTGCACTTTTGGAGCACCCCGATTTTGCCAAGACCGATTTCTCGCACGTGCGCACCGGCATCATGGCAGGCAGCCCCTGCCCCATCTCTGTCATGCGTGACGTGGTGGATAAGATGCACATGAGCGAGATCACTATTGTATACGGTCAGACCGAGGCATCCCCCGGCTGTACCATGTCCTCCACCGATGATTCTCTTGAGGTCCGCGTGGGCACGGTTGGCAGAGCGCTGCCCGAGATCGAGTGCAAGGTGGTTGACCCCGAAACGGGTGAGGAAATGCCCGTGGGTCAGAACGGTGAATTTGTCGCACGCGGCTACAACATCATGAAGGGCTATTACAAAATGCCCCGCGCAACCGCTGCCGCAATCGATGCGGAAGGCTGGCTGCACACGGGTGACCTTGCTGCCATGACCGAGGAGGGCAACTTCCGCATCACGGGCAGACTCAAGGATATGATCATCCGCGGCGGTGAGAACATTTACCCCAAGGAGATTGAGGAATTCATCTATACCCATCCCAAGGTCAAGGACGTACAGGTCATCGGCGTGCCCGACGAGCAGTACGGTGAGGAGATCATGGCTTGCATCATCCTCAAGGAGGGCGAGAGCATGACCGAAAAGGAAATGAAGGGATATATTCTGGATCACATGGCACGCCATAAGGTACCCAAGTATATCGACTTTGTGGATTCCTTCCCCATGAATGCGGCAGGTAAGATCCTCAAATACAAAATGCGCGAGGACGCTGTCAAAAAGCTTGGCTTGCAAAAGGCTGACAGCATTGTCACGGCATAAGAAAAAGAACCGAAATCCAAGGATTTCGGTTCTTTTATAGCATCACACAAAATTCACAATCCTGAAGGTTTTCTTAATTCGACGCAAAAGTCCTTGACGGGTGCGTTTTGTTATGGTATAATATGCACCGAAATCAGAAAAGAGGTGGCATGATGGAAAAATCAAAGCGCAATGCCCTGATCGTGCTGGGGATTTCGCTGTTGCTTTGCGTATGCATGGGCTTGGTGGATGCCATTCTCTCTCCCCCTTATGCAGTCAAGAGCGCGATCAAGCTGGTGCTGTTCGGCGCTGTTCCCGTCATATACCTGCTTTGCACCAAGTCGCTGTCCGCGCGTCAGCTGTTCTCGCTTGAAAAGAAGCACCTTGCATTGGCTCTGCCGTTGGCGGGCGGCGTGTTTGCCGTGATCATGATCGCATTTTTTGCGCTGCGCGGCTTTATTGATTTTTCTTCCATCACCGATTCGGTGACCTCGGATGCGGGCGTGACGCGCGAGAATTTCGTATTCGTGGCGCTTTATATCGCGCTCGTCAATTCCCTTTTGGAGGAATTTTTCTTCCGCGGCTTTTGCTTTTTCTGCATGCTGCCGCTGGGCACGCCCTTTGCCTATATTGCAAGCTCGCTGCTGTTCTCTGCCTACCACATCGCGTTTATGGATGGCTGGCTCTCGCCCTTCATTTTCGCACTGGCACTGCTTGGCATGGCAATCGGCGGCTGCATCTTCGCCTTTCTCAACCACAAAACCAAAAGCCTGTTGCCCTCCTGGTTTGTACACATGGCATCCAATCTGGCAACCAATCTGATCGGCATTATCATGTTTTATAATTTATTGTAACCTCTAGCCGAACGGGAGTCGAACCGAATTGCCCGACGACGATGCATTTTCGCATCTTTCGGCGCGCTTTCGCTTGCAAGATTTGTATCTTGCTGCGCAAAATCACACCAAAATCTATCAAAAATGCATTCGCCGGCGGGTGCGAGCAGTTTTGACGCAGCAGATTTATTCGAGTCCAAAAGCTTTTCCCGCAGGGCATATAGGCAATATGTCCAAGGGGAAAGATGCAGGAATCGGAGAAATCTGCACGTCAAAACCAACTTGGTTCGATTCCCGTTCGGCTAAACGCCAAATTCTGTGAAAGGAGGTCCTTATGGCAGAATCCCCAAAATACGTTTACGTCGTGTTTTCTTCCACGCAATATATCATTGCCAAGTGCATCCGCGCCATGACGCGCCATCGCTACAATCACGTATCCATCTCGCTGGATGGCAATCTGCAAACGCTTTATTCATTCGCGCGTCGCTATGAGGATACCCCCTTCTGCGGTGGCTTTGTGGTGGAAACACCCGAGCGATATCTGCGCCGCAGCACGGCTGCCACGGTACAGATCTGTGCCATTCCCGTAACCGACGAGCAGTATGCCGCCATCAGCGAGCACATTGCGGGCTACGTGGAAAAGGAGCACGATTACGTATACAACTACATCAGCGCGCTGACCTTTTTGTTCCGCCGCAGCGTGGCGCTTGAAAAATGCCACACCTGCGTGGATTTCGCAACCGAGCTGATTTCCATGACCGGCGCCAATATCTCATCTGACCGTTTTTATTCGATCCGCGGACTTGCGCGCAATCTTGCACGCTACAAGATCTACGAGGGACATTTTTACGCACCCCTGACGCTCTCGGATATGCCCTCGCCCTATTTCACCAAGCACTCGGAAAAATTCAAATTCAAGCAGACCGTGGCAAACGTATCGCTTCTTATGAACCGCTATTGGAAAAGCCTTCGATTGAATCCGAGGCTGAAATAAAAAAGCACTTGCCAATCGGGCTGCGTAAATAACGGTAAAATTATCAAAAACCAATACTTTCAAATAGTAATTGCCGTAGGTGCGGGCGATCACTGATCGCCCCTACGGCTGTTTTTGTTTGGGTTTTACGTATGAAAGCCACAGC
>SVQP01000029.1 GCA_015065285.1 Oscillospiraceae bacterium | reverse complement strand
TTCAAAGCATGGATGATTTTCTAATGCTTTTTTATTAGATATAATCCTATATGCAAGTAAACTGCCTTCTTTCCAAGGGGAGTGAATTACTGTTGGCTTCTTAATAGTTTTTGCAGTAGGCATTGGGCGCAGTATAGTATTTCGAAACTCTTCAAGAACCTTCTTTCTTTTTTCATAATTCTTTTGATTGCCTGTAACATTCCAACGCTCTAGGTCTTTTCCGCGATCTAATGCATTTAACGCTTTTGTTTTTACCTTGTCACTTAGTCGGCCTTTCTTCCATTCAGAAAGAGCTAATGCATACCAAAAAACATCTTCATCAGGATTGTTGGAATTCAAAATGTTAGAATAATAATTTATAAGAATCTCTTCAATTTCACTACTTTTCTTACCTATGGATAACAGAATATCATATTCTCTTCGAATATCCGAAGCCAAATCATCAGAAAAAATTGCTGTACCCCATGCACTCATTCTTATCTCTCCATTAAATTTCTTAATTCATCTTCTGTAACACCATTGATTATTTGCGTAACCGCACTCAAATAATTAGTGACACAGGGGACGGTTCTCTGTGCACTTGAAATTTGCTTGAATTTGTTGTATCGCGCATCACAGGGGACAGTTCTTAGCAACACCACAGTGTCACGGAGAACCCGTCCCCTGTTACACAATTGATATACTCAAGCCGCAAAGGAAATGGAAAGCTCAGAAAATGAGGTGTAGTCATTACGGTCTTGAATGGTTACATAGTACGTTAATTTACTTTCATTATCAGAGCAAATTATAACATAGTAAAGGCAGTTCCCAAACTGTAGCTGCTTTTTTCCTAAAAGCCATGCATCTGGATAAACTGCATCTGAGAAATCCTTGCCGTCTTGAATGGCTTCTTGTTTTTTCGTTAAGTACAAATCAGTGTCATAATGCACATCTAAAACGAATTTGGTGTCTGTATGCAAATACAAGGTTTCCATGGGTAAGCCATCATCATAGAAAAATTCAATGTTAGTTGCGCCTGTAAGCATATCATATGATGGTAAATACTCACTTGCTTGTTTTCCCCACCGAAAATCTTGATATTCGTTACTTTGATAGTATTCAACCCCTTCATGATGTACATAGAAAGGTGAGGGAATAATCAAATATGCCCAAAACAAAACAAATTCCAAAAGCAAAGACAGTACAAGTGTCAGTGACACAAAAGCAGCTCCAGTCATGATTGTGGTTTTTAGCACTTGTGCATCCCATCTAAACAATGATTTGTCAAACAGACTCCGATTTTTTATCATGATGATAGCAGTTACCATCATCGTTAAACCACACAAAATCGCAATGCTGACCGTTAACTTGTGGTTATATGGCAGTAAGATTATTGCGATCATGAACCCCATAAATGATAATCCACCAATAATCATCCATTTATAAATCTTTTTCATGCTTCCACTCCGTCACTGTTTTGTTAGCGATTTTGGTCATTTCTGAATTGTTTGATAAAATAAACGACTCGCATTACCGCATATGCAAAATACACCGATAAAACAATGATATTCACATATTTCGGATAATCGAAAAACAACGAGGTTGCCAAATATATACCAAACAGCAGTACGGCACAAACGTTAATGATAAAAAGAGTTTTCTTCTGCATCATGTATGACTCCTCATTTCCATTATATCATGTAGGGAATTGCTTGTCAAGCATTGCGCTTGCGCGGTGCGCAAAAGCCCCTTCATTTATATAGACGCATTTTTTTGCAAAAAAGTCTGTAATTTTAAAAAAATTTTGAAAATTTTTCTCGTTGTTCTGATTTCAGTATAGCATGAAAAACTTTCAAGTCAGTATAAGGGAATATAGCAAAAAGAAAGCCCTTGCTTAAACAAGGACTTTCATTTTTTATGCTTTTTAAAAATCGAATTACTTTGCAGCCAGCAGTCTTGCTTCCAGCGCATCCAGCTCTGCGTGCATGGTTGCGGGAACGCTGTTGCCGATCTGCGCGTAGAACTCGCGGATGTTCTGCACGTCCTCCAGCCAGGAATCAACGTCAACGCTCAAGAGGTCGCGTACGGTCTCGGTATCAATGCCGTCCAGACCCTCAGTGCAAATATCCTCGGGCAGGGGCAGGTAACCGATGGGCGACATGGTAGCTCCTACCTTACCCTCGCAACGGTCAAGGATCCAAGCCAGCACTCTCATGTTGTCACCAAAGCCGGGCCATACGAAGTGACCCTCGGCATCGGTTCTGAACCAGTTGACGTGGAAGATCTTGGGGGGATTGGGAATGGTGGTGCCCATCTTAAGCCAGTGACCGAAGTACTCGCCCATATCGTAGCCTACGAAGGGTCTCATTGCCATGGGGTCACGACGCACCACGCCAACAGCACCTGCTGCGGCTGCAGTGGTTTCGGATGCCATGATAGAGCCTACGAATGCACCGTGCTGCCAAGAGGTGGACTGATAAACCAGCGGAGCGGTCTTTGCGCGTCTGCCGCCGAATACGATTGCGGATACCGGCACGCCCTCGGGCTTATAGTAAGCATCGGACAGGCAAGGGCAGTTGGTAGCCATTGCGGTGAAACGGGAGTTGGGGTGTGCACCCGAGGTGCCAACCTTATCGTTCTTGTCGTACTTGGTGTAGTCCCAAACCTCGCCTCTCCAGTTGAGCGCGTTCTTGGGGGGATTGTTATCCAGACCCTCCCACCAAACGGTGTTGTTGTCCAGGTTGTGGCACACGTTGGTGAAAATGGTATCACGCATGGTGCAGTGCAGTGCGTTAGGGTTGGATTGCTCGTTGGTGCCGGGGGCAACGCCAAAGAAGCCGTTCTCGGGGTTGACCGCCCAGAGTCTGCCGTCCTCGCCTACACGCAGCCAAGCAATGTCGTCACCGATGCACTCTACCTTGTAGCCCTTTTCGGTATAGAACTTGGGCGGGATGAGCATTGCCAGGTTGGTCTTGCCGCAAGCAGAGGGGAATGCGGCGGTCAGGTACTTCTTCTCGCCGTTGGGGTAGGTCACGCCCAGAATGAGCATATGCTCAGCCATCCAGCCTTCCTTTCTGCCAAGGTAAGAAGCAATACGCAAAGCAAAGCACTTCTTGCCCAGCAGCACGTTTCCGCCGTAGCCGGAGTTAACGCTCATGATGGTGTTGTCCTGCGGGAAGTGGGTGATGTAACGGTTGTTCTCGTCCAGATCTGCCTTTGCGTGCAGACCCTTGATGTAATCGGGGGAATCGCCCAGCGCACGGAGCACGTCGGTGCCTACGCGGGTCATGATCAGCATGTTGAGCACAACGTAGATCGAGTCGGTCAGCTCAATGCCGTATTTTGCAAAGGGAGAGCCAACGATCGACATGGAGTAGGGAATCACGTACATGGTTCTGCCCTTCATAGAGCCGGTATACAGCTTCTTGAGCTTTGCATACATCTCTTCGGGTGCCATCCAGTTGTTGATGTTACCTGCCTCCTCCTTGGTGGGGGTGCAGATAAAGGTTCTTGCCTCCACGCGCGCCACGTCATTGACAGCGGTACGGTGCAAATAGCAGCCGGGAAGCAGATCCTGATTGAGCTTGATCATCTCGCCCGTAGCACAAGCCTGCTCGCGCAGCGCCTCTGCCTGCTCGTTCGAGCCGTCGATCCAGACAATGTTGTCAGGACGGGTCATCTCAGCCATCTCGGCAATCCAATCCAATACGTATTTGTTGTTGGTCATAATGGGTCTCCTTTTTATATTCATATAATTTAAAACGAAGCCGATAGTGAGTGAAAGCCCAACTTTCACCCACTATATATTATAGAGCAAATTCGTACGTTTTGCAAGTGGAAATTTGAAAATCGGCAATATTAACACATCGTACAAATTAAGGTGCGAAAGATTGTGAAAAATGTCAATGCGCCAAAACGGAACAAATGTTTGCAAATCAACGGACGGTATGTTATAATGAAATTAACGTAAAGAAATGGAGATCTTTTGATATGCAAAAGCTCAATGACAGAGAACAAAGAGTATACGATTATATCGTCAAAACCATGCGCGAGCGCGGGTATGCGCCCAGCGTGCGCGATATTCGCCAGGCTCTGGGTTATAAAAGTACCTCCACGGTGCACATGTATCTTGGCAGACTGGAGATGCTTGGCTACATTGTCAAGGATGAGGGTAAAAGCCGTGCGCTGCGCCTTTGTGACCAACAGCCCACGGGCGCGGGCGTGCCTTTGCTTGGCAAGGTAACTGCAGGACAGCCCATTCTTGCGGTGGAAAATTATGAGGGCAGCATTGCCTTTGTACCGCACGGCGGCTATGAGCGCGAGAATCTGTTTGCGCTGCGCGTGCAGGGCGAGAGCATGATCGATGCGGGAATATTGGACGGTGACGTGGTCATTGTCAACCGCTGCTCGTATGCCGATAACGGTGAGATTGTGGTGGCAATGGTGGATGACAGCGCAACGGTCAAGCGCTTTTTCCGCGAGGAGGGGCATTATCGCCTGCAGCCCGAAAACAAGACCATGAGTCCCATTATTACAGAGCAGGCAGACATTCTTGGTAAGGTCATTGCAGTACAGAGATATTACTGAGAGAAGGTAATGTTATGAGCATCTTCAAGCGAACCGTGAAAAACGCGTTCCGCACAGTCCTGTTTAATTGGCGGGAGTACGCGGGCTTTTTCCTTGCGCTTGTAGTGGTGCAGTGCATTTTCTGGTCGCTGACCCTTTCGCTGGATACAGGCAACCGCGTAGCAGAACAAACGGTCAAGGATTCTTATTCTTATCACGTGGTCATCCCGGATATGGACGGGGATCAGGTCGCGCTGTTCAAAAATCTTCTGAATGCACAAGGTGAGATAGACGATTCCTTTTACGAGGTGGAGATTCTCAAAACAGGAGAGAAGAGCGAGGCGCACGTCACGCTCAAGGGCATCAATCTGCAGCGCAGCTTTGCCAAGTTCCAGGATCGGTGCATGAAGGCGAGGTGGACCTACAGCCTCACACCGCTCTATACCTATCAGACCGATTACGTGCTGCCGGGCGTTTTGCGCTATGCCTTGCTGTGCTTTGTCATGCTGGCGCTCAGCGCAGCCATTCTGACCTTGCTTTATATCATTCGCATTGAAAATCACCAGTTCCAATACGGCATTTATATGACCTGCGGAGGAGATTTCCGCACGCTGTTTCGCGTGGCATTCTGGGATCTTGCGGCAATTGCCGTGCTGACCTTTGTGCCCTCGGGGCTGCTCTCGGCTCTGATCATGCTGGCAGTCTATCTGCCGGGCGGCGTGCTGTTTTGCCTGACCCCATGGGCACCCGTGCTTGTGCTTTTGCTCACGGCATTGACCGTGCTGCTTGCCGTTTTTTTGCCCGTGCGCATCATGTGTGCCAAAACTCCCATGGCGTTGATCACCTCGCGTGACAATGCAGGGCACGTCAGCTCTCCCCGTCGCTCCTTCCGCCTGTTTGGCAAGCGCTTTCCCAGGGATTATGAGCTTGCAGGCATGTGGAGAATGCGTAAGTATTACGTGCGCCTTGTCTGCTCGGCAGTGGCGTTTGCCTCGCTGTTTATTACGGGGCTTTATATTGCGGATATGATCAGCACAGGGCAATCCGCTATGGTGGATGAATTTTTACTGGCATACGGCAATATGCCGGACGAGCCGCTGTATGACGAGGAAGGCAACAAAATTGAGATCGTGTATACCCCCGATCAGGCGGACGCCATCAACGACGATGCTGCCTATATGACCGAAATGATCGGCAGTATGCCGGGCGTGGCATACGTGGATGCAAATGAAAGGATCGGTGCGGACTGGTTGCTGGCGCACATGCTGATCAAATCGCGCAACGCCAAAGAGGCAGGCGAATATGCTGTTGCCAGTACGGGCGAGCGCGAGGGCTATGATACGGCAACCAATTCTTACAAATATACCGCAGTGGATCGCGCATGGATCGATCATGCCATTGCTTCGGGACAGTATTGCTTTGAGGGCGATCCTTACGAGGTGCTGGAAAATCCGCACGCTATTATCGTAAGCGAAGCCATTCTTGGCATGCTGCGATTTGATTTTTCGGTGGGAGATCGCGTCTACTTCGCCTCTTACGTAGAGGGCACGATAGAATCCGGTGCGATAACCACCAAGCGAGATCAGATCCTGCTTCAGCAGCTGGAGCATTTCAAATTCCACTATGGCTCAACCGGCAGCTTTACGGGTGAATATGAGGTTTGTGCCGTGATCACAAAGTCGCCTGCGGACAGCTATCTGACCGTGGGCATGCAGACCGATACCTATCGCATGCTGACCGGCAAGGATGGGGCGCGCGACGTCGTCACAGTATATCTCAAGGACGGTACCTCCTTGGCAAGAGCGGATGAGATTGCAGCAGACGTGGCAACGCTGGCAGGGGATTTCGGCTGGAACTTGCGCAGAAACAACCTGTATTTTGATCACGTGATTCAAAATGCGCGCGCTGATCATCTGATCGCGGTCGTGATTGCGATCCTGATTTTGAGTGTATCTCCCATGGTATGGTTCTTCTCACAAACGCTGTTCTACCGCAGAAGAGAAGGGGAGTTCTATATGCTTAGCGCCATGGGCGGATTCCCGCAGGAGATCCGCGGCTTGCACCTGACAGCGGGCGTGATTTTGTCAGGGCTTGCATTTCTTGTTACGTTTGTTATGAGTTATGCCTTCAATATGGGGCTGTATCTGCTCATGAGCAGCTTTTTGCCAAGCCTTGGCATTGTCAAAGCAGCAAACTATCATTATTATATGCCGCTCTGGGCGCTGGTGCTTTGCGCGGTAGTTTCGGTGCTTTGCGCGTTTGCTTCCTCGTTTGTACCCTATCTGATGTGGAAGCGGCGCCGCAAATTGCAGGAAAATGTACAGAAAAAGGAGGGATGAGCATGGAAGACAGAAGAGTCGTGGTAGAAACGGTGGATCTGATCCGCCAGTATAAGCAATACGATAGCGTGGTCAATGCTGTTGACCGTGTGAATCTGCGTGTGTACGAGGGAGAGTTTGTTGCCATCATTGGCGCTTCGGGCTCGGGAAAATCCACCTTGCTGCATCTGATGGCAGGTTTGGATCGTCCCAATTCGGGCAAGGTGATCATTCGCAGCCGCGAGATTACGGATATGCCGAGCGACGAGCTTGCGCGTTTTCGCGGCAATCACATCGGCATGGTGTTTCAAAGCCATAATCTGATCCCGCAATTCACCGCACTGGAGAATATCCTGGTGCCTACGCTGATGTGCAACAAAGAGGACGTCACGTATGAGGAAAACCTCAAAAAGCTTGTGGCATCACTGGGGCTCGCAGATCGATTGCATCACCTGCCAAGCGAGCTTTCGGGCGGACAGATGCAGCGCGTGGCAATTGCACGCGCCCTGATCAATTTGCCGCTTGTCGTGTTTGCGGATGAGCCTACGGGAAATCTGGACAGGGAGAATGCAGACGAGGTGCTGCAGCTGCTGCTCGAGACCAAAGAGCTTTTGGGACAGACGTTGATCATGGTCACACACGATATGGAGATCGCCAAGCGCGCAGACCGTATCCTGCGCATGGATAACGGTAAGATCATCTCTTCAAAAACCAACAAACGGGAGAATTTGGAATGAACATTCAGGGCTTTCAGAAATTGACACTTTTAGATTATCCGGATCATATGGCATGCACCGTGTTCACGGGCGGGTGTAATATGCGCTGCCCGTTTTGCCATAACGCAAGCCTTGTGCTGCGCCCGGGTGAAAATCCCGCGTTTTTCGAGGAGGAGATTTATGCCTTTCTCAAAAAGAGACAGGGGGTATTGGATGGCGTTGCCATCACGGGCGGTGAGCCGCTTTTGCAGCACGGGTTGGAGGATTTTATCCTGCGAGTGCGCGAGCTTGGCTTTGCTGTCAAGCTGGATACCAACGGTTCTTACCCCGATCGCCTTTCCGCGCTGATCGACAAGGGTCTGCTTGACTATATCGCCATGGATATCAAAAACAGCCGTGAGAAGTATGCGCAGACGGTGGGCGTGCCGCATTTCGACACAGCTCCCATTGAGCAGAGCATTGCGCTGCTGCGCTCCTCGGGCGTGCCGTTTGAGTTCCGTACCACAGTGGTGCGCGAGCTGCACAGCGCACTGGATATTGAGGATATGGGCGTGTGGCTGGCAGGGGACCACCTGCATTATCTGCAGGGCTTTATCGACTCGGGAGATCTGATCCGAGGTCCGTTGAGCGGATATGACAAAAACCAAATGCAGGATTTGGTCAATGTGCTGAAAGCTTACGTGCCCAAAGCACAGCTTCGTGGCGTTTGAAGCGATCACCACAATATCTTGTGTTAAAATTTGAAAAATTATCAAAATATTGTGTCAAAAGGGGTTGACAAACCTTTCGACTTGTAGTATACTGTAAAAGCACCGCCTTCGGTGTTTTTACAGTATTCTTATTTTTTCAACAAAATACAAACTATAAAAATGACACAAAGGAGAGAGCTATGTACAAGGTTTTAAAAAGAGACGGCAAAATCACAGAGTTTAATTTGAGCAAAATTTCGGACGCGATCAAGATGGCGTTCGAGGCACAGGAAAGACAGTTCCATCCCAGCGTGATCGACTTCTTGGCACTCAAGGTCACCGCAGACTTCGAGCCCAAAATCAAGGACGGTCTGATCGCTGTTGAAGATATTCAGGATAGCGTGGAAAACGTACTGGTACAGGGCGGCTACGGCGACGTGGCTAAGGCATACATTCTCTACCGTAGACAGAGAGAGAAGATGCGTAACATGAAGTCCACCATTCTGGACTACAAGGATATCGTGGACAAGTACGTCAAGAACACCGACTGGAGAGTTAAGGAAAACTCCACCGTTACCTATTCGGTCGGCGGTCTGATCCTTTCCAACTCGGGTGCAATCACTGCAAACTATTGGCTGTCCGAGATCTATGACGACGAGATCGGCAACGCACACCGTAACGCGGATATTCATATCCACGACCTTTCCATGCTGACCGGCTATTGCGCAGGTTGGTCGCTCAAGCAGCTGATTCAGGAAGGTCTTGGCGGCGTGACCGGCAAGATCACCTCTGCTCCCGCAAAGCATCTGGCAACCCTTTGCAACCAGATGGTCAACTTCCTTGGCATTATGCAGAACGAGTGGGCAGGCGCGCAGGCGTTCTCCTCGTTCGATACTTATCTTGCTCCCTTCGTAAAGGTTGATAACCTGAACTACGATCAGGTAAAGAAGTGCATCGAGTCCTTTATTTACGGTGTGAATACTCCTTCCCGTTGGGGCACGCAGGCACCCTTCTCCAACATCACCCTTGACTGGACCGTTCCCGCTGACTTGGCAGAGCTCAACTGCATCGTAGGCGGCAAGGAAATGGATTTCAAGTATAAGGATTGTAAGGCAGAGATGGATATGGTCAACAAGGCGTTCATCGAAACCATGATCGAGGGCGACGCACACGGCAGAGGCTTCCAGTATCCCATTCCCACCTACTCCATCACATCTAACTTTGACTGGTCTGAAACCGAGAACAACAAGCTGCTCTTCGAGATGACCGCAAAGTACGGCACTCCTTATTTCTCCAACTACATCAACAGCGATATGGAGCCCAGCGACGTGCGCTCCATGTGCTGCAGACTGCGTCTTGACTTGCGTGAGCTGCGCAAGAAGTCCGGCGGCTTCTTCGGCTCGGGCGAATCCACCGGTTCTATTGGCGTTGTAACCATCAACATGCCCAGAATCGCATATCTTGCAAAGGACGAGGAAGACTTCTACAAGAGACTTGACCGCATCATGGACATCTCCGCAAGATCGCTCAAGATCAAGAGAACCGTTATCACCAAGCTGCTTGACGAGGGTCTGTATCCTTACACCAAGCGCTACCTTGGTACCTTCAATAACCACTTCTCGACCATTGGTCTGGTCGGCATGAACGAGGCTGGTCTGAACGCTCGTTGGATCGGCAAGGATATGACCCACAAGGAAACCCAGGAATTCTCCAAGCAGGTTCTGGACCACATGAGGGAGCGCCTGTCCGACTATCAGGAGGAGTATGGCGATCTGTACAACCTCGAGGCAACTCCTGCAGAGTCCACCTCCTTCCGTCTTGCAAAGCACGACGTAGAGAGATACCCCGATATCAAGACCGCAACAGAGAAGGGCGAAACTCCTTACTACACCAACTCCTCTCACCTGCCTGTTGACTACACCACCGACATCTTTGATGCGCTGGATATTCAGGACGAGCTGCAGACCCGTTATACCTCGGGTACCGTATTCCACGCGTTCCTTGGCGAAAAGCTGCCCTCCTGGAAGGCTGCTGCTACGCTGGTCAAGAAGATCGCAGAGAATTACAAGCTGCCTTACTACACCATGTCTCCCACCTATTCTGTCTGCCGTACCCACGGTTATATCGCAGGCGAGCAGTATACCTGCCCCGAGTGCGGTGCCGATACCGAGGTTTACAGCCGTATCACCGGTTACTATCGTCCCGTTAAGAACTGGAACGACGGTAAGGCTGCAGAGTTTGCAAAGAGAACCGAGTACGATATCAAGAAGAGCATGGACAACTTCCAGGGTAGACTTGTCAAGGAAGAGAAGCCTGCAGAAGAAGTCTGCGCATGCCAGAGCAATCAGAGCAAGCTGATCCTGTTCGCAACCAAGACCTGCCCCAACTGCAAGATGGCTTGCGTGTTCTTGGATAAGGCAGGACTGGCTTATGAAAAGCTGTATGCCGAGGAGAACGCAGATCTTGCAAAGACCTATGGCATCAAGCAGGCTCCCACGCTGGTTGTCGTACACGATGACGGTAGCTTCGAGTGCGTATCCAACGTTTCCAACATCCGCAAGTTTGTTGAGGAAAGCGTAAAGGCTTAATTTATCGAATACGTAAGGATTACGAACATGTATGATATTGTTGTAATCGGCGCAGGGCCCGCGGGAATGACCGCGGCCCTGTATGCCGCAAGGGCAGATCGCGACGTGCTGCTGCTGGAAAAGGAAAGCTTTGGCGGTCAGGTCGTGTTTTCTCCCAAGATAGAAAACTATCCCGGCTTTATGCAAATGAGCGGTAACGAGTTTGCGGATAAGCTGGTAGAGCAGGTGCTCTCTCAGGGCGTCACGGTCGAGTTGGACGAGGCTGTGGAGATCCGCGACGGAAAGACCAAAACAGTGGTCTGTGCGTCGGGTGCGGAATATGAGTGCGGAGCAGTCATCATTGCAACCGGCTCGCGTCACCGCATGCTGGGTCTGGAGAATGAGGAACGCTTTATCGGCAACGGCATTTCGTTCTGCGCGGTTTGTGACGGTGCATTTTACGCAGGGCAAACGGTTGCGGTCATTGGCGGCGGCAATTCCGCACTGCAGGAGGCTGTGCTGCTCTCGGATATTTGCAAAAAGGTGACCATCGTGCAAAACCTCGACTTTTTGACGGGGGAGGGCAAGCTGGTGTCGCTGCTTGCAAAGAGAGACAACGTGGAATACATTTACGGTGCCACCGTGGAGAGATTCCTTGGCGACTCTGAGCTGACCGGTTTGATTCTGGATCAGAAGGGAACCAAGCTCAGACTTGACGTGGACGGTGTGTTCGTGGCGATCGGTCAGGTGCCGGTCAACGACGCGTTTGCTCCCGTGACCGATATTGACCGGCGAGGCTACATTGTGTCGGGTGAGGATTGCCTGACCAAAACCCCCGGTGTGTTTGTTGCAGGCGACTGCCGCACCAAGAATATCAGACAGATCACCACCGCCTGCGGTGACGGCGCAACCGCTGCTATGACCGCATGCAGATATCTGGACGATCAATAAAACACAAAAAGGACTAACATTCGTTAGTCCTTTTCATTTTTTGGCACTCTGCCTGTCAAAAGGCTGTCTATGCTGGTATCCAGTATGTCGGCAAGCTCGTCCAGCCATACCGGATTGGGAAAAGCCAAGCCACGCTCCCATTTGGAGACGGCTTGAGGAGAAACCCCCATCTTTTCTGCAAGCATTTCCTGTGTCAGCCCTTTTGCCCGTCGCAGCGCTGCGATGCGTGCGCCGAGCTGCTCAAGCACTATCATAGATAATCCATCTCCTTTGCATGAAAGTCGCAAAAATACCCCTTGGGGCAAGTCCTTTCGGGCTTGCCCCGTGGGGGATGGATGTGTCATGATCCTTTACGAAAAAAGAAGAGTGGGCAACTTTTTTGTAAGAGGATTATTCGCGCCAACCCGTAAGGCGCGAGTCACAGCATCCGGTTTTGATCGAGTTTGTCATAACTCCGCCTCCTTTCTTTTCGCCGCGGTTTCCCGAGGCTGGAATTTCACACTTGCGTGTGATGCTTTGATTATAACAGAGCGCGCGGAATTTGTCAATCAACCCGTGGTTTATGTGCAAGCGGTTGCAGCAATTGCGGCTCTTTTTTTCGTTTTTTGCCAAAAATAGCGCGCAAAATTTCAAATTCATCCGTACCAATGCAGCGTGTAGCAACCAAAAGCGCGAGGTAGAGCAGGGCGGTCAGCGTAATCTGACCCACAAGCGCCCATACCGTGGGCTGCAGTGCGAGGGCTTTGGATAGCAGATACACCGCCCACGAAGCGCCCGTAATGCACAGAATGGGACCAAACACGTGCCCCAATATGCGCAGCTTTGGCTTGGTGATGGCAATCATGCGCGCAAGACTGAGCGTGGTGTTGAGGATTTCGGTAAAATAAATGGTAAAAATATAGCCGTTGACTCCAAATTTCGGTACAAGGATCATAACCAAGATCACCGAGGTCAACGCGTCAATGATATTGACGTTCATGGAATACACCTGCTGCCCCATGCCCTTGAGCACGGCGTCCACCGCGCTATCGATATACATGATAGGAATGAGCGGGGCGAGTGCTGCGATCATGCTGCCTGCCTGCAGGCTGTCGTAAATCACAAGCCCAAGCCCATGCGAAAAGCACAGCATCACACCCGCCGTGCCTACAGAGAACATCATGGAAATGCCGAAAATGCGACGGGAAACGCGTCGCACGCGCTCCAGGTCTCCCTGCACCTTGGCTTCGGCAATCTCCGGGATCAAAAGCCCGGCAAACGAAGAAATGAACGCGGAGGGGAACAGCACCACGGGCAGCACCATGCTGTGCAGCACCCCGTAGGAGGCAAGTGCACTTTCCCACGAAGCGCCGCTGCCTGCAAGCCCACGTGGAATCAGGATATGCTGCAACGTGATCAGCCCCGAGCGCGCATACGAGCTGAATGCCACGGGCAGGATGATTCCAAGAATGGTTTTGGTGACAGGCTCTTGGCTGTGTGTGCCGCCCGTGCGCAGGTGCTTTTGGTCAAGCAGATAAAGCACGATCGAAAAAACCAGCTCAAAGAGCTGCGTGATCAGCGTGCCCAGCACAAGCGCAAGGCAGGCGGATGCCACTCCGCCCGGCAAAAGCCAGACCAAAAAGCCTGCCGTGCCGAAAATGCGGATGGCTTGGGAGGAGATTTGCACCGCAGCATTTTTCCAAACGCGTCGCACTGCGGTAAAATAGCCGTTCAGGCAAGAGCAGATCGCCACGGCAGGCAGCGAGAGCGCCAACAGGCGCAGCGGCAGCACCGTGCGTCCGTCTCCCAGCCAGTGTACGCCTGCATAAGGGGCAAGAAAAAACAGCAAAACAGAGGAGAGCAAGCCAAAAAACAGGCTGATCCCCAGCGCACGCGCGGCAAATTTCTTGGCAAGCGCCTTGTCAGACTTACCAAGTGCATCTGCAACCGTGCGCGTCGTGCCCAGATGAATCCCTGAGCAAGCCAGCGTGACGGCAAAGCCGTATACTCCCGAGAGCAGGGAATAAAGCCCCATGGCTTGCGCACCCGCCTTGCCTGCCACAAAGGCGTTAAATCCAACGCCAATGGCGCGCATGAGCAGCGTCACACCCACCATTAAAAGCGAATTGTAAAAGAATCGCCCAGTGCGGCTCAGCCTCTGTTCCATAAAAACCTCCCATGGTCGCTTGAATACTACAGTTTATGAGCAAAAAAAGGCTTGTATGCCGCTTGCATGGCAAGCATTTGTGTGATATAATGGATGCAAGAGAGAGAGGTGTCGATCATGGAAAAGTATCACGTGCTTTGCGGCATTGACCGCAAGGATGCGCTTGCCGCTGCGGTGGATGGTAAAAGGGTTGCGCTGCTGACTGCGGCTTCCGGTGTGGATCGCACGGCAACGCCTACCTGGAAGATCTTGCGCGATATGGGCGCTTTGGCAGTATTGTTTGCGCCCGAGCACGGTATTTGCTCCAATTTGCAGGATGGCAGGTATCAGGACGAGCAGGACGTGCCCGACCCCTTGTTTGGCGTTTGCGTATATAACCTGAATTCCAAGGGACACCCGAGACTTGACGAAATTCTGTCCGGAGTGGATGCTGTGGTCTATGACATCCAGGACGTGGGCGCGCGCTACTATACGTATCTGTGTAATCTGACGCAAGTCATGCGCGCTGCCGCGCGTGTGGGCATCCCGGTGATCGTGTTGGACAGACCCAACCCGATCGGCGGCGTGCGCATTGAAGGCGAGATTCTGGACGAGCAGTATTCCTCGTTTATCGGAGAGTTTGCCATTCCCACCAGATACGGCATGACCGTGGGGGAATATGCAAGATACGTCAATGCAGAGAAGGGGATTGGCTGCGCGCTGCAGGTGATTGCCTGCACAGGCTGGAAGAGAAGCATGTACGCAGATCAGACCGATATGCTGTTTGTCAATCCCTCGCCCAATATCCCAAGCGTTTGCTGCGCGATTAACTACATTGCTACCGGTATTTTTGAAGCCACCAATATCTCCGAGGGACGCGGCACGACCAGACCCTTTGATATGATCGGTGCGCCCTTTGTAGATGCCTTTGCGCTGGCACAGCATATGAACGCGCTGGAGCTTGACGGTGTCGTATTCCGCGCTGCACACTTTACCCCTGCGTTTAATAAGCACGCAGGACAGCTTTGTGGCGGTGTGGAGCTGCATATTACAAACAGATCGGTTTATTCGCCCTTCGCAGTTTTGCTTTATCTGTATGATGCGTTGCGCAAATATCCCGAGTTTGAAGCGAATCCGGCTGGCTTACGCCTGCGCTTTGGCAACGACACGCTTGCAGGGGAGTACGACCCGGCTCAGGTGCTTGCCGCCTCGCGTGAGAAATGCGAGCGCTTCAGGGAGCAGATCAAGCCATATTTGCTGTACGAATAAGAAAAGAGCAGACCGATTGGTCTGCTCTTTTCTTATTCCGCTTGAATTTCTCCAAGCTCGGTGTAATTTTCATACGTGCCGCCCTGCGCAATGCCATCCTGCAGAGAGCCTGCAATGGTGCCATTGTAGCCTATGGTGTAGGTCGCACCCGATTGTACGCTTGCATTACTGAATACCACCGATGCAAACGCCTTGGGAGCTTTGAAAGAAAGGATCAAGTTGCCATCTGTATCAAAGACGCCCATGGTGGTATCAGGGACAAAGGAAGAGCGCGTCATAAATGCGATCACGCCATAGTTCTGACCCACAGCCGTATCTGCCATGCCTGCGGAGCCAATGGCAAGCAGCGTGCCGCCCGAAATGGTCAGCTGGTCGGTGCGCGCGTCGCCATGGTCGATCGGACCGTTGCCGTTATCGGTCGGACCGTACACAATGACCGTGCCACCGTTGACTATGATCTGTCCGTTGGAATCTATGCCGTCACCGCTTGCGTCGACAACCGTATAGCCACCGTTAAAGATCAAGAGGGGAGTTTCGTCCGAATCGGACGTCGAGCCCTCTGCAGCCTGCCCGGGTCTGCCAAAGCCACCGCCCATGGTGTTGCTGCCGCCGCAGGCGTTAAACCCATCATCCGAAGCGGTTACGCGAAGTGTGCCACCGTTTATCGTGATCTCAATCGCTTCAACACCCTCGTAGCTCTCGGCAATCTCAATCACGCCACCGTCGATGATGGCGCTTTGCTCACCGTGAATTCCGTCGTCATTGGCAATCAGGTATAGATTTCCCGAATCGATCTGCACCGCGGTATCCGAGTGCAGTGCATCGTCCGCACAGTCAACGGTTATATTGCCACCGCTGACGTGCAAAAGCCCCGTTGCCTTCAGCCCTTTTGCGCTGGTGGAGGATTTGTTTGGGTTGCCCTCCTGCATGCCACCACCGGGACCACCCGGTCTGCCACCGCCCCAGCCTGCATAGGTGGTTGCGGAATCGGTGGAATCCACCGTACCCTGCGTTGCAATTACCACAGTTCCGCCCGAAATGCTCAGCTCGGCAGCCGAGCTGATGCCATCGCCAAAGCTATCAATATAAATCTCACCACCGCAAACGGTCAAGCTTCCTTTGCCCTGGTCTGTGTTGGCGGTTTTGATACCGTCACCCTCACTCGATACCGCGTGCAGGCAGCCACCGTTGACAGTCATGCTGTCGTTGCCGCGCACGCAAGCACCCTTTGCGCTGACGTAAACGTTGCCACCGCAAATCTCAAGGTCATCCTTGGTGTTAATGCCCTTGTCGCAGTTGCCCGTGATATAAATGCTGCCGTCACCGTCTAACTTCAGATCCTCGGCAGACCAAATGCAGGCATTGGGCACTCCGCCTGAGCTGCCATCCTCGGCAGGGGCGTAGTAATCGGAGCCGTCCGAGAACAGATTGACCGAATCCTTGGCAGAATATAAAATCACCTTTTTGGCAGCTGTTTGCACAAGCAGAGCAGGACCGTCCGTGCAGCAAACCGAAACACCGTTGAGGATCAGCTTGACCTTTTCTTGGTCGGGCGTGTCCACGATCAGCTGTCCTTGCAGCTCACCACTGACAAGGTAGGTGCCTTGCGCTGTAAACGTGACCTTGTTACCGTCTACGCTCACACCGCTGCCATTGACAAGCGCGGTGTCTTTGCTCAAGGTCACGGTTGTATCGTACGTGCCGCTATAGCTGCCCGGGGTAGCACTTTGCTCAAAGCTGATCTCGGGGAGCTCTATGGGCGAGGCAGTCTCGCTGCCGTCGTCAAAGGTCACGGGGAACTTGTTTCCGTTCTGATCGGTATATATGATACTGCCATCGGCAGAGGTTTCAAGACCCGATTGGCTTGGCTCATCACTGCATCCCGCAAGCATGAGCGCAGCGCAAAGGGATAGACACAATGCAAGTTTTTTCAAGTGTAGCTCCTTTGATATTTTTTTACAGTATCAAGTATAGCATAGCTTTGTGTTTTCTTCTCACATATTATTTTGAAAAAATATGTTGAGTTTGTGAAGAAAGTATGATGAGTGCAAAGCGCGCTACCCCTTGACCAAATCGTGTTTTTTATGTATAATAGTGATATGAACATCCAATCGGAGGGATTTTTATGCTTTTGGTAGCAACCTGTATGTTCGGGCTGGAGCGACAGCTCGGAGAAGAAATAGACGCACTTGGGCTTACGCGCGTGCACACCATGGATGGCAGAGTGACCTTTGAGGGCACTGCCGCTGACATTGCACGTGCCAATATGTTTTTGCGCTGTGCAGAAAGAGTCATGATCAAGGTAGGCGAGTTTCCCGCCACCACCTATGACATGCTGTATGAGGGCGTCAAGGCACTTGTGTGGGAGCAGTATATCGGCTCGTCCGATGCGTTTCCCGTCAAAGGGCATTGCATCAAGAGCAAGCTGTTTTCCATCCCTGATTGCCAGAGCATCATTAAAAAAGCAGTAGTAGACCGATTGGCAAGCGCTTACGGCATCCGCTGGTTTACCGAGGATGGGGTCAAATATCAGATCGAGTTCTTTTTATTCAAGGATACGGTCGCGCTCATGCTGGATACCTCGGGTGTGGCACTGCATAAGCGCGGTTATCGCCCACAAGCGGGCGTCGCGCCCTTGCGCGAGACGCTGGCGGCATCCATTGCGTACACCGCGCGCCCCAAGGAGGATATTCTGTTCTGGGATCCCTTCTGCGGCTCAGGCACCATTGCCATCGAGGCTGCCATGATCGCCACGCGTCGCGCCCCCGGACTTGGCAGAGAGTTTGCAGGGCAAAGCTTTGCCTGCATTCCCGAACGCGCGTGGACGGATGCCGCGACCGAGGCGCAGGATCTGATCATTCGCGACAGCAAATTCGAAGCCTGGGCTTCGGATATTGACGAGGATATGCTGGACGTGACCTATGAAAATGCCACAAGAGCAGGCGTTGAAGAATATCTCAATATTTTCCATGCCGATGCAAGAAACATCAAGCGCGAGGAGAGAAAGGGAACCGTTGTGTGCAATCCGCCCTATGGCGAGCGCATGATGGAACAGGACGAGGTTGCCGCGCTTTACCGCGATATGGGCAAGGCATTTGCACAGCTTTACCCTTGGCACGTGTATATCATTACCTCGTATCCCGAATTTGAGCGTAATTTCGGACGCGTGGCGGATAAGACCCACCGTCTGTATAACGGCATGCTGCCGTGCACACTGTACGAATTCTTCCGCGATCCGGCTGAAGCGAAAAAGCCGACCTTTGAGCAAAAAAAGCCTTTTGAGTACAAGAAAAAGCCCGATCAAAAAAAGGGCTTTGAATCAAAAAAACCGTACCGCAAAAAGTAAAAAAAACGGGAGCGATGAGGCTGACAAATTAGCGGAGAATTTCGCAAAAATCAAGGACTGTATCGTTTTGATGCAGTCCTTAATTGCTTTTTATGAATAGTTGCCGCAGGAGCGGGCGATCACTGATCGCCCCTACAAGTGTCTGTGCTGTGGCTTTAATACGTAAAACCCAAACAAAAACAGCCGTAGGGGCGATCAGTGATCGCCCGCACCTGGGGCAATTACTATTTGAAAGTATTGGTTTTTGATAATTTTACCGTTATTTACGCAGCCCGATGCTCCCGTTTTTTATGCGTGAATTTTGCCGTAAATGGCGTCGGAAAGGGCTACAAAATCGTCAATGGCAAGGCGTTCACCGCGCACGTCTGCGCTGTGACCGCACAAGACGATGATATCGGTCAGCGTCTGCTTATCAAGCTCGCCAAAGCCTGCAGCCAGCGCATTTGGCAGGGTCTTTCTGCGCTGCTCAAATGCCGCCTTGATGGTTCGGAACAAAAGCGCCTCATCCTTGGGATGATACGGCTTTTCGTGGTACAATCTCGTGCGGATGACCGTAGAGTCAACCTTGGGCGCGGGCATAAAACAACCTGCTTTGACCTTGAAAAGCTTTTCGGTGGTGCCGTAGTAGGCAAGCACTGCGGTAATTGCACCGTAATCCTTGCTGCCCGCTTTTGCACACAGGCGATCTGCTACCTCTGCCTGAATCATGACCGTGATGTCGGAGAAGGGAAGCCCGGATTCCAGCAGCTTCATCATAATGGGCGTGGTGATGTAGTAGGGCAGGTTGGCGCAAACAGAAACCGTACCTTGCGCAAATGCCTCACCCAAAAGCTCGTTAAGATCCGCTTGCATGACGTCCTGATTGTACACGGTTACGTTGTCGAAATCCGCCAACGTATATTTGAGCACGGGGATCATGCCCGAGTCGATCTCCAGGCAAATCACCTTTTTATATCTTGCAGCCAGCTCGCGCGTCAGGGTGCCAAGACCCGGACCGATTTCGAGAATGGTTGCGTTGCGATCGTCGCAGCAGTTGTCGGCAATGTCCTCCACCACAAATTTTTCGGTCAGAAAATTCTGCCCGAATTCCTTTTTGAAGTGCAGACCGTACATGCCCATGATCTGCTTGATCGTCCTTGCATCACAAAGATTCATGCTTTTCCTCCAATGGAACGAAAATATATAAGAAGTATACCACAAAACTGCGTAGTTGTCAATAATGCAGCTTGGCGAGAGACGTAGCTGTAAGGGATTCAGAACCCATATTTGCGCCAAGAGTCGTTTTCTCTGCTTACTTATCCTGCGCAAATGTAACGCATCGGCATAAGCCGCTGCGTGGGGTTCGAATCGGTGCACAAGCACAAAGAACAAGGGATATCCCGAATGGGATATCGGAGGGATTCAGAACCCATATTTGCGCTATTAGTCGTTTTCTCTGTTTGCTTGTCCGGCGCAAATGTAACGCATCGGCATAAGCCGCTGCGTGGGGTTCAAATCGGTGCACAACTAAAAGAACAAGGGATATCCCGAATGGGATATCGGAGGGATTCAGAACCCATATTTGCGCTATTAGTCGTTTTCTCTGTTTGCTTGTCCGGCGCAAATGTAACGCATCGGCATAAGCCGCTGCGTGGGGTTCGAATCGGTGCACAACTAAAAGAACAAGGGATATCCCGAATGGGATATCGGAGGGATTCAGAACCCATATTTGCGCTATTAGTCGTTTTCTCTGTTTGCTTGTCCGGCGCAAATGTAACGCATCGGCATAAGCCGCTGCGTGGGGTTCGAATCGGTGCACAACTAAAAGAACAAGGGATATCCCGAAAGGGATATTGGAGGGATTCAGAACCCATATTTGCGCCAAGAGTCGTTTTCTTTGCTTACTTATCCTGCGCAAATGTAACCAAGCGGCAGAGCCGCTTGGTGGGGTTCAAATCGGTGCACAACTAAAAGAACAAGGGATATCCCATTCGGGATATCCCTTGTTCTTGGAGCTGGTGGAGGGATTCGAACCCTCGACCTGCTGATTACGAATCAGCTGCTCTACCCCTGAGCCACACCAGCGACCTTGTTATTATATCATACTGAAGATGAAAAATCAAGCCCCTTTTTCATTTTATTTCATTTTTTTAATGAAAAAAAGGTCGATGTAAGTCGACCTTTTTTCTGTTGTCTTATTCCTCCTCCTCGCTTGAGTCAACCCCATCGGTCGCATCGCTCTCGGTCGATTGCTCGGTATTTTCTCCTTCGGTGTTCTCACCCTCGTCGGAATCACCCTCGGCGGTGTCATTGTTGCTTGTGTCATCATCCGTTGACTGCTCGGTCGTGCCGTCTGCAGTCGTGTCGTTGGTCGTGTCGTCTGCAGTCGTGTCGTTGGTCGTGCTGTCTGCGGTGGTATCACTTTCTGTCGTATTTTCCTGAGTTGTATTTTCGGTGCTCGGCGCTTCGGTCGTTGTTTCTTGCTGCGTTGTATTTTGCTCGGTAGTAGTATCTGCCGCAGTTGTTTCTGTTGTAGTCTCATCACCGCTTGTATTTTCGTTGCCCTTGCCGCCCGCGGCGCATGCCACGATCACAGCAACAAGCACCAGCGCGCCCAGAATGGGAAGTAAAATCTTGAGTACCTTTTTGGATTTCATCATGAATCCTCCTCTATGTGCGTATTGCGGCGTCTATCGCCACGAGCACATTCTAACATGTAGCACGCGGCGCGTCAACACACAACATCTGTCAGTGCTGCCGCAATATCACAACAAGGCAGGATTTTTGACAAATCCTGCCTTGCAAGGGAAATTTTTCTTTGATTATTCGGTTCTCAGCGCCTCAACGGGATCCTTCTTGGAAGCCAGGGTAGCAGGGAACAAGCCGGCAATCAGCGTCAGAATCATGCTGATCGCAACAAGTCCGACAGCGCCCCACCAAGGAAGCACTGCGTTGATGCCCGACATACCGGAAAGCTCCTGCACAATCCAGCTGATCGGGAAATTGAGCAAGATGGTGATGATAATACCGATCATGCCCGCTGCAAAGCCGACAATGGCGGTTTCTGCATTGAACACCTTGGAAATATCACCCTTGGATGCACCGATCGAGCGCAGAATACCAATTTCCTTGGTACGCTCCAGCACCGAGATATAAGTGATGATACCGATCATGATCGAGGAAACGACCAGCGAGATCGAAACGAACGCGATCAGCACGTAGGAAATGACGTCAATGATGATGGTGACCGAGGACATCAGCATGCCTACAATGTCGGTGTAGTGAATGGAATCCTCCTCACGACCGTCATCCTCGGCATCCTTGTTGTACTGATCAATCAGATCGGCAATAAAGTCCTTGGCTGCAAAGTCCTTGGAGTAAATGCTGATTGAAGCAGGCTCCTCGTCCAGATACCAGCCAAACATTTCCATAACGTCGCTCTTGCTGTTTTCGGACAGCATATCGGGCATGTACTCGTCGTACAGAATTGCCTTTTGTGTGTCACTGTATTCAAGGTAGCTGAGCTTGAACGCCTGAATCAGCTGCTCGTCTGTATATCTGTCACGAACGTCCGAATCGCTCTCAGCACCGCCGTTCATGATCTTGGAGACCATAGAGGTCAGATCAGCTTCGGGCAGGCTTTGCAGATATCCGCGCAGTGCTTTTTCACTCTCGGTAGAGGATCCGCCCGATTGCGCCATCAGCGCCTTGAGCTGCTCTGCGGTCATGGTTTCAAAGTAGGATGCGTAGCTGTCGTAGCCACTGCCCAGCGTCTGCTTCATCATGCCGAGCATAATCGATTTGTAAATATCGGGGTGTGTGTCCGCCAGTGTTTCAAATTGCTCCATGACGTAGGTGACTTTTTCATCCTTGGTCATGCCTGTCACGGGGGAATCCTGCTCGGGCTTTTGCTCAGCTGCGGTGATATAATCCACCATGATCTGAATCATGACCTCATCGTTGTTTCTGATAAAGTCATCAAACAAATCTGCCTTGTCGCGCTCGGTGAGTTTGAGGTACTGACCATCGTCAAATTCCTTACCGGTGGTGATATCATAGCCGGGCACCTTTTCCTGTGCACGAACTACGTCACTTTCGCGAATGATGTCCTGCATATAAGCCTGCAGCGAGGTATTGTATGCGATGGGGGAGGAGATAGAGGCAGCCATTGCGTTCTTGGAGGGACGAATGACACCCGAAACTGTGATCTCAACGCCGTTTTCCTTGGCAAACTTTTCAGAGTCGTAGTCAGGATCGTTACGCACGTCCTTCCAGATGTGGTGAACCTTGCCGTCAACCTTGAAGGTCTCCTCGGATTCATAGTAGTATGCGCTGTCGGGAACGACCAGGAAGCTCATACCCACAAAATCGTCCACGTCCATGGGATCGGTCTTGGGCACCTCATAGTCGGGATTGGTGAACAGCTCAATCAGGATCTCCGAAATCTCGGATTGATCCTTGACACCCAGCATATAAAGCGTCATGTTGCTGATGGCATTGTTCTTGTCCAGCACCAGCATGATCTCGGTGGGATCGTCAGCCCATTCGCTCTCGTCGCCAACCAGCTCGTATTGCGAGTGGATCAGATCCTCGTTGTCGATCATTTGCTCAAAGGTGGTAAAGCCACCGCCCATGTTGCCCATTGCGCCCATCATGTTGGAAATATCCGAAAATGCGGGGCCCATGTTATCAAAAATGGTAGTGGGGTTGACCTGTGTTTTACCGTCCGCGGAGTAAACCTTAAGCGTGTAGTTGTAGGTGTAACGGATGTCCAGCACGTAGTCCTCGAGCAGATCCTCGTTTTCATCCAAAAATTCCTTGAACGCTTTGAGGTTGTTTTCAACCGTGGAGGTGGAAGCGGACATCATCTGGTCCAGCGAATCATCGATGAAGATGGTGTGGTCATCCGGCTCACGTCCCTCTACGTCCTCCTGCGTTTGTTGCATGGCGCCCATCAGCGCTGCAAAATCCTGCTCGGTTTTATAAATGGTGATGGGGTAGGTAGAGAGCGTATCCTCCTGCACCTGGTCAATAAAGTTATTGATACCGGTGGAAAGGGAAAGGATGAGCGCAATACCGATGATGCCGATACTGCCCGCAAAGGAGGTCAAGAAGGTGCGCGCCTTTTTGGTCATCAGGTTGTTGAGCGAGAGCGAAAAAGCCGTTTTGGTAGACATTCTTGCCTTGCCCTTGGCAACTCTGGGGGGAGCTGTACGCACGGCATTGATTTCTGCCTCGTCCGGCTCATAAGGATCGGTGTCGCCAATCAGATTACCGTCACGCAGCTGCACGATTCTGGTGGAATAAGCTTCTGCCAGCTCGGGGTTGTGCGTAACCATAATGACCAGCTTATCCTTGGAAATTTCCTTGAGCAGCTCCATGATCTGTACCGAGGTTGCGGTATCAAGCGCACCGGTCGGCTCGTCTGCCAGCAGAATATCGGGGTCGTTGACCAGCGCTCTTGCAATCGATACGCGCTGCATCTGACCGCCTGACATCTGAGAGGGGCGCTTGGAGAGCTGATCGCCAAGTCCCACCTTTTCCAAAGCCTCGCGCGCTCTGCGGCGACGCTCTGCCCTGGGCACGCCCGAAACGGTCAGCGCAAGCTCCACGTTGGAGAGCACGCTCTGGTGAGGGATCAGGTTATAGCTCTGGAATACAAAGCCGATCGAGTGGTTACGGTAGGTATCCCAGTCACGGTCCTTATACATGGTGGTGGATTTGCCGTTGATCAGCAAGTCTCCCGAGGTGTAGCGGTCAAGACCGCCGATGATATTCAAGGTCGTAGTCTTTCCACAGCCCGAGGGACCCAGAATCGAAACAAACTCGCTGTTTCTGAAATTCAGGGAAATGCCGTTGAGCGCGTGGACGACGTTATCTCCAACAGTATAGGTTTTAACAATGTTTTTGAGTTGAAGCATCGGGTTTCCTCTTTAAAGAAATAAAAATTCATCCTACATTATAAAGTATAAATGTGACATTTTTATGAATTTGTATACCTACTTTGGTGAAAAGCCAAGAAAATTTTGAAAAATTAACACAATCTTGACAAACGCGCGTGCTTTTGTTATACTAAACACAGTATATGATCGGGAGAGAGAGATGAACGTTACTGTTTTTGATAAAGCCAGCATTGGCATGGATCTGGATTATTCGCCTTTATCTGCATACGGAAAGCTGACCGTGTATGAAACCAGCACCCCCGACGAGGTCAAAGCAAGACTTGATGGCTGCGAGGTTGCCGTGATCAATAAGGTCAAGCTGTCAGCCGAGGTGCTAAGCTCAGCAGATGCACTCAAACTGATCTGCATTTTTGCCACGGGATATGATAATATTGACGTTGCATATTGCCGCGAGCACGGCATTGCGGTCTGCAACGTGGTGGGGTATTCCACCGAGAGCGTAGCGCAGCTGACAATTGCCATGGCACTCAGCCTTTGCTCCTATTTGCCCACGTATACAGCGGCAACCGCGAGCGGTTGGTATTCGCACCAAAGCAGCCCGAATCTGCTTGTGCCCGTATATCACGAGCTGTGCGGCAAAACCTGGGGCATTATTGGCTATGGCAACATCGGCAAAAAGGTGGCGCAGATCGCGCGCGCCTTCGGTTGTCGTGTGCTGGCGTATAAGCGCTGTCCCGACAGTCCCGAATGCACCGATCTGGAAACGCTTTTGCGAAAGTCGGACGTCATTTCGCTGCACACACCGCTCAATGAGCAAAGCCGTGGCATGATCGGCTCGGAGCAGCTTTGCATGATGGATAAAAAGCCGATCGTCATCAACGTTGCGCGCGGTGCCGTTTGGGATGAAGCTGCCGTTGCGCAGGCACTGATTGCAGGCAAGATCAGCGGTCTTGGCTGTGACGTGTTCAGCACCGAGCCCTTTCCCACCGAGCACCCCTTCTTTGAAATCAAGGATCGCCCCGACGTTTGTCTGACACCCCACATGGCATGGGCATCCTTTGAGGCAAGAGAGAGATGCCTTGACGAGATCTGCCAAAATATAGATGCATTCCAAAAGGGAGAGCAGAGAAACAGAGTTGACCTGAAATGAAAAAGGACGGACAGGGAAAACCTGTCCGTTTCCTTATTTTATGCCGTGATTAGCACAATTCTTTAATACGATTTGCTTAAAATGATCGTGCTTGAAAGTGTTTTTTACATCTGTAATATCAATGTATGCGCCCATCATCAAGCTTTGTATGGCGGATTCTGCTAAAAACGCCTCAAATACATAATCATCAACAAATGCGGCCTCTATGTTTGCGTTCATATTGGTATTGATCCCTTTGATTGCTGATTGATAGATGATGTTTTCCTTTCCAAGAAGAATTCCCATGCTTTCGAGAGATTTCAATCCCTTTATTAAGTCAGCGATTTTGACACTGCCTTGATACTCAATCATTTTTTCTCCACCTAACAAAATAAAATCGATGGTTGTGCCCAATACTTGCGCAAGATTCGGAAGAATCGCGGTGTCCGGTAGTGTTTCACCACGCTCCCATTTACTGACGGATTGATAGGAAACACATAATCTGTCCCCCAATTCACTTTGTGTCAACCCTTTTTGCTTTCTTAAAATCAGAATTTGATTACCTACCTTGTTCATATCCATGTTTGATCCCTCCTTGTGTTAATTTATTGTAGCATGAGGGCCCAAAATAAGCAATAACGCGGTGTTTGAATATTTGGACGAGAGATTCAACCTGATAATCACTTAAAAAAGATAAGCAAACGATAGGGCTACCCGATCGGGATGCGTGTATGATGCGGATACGTGACAAAAGCCTTGCCCCGCTGGGGAAGGTGGCGCCGCAGGCGACGGATGAGGTCCCCATAAAACCGCTCAAAACAAACTTGGATGCCTATCCCATGGGATGGCAGAACCCTTACTCCCTTCAGGGAGTCGGAGCGAAGCGACGGAGGGTGCTTTGTGTTATTGTTTGGAAATCTGATATCTCAACGCATTTTTTACCCTCTGCATCTCCCTAAAGGGAGAAAGGGTTTAGTTTGCCCTATGGACAACTCCCCAAAAATATAACAGAGCGGTTTTATGGGGACCTCATCCGTCGCCTGCGGCGCCACCTTCCCCAGCGGGGCAAGGCTTATTTGTGCGTATCCTTTTTGTTTTTTTGTCGGGTAGGGGGACACTTCAACAAAAAGGTGCTGCGCCAAGTTGTCGACGCAGCACAGAGCTTTCAGGGTTATTTGTGGGGGCACAATATTTCGGCAAAGCCGAAATTGGTGCGCCCTCGGGCGATCACTGATCGCCCTTGCGTTGGAACTGCAGCCCGTAGCTCATGGCATATTTTTCGGCATACGATCCCGCGGCACCGCAAATGACCATGGATTTGGGGCAGCCGTCAAAGGCTGCGTAGCCGATGGTGCTGACTGCCTCTCCCACGTGTACGCTTTGCAGCGAAGCGCATCCGTAAAAAGCAAACCATCCAATGCTTGTTACCGAAGCAGGCAAGGTCACGCTTGTCACGCGGCAGTCCTTGAACAGATTATCCCCAAGCGCAGTCACCGCATATCCGTCCACCTCGGCAGGGATGATCACCTTGGTTTCATTGCCAAGATACGAAACCAGCGTTGCTGTTCCGTTTTTGACCTCGTATGTAAATACCGCCGCCTCGGGCACAGGCTGCGTGGAGGGCTCGGTTTGCTCGGGCTTGCCCGAAACCTCGGTATCAAGCGCACCGAGCTGCGCCTCGAGCTGTGCAATGGTTTGCTTGTAGGCAAAGCTGTCCACGTAATGCTGCTGTTTGAGCGCAAGTATTTCGTTTTGCAGATCGGTGACCATCTGCTCGTAATAGGCAAGCTGCTCGCGATAAACGTCATCTGCTACGTTCTGGTTTTGACTTGGCTGCTGCGCTTGCGTTTCGGGGGTCTGATCTTGCGCATCCTGTTCGCCCCTGCATGCAGAGCAAAAGCTCAAAAGGATCAGGCAGGCAAGTGCCACGGGAAGAACCTTTAAATATCTCATGCTTCAATCTCCTTTCTTTTTTTGAGATGCTTCTATCATACCGCATGAGCAAGGGGAGATTTGCGCGAGACGTGTCGGGCAAATTGTGAAAAATCCGTAAATGGTGGCGGGAACAAAAATTTCTCAAAAGTGAAACCAAAAGGAAATTTCTCTGTCTTTGATAAGTGAAAGGGAATTTCTCAATTGCAAAAAACTTTAACGTATGGAAAGGAACAGCGTTCTATGAAGAAATTTTTGATTTTGATGCTTGTTTGCGTGCTGGCTTTGGCATGCTTTACGGGGTGTGAGGTGTTTGAAGATACCTTCCCGTCCTTTGATTTCAAAAAGAGCAATGAATACGTGGACGTTGATCATGCCACTATGACCATGTATTTTGCCGTGCAGGATCAAAACGGGGATGGATGGCCCTCGGGATGTCTTGCATTATACGTCAGCAATTCCGATCAGCTGCTTGTGTTTGATCATTCGGGGGAGGAGATTGAGGATTATCACGAGATCGAGTGTTATACGCTTTTGGAGGAATTCAAGTCAAAAAAGGCGTATACTGCAATCAGATTGCCCTTTGATCACCTGATTTACAAGTACAGTCAGGAAATTGTTATCCCGAGCGAATACTTGCAACAAGAGCAGGGTGTGCTGAATTTTTATCTCTGCGACGTAACCGGCTTGCCCGAATACGGTTACATGATGATTACGCTGCGTTATATCAAAAACGTGACCTATGAAAAAAAGACGGTCATGTCAGATTCAACTTTGACGATTGCGTGATCGGAAATCCAAGACATTACTAAAAAGAACAAAACCCATCGTGCAAGGCAAAAATTGCACGGTGGGTTTTGAATTGCCGGACAGAATTGTGAAAAATTCGTAAAAAGGCTTGCAATTATTGCGCACGTGTGTTATAATATCGAAGATACAGCATCATGCTGTGAAATAAGGCCATACCAGCCGGGGAAGCAGCGGAGCCCTGTACCTGAAATCCGCTACAGCAGGGGTGGATCCCTCTTCTGAGGATTGAACCTTTACGAATACAAGAGTCGTATCTGCTGTGTTGA
>SVQP01000028.1 GCA_015065285.1 Oscillospiraceae bacterium | reverse complement strand
GATGCATTTTCGCATCTTTCGGCGTGCTTTTACTCGCAAGATTGGTATCTTGCTTCGCAAAATCACACCAAAATCTATCAAAAATGCATTCGCCGGCGGGTGCGAGCAGTTTTGACGCAGCAGATTTATTCGAGTCCAAAAGCTTTTCCCGCAGGGCATATAGGCAATATGTCCAAGGGGAAAGATGCAGGAATCGGAGAAATCTGCACGTCAAAACCAACTTGGTTCGGCTCCCGTTCGGCTAAGGGTATTCCGGGGTAATTTCCACCTTTCGGAGTTCCTTGACCTCAATCATGTGCGCGTCACACCGATCGGGGTATTTGTAGTCCAGGTCGTGTTTGTAATACATGTTCGCCGTCCTTTATGAGTGTTAAGAACAGTATAGCATATTTTGACAAGGGATGCAAGAGGGGAGATGCGTTTGCATTAACAAATCCCTCGCTTGTGTAGAGCGAGGGATTATATGAATTCGATCTCTTTGATAGTATTAGATGTTCCGACAGATATGATCTCATATAGCTTTCCGGGCGATAAGATACCAGTGATCACAATATCCCGAAAATAGGGAAGAGATTCGTTTGCGTGCGCATCCTTAATCAAGAAAGACGCGATACAGGTGCTATCTGCTTCAAATACACGCTTTATGTGAAAAATCAAGTGCTTGGTCAATAATTTTGTTTATTGAAATATGGTTGAATGCATATACGTACGTTTTGAACAATATCTCAATATATGGCAAGATTCGCGCTTGACAAAAATACGAAAATGATATATAATGTTAGAGTTATCGCATGGGCCCGCAATGGTTTCGACGGGGGTTTTGCGATACGATAAGCGTGGCGGGCCGGATAATCCCGTTAAACTGTCCAACTTTAAAAAATAAACGACAACAATCAAGTTGCTCTGGCTGCCTAATTAGGCAGTGCTGCAAGACTGCGGTCTTGCCCGTTGCTCCCGGAGGACCGCGACCGGGACCCCAACGTCATTGAGCGGTGACCGTGCATCGGTATTTCGCCATTGAACCGATCATGCACAAAATGGCTACCTTAACGCAGAGTTTGTCTGTTGACGCTGCCGCGAGGGAATTCTAAATAACAGACTGCCCACGGAGAAGGTCGTATCAACGGGCTTTCGGACAGGGGTTCAATTCCCCTCGGGTCCACCAAAAAGAGAGAGGCTGCCGAAGCAGCCTCTCTCTTTTTTTAAGTGATATTTGCATTCCATGTGATCATTTTGCCATTCCGTCAAAAATTCTTGACAATGCGTGCATGTTTTGGTAAAATGAAAACAGTAATATAACAGAAAGGGGAAGCGTATGAAACATTCAAAACTGCTATCCTTATTCCTGTGTTTGTGCTTGACTTTTGCATTGCTGCTGCCCACACTGAGCTCTTGTACCGAGAGCGGCAGTGGGGATGATACCACCGAGGAGCTCACGAGCGCAGAGACAGAGCAAGAAAACGCCTCTGATCCTGAAAGTGCCCCCGATACACAAAAGCCTGAAACCGATACGACTGAGCCGGGCAGCTCATCTGATACAGATGCGCAAGACCCCACTTTGCCTGATACAGAGGGGACGGATACAATTCCCGAAACAGAAGGCGACAGTACAACCGAGGGCGAAACTCAGCCGCCCGTGCAGCAAGCCCAGTCCTTGCCCATTTTGCGCATTGAAACGGCTGACGGCGGTGACGTGACCAGCAAGGACTATTATAAGACCTGCACCATCACGTTGGAGAATTGCTCCGATCCCATGAAGTTCGAGGGCATTGGCGCATCTATCCGTGTGCGAGGCAACTCCACGGCTGTGGCAGAGAAGAAGCCCTTCCGTATCAAATTTGATACCAAGCGCAACGTGCTTGGGCTGAACGATGGCGCCAAGTGCAAGAGCTGGTGCCTGATGGCGGATTATTATGACCATTCGCTTATGCGCAACAGCCTTTCCTTCCGCATGTGTGCAGAGCTGCTTGACGGCTATTCCTTCGCATCCGAATGCGCATGGGTTGAGGTGTACCTCAACGGGGATTACCGCGGTGTATACCTGCTTTGCGAGCAGACCCAGATCAACAAGCACCGCGTTAATATCTACGAAAAGCTGGATGACGAGACAAACGTTGAAATCGGCTACCTCATGGTAGGGCAGGGCGGTAGAACTGACGAGCCCAACACCGTACAGATCAACTATGGCGGCATGCCGTTCTCGGACCTCAACGGCACCACCATGGGCTTTGGCGGCGGCAATTTCTCACTCTCCTCGGGCGATTATACGCAAGAGCAGATCGATTATTGCGCCAAGTACGTGGGCAATATCGCGCAGCTTGTCGCATCTGCCATTGTCGAGAACGTCTACTATGATCTGGACGAGGACGGAGACCTTGTCAAAAAGACCGATTTTACAGGCACGACCGAGGCACAAAAGCAGATAGAAACCATTGAAGCCCACGTGGACATTGAATCCGCTGTGCGTATGTATATGACCGATGAAATCGTCAAGAACCTTGACTCGGGCACCTTCAATATGTACATTGACCTCTCGCCCGACGGTGCCAAGAAGCTGACCTTTGGTCCTCCTTGGGATTTCGATTTTGCGCTTGCCAATACGCACTACGACAGCACCCACTCCTACAAGGGGCTGTATGCTGCCAACTTCTCGTACAGTGACGGCATGCGCGTCAATACCTGGTTTGTCCTGTTCTGTCAGGCAGAATGGTTCAGAGATATGTGCGAGCCCATCTGGATGGAGCATCGCGATCAGCTCTTTGAGATCTGCGATAGCATTCTGATCGATGCAGAGCAGCACAAGGATGCCTTTGACCGCAACTTTGACCGCTGGAATATCATGGGCAGAGTGACGCAGGGACATCAGGCAGGCTCCGATATTGCCAATTTCTCGAGCCACTCTGACGTTGCCGAGTTCTTGAACAACTGGCTTTACAAGAGACTTGTTTATCTGGACACCGTTTGGGGTGACCGCGTGGTTTCTGAGGACGAGGAGGATAAGGAGTTTTCCAATATCGATTTCACCCAGGGCAACCGCAGCGAGCTGTTTACCGACTACAAGAGCAGCAAGAGCTCCTATGTCAGCAAGAGCTATCTGCGTCTGAGCATTGACGGTGAGGCGCACGACCCCTACGTGCATATCAGATACGAGGACAACGGTGCGACCTTGGATGCGGACGATTACAGCGTGATTCAGATCACCTATCGCGTGCCCGTGACCAATTCTCAAAAGGAGAATACGACCGAGCTGTTCTTATGTGCGGGAGACTACTTCCATCCCACAGGCGGCATTTCAGTCCAGTTTGACGTAGAGGCAGATGGGGAATGGCACACCGTGCGCATTCCGATCCCGGGGCATATGTGGATCGGCACCGTGCACCAGATCCGCTTGGATTTCCTTGCAGGCGGTGAGCGCGGAGATTCGTTTGATCTGCAAAGCCTGATTCTGACCAATTAAAAGCTTAGCGACGCGCTACGGCGCGTCGCTTTTTTTATCTGATATCGCACAGCAGCTCCTTGACGCTTTGGCAAAATACGTCCGGCTCGTCAAAAAACAGCGTGTGGGTTTGCAGCCGTAAGCGCAGCAGTCGCTTTTCGGGGGCACTGATGCGACAAAAGTAGCCCTCAATCAGATCAGCAGGGCAAATGCGATCGTCATCCGAGGTCAGGAAAAAGACGGGTACGCGAAATTGCGGCGGCAGTCTTCGCAAATCAAATTCCATGCTCAAGTATTCGATGAGCGGATACTCGTGTGCAAAATACGATTGGCTCAAAAAAAGCTGCCGCAGCTTCCAGCGCAAATCTCGCATATCACAATCGGGCGAGAGCAGACCCGTGCTAATATATGCCGCCATGGGCTTGCAGCTCTTGCTTTTTTGATAGGCGCAGGTGACGTCACGCAGACGGGAATAGGAGAGAAAGGCGCGCTTGGAGAATTTTGTATCGCTGTGCACAAAGGCATCAATCTGCTGCTCGATCCGCGCAGCGGCAGCGTGGTCTCCCTGATCTCTGGCTTGCTTGGCGGTTTGGCGCGCAGCATATACCGTGCCCGAGAGAATGTGCACGCACTGGCAAACAGAAAGATAGCAAAGCAGCTTTTCGGGGTGTAGCTTGGCATACAGCACCCCGGGCACCGTGCCCCAGGAATATCCCAGCAGAATCAGCCTTTGCTGACCGAAGCGCCCAAGCAAATAGTCCACCAGCGCATCCAGATCGGCAAGGATCTGCTCCGAGGTCACGGGAGAATCCTTGCCGCGGCTCTCATAATACGTGCGTCCGCAGCCGCGCTGATCCCAGTTGACCAGCGTATAATCCTTTTCCAGATCCTTTTGGTAGTGATAGGAAAGGCAAGAGGTCGGGTTTCCCGGACCACCGTGCAAAAACAGAATGATCGGATTGCGCACGTCCTGCCCACGGATCTGAATATATTGGCGAATGCCGCCCAGCGTGACGTAGCTGCATTCCTGAATGCCGTGAGAGCTGACAATGCTGTGCTTATAAATCTGCCCCGCACGCGTCAGCGCAAATGCGCAGGGAAGCACCAGTGCAGGGGCAACGAACGAAAGAACACTCATAGAATCTCCCTTGATTGCGTAATACTGTTATTATTGCAAAAAATGGAGAGATTATGCAAAAAAAGCGACCCCCGGAATCAAAGGTCGCTTTCCAATATACATGCCACGTAGCCTTCGGGAGCGGTGATCTGCGTCAAGGGCATGTCGCAAACCGTACCCCGTTTGGGGGCATAGCAAATTTGTGTCAGGTCGGTGGAGATGCCCTTGCCGGTCATCTTGGCATAAGCCTCCTTGGCAGTCCATACGCGATAAAAGCGCGCGCAGACCTCGGGATCTTCTACAGTACCCTCCAAGATTTGATGATCGCCGCGGATATAATCCGCCTCATCTTGGCTGCACCAGCGCGTGATCAGCCCTGCGCGGAACGGCTTGATCTGCTCAATATCCACGCCCACGTCCTTGTCACAAACCGCACACAGCACAAAATCGCCGCTATGGCTGAGATTAAAGGCAAAGGGCAGGCTTGCCAGCGGCTTACCGCGCTCCCCATAGGTAAAGGTGATCTGCTCGGCAGATACACCCGAAACGCGTGCAAGCATGTGCCTTGCCAGGCTTTCGGCACAAAGGCAGCGCATGCGGTCATCGGGGAACTTGAAGCGGTCGGCACGTGCCTTGCGCTCGGGTGAGGCGGCGGCATACATGGCATCGTACGCATCCGCGTCAAAATCGTGAATGTTCCATATTTCGTATATCACGTCGCACCTCCCGTCAATCGTTACCATTATTATAGCAAAGAGCGCTGCAACAGTCAAGCAGAATCTTGACATGTAACGCAAATTGCGCTATAATAAGTCTAATAAGTATAAGGAAAACGGTATGAAGATTACACACTACTGGTTTAAAACCGATAAAACGGAAAAAGATTTGCGGATTGCCGTGGTAGCGGACCTGCACAGCCGCGCACCCGATGCGGTCATTTCTGCAGTGGAGCAGATTCGCCCGGATGCTGTTTGCATTGCGGGGGACCTGACCGAGGCACTGGACGGCACACTGGACGGCAAGAACGAGAACGGCTTCAGGGCTCTGCGCGCGCTTTCTGCCATTGCCCCGTATTTTATGCACCGGGCAATCACGAGATCGGCGCCTCGCACAATCGCATGCGTAAAAAGCCCTATCCGCAGCGCGGTGGGCAGCATATTACGCCCGAAAACCTTTGTCGTATCAAAGAGAGCGGTGCATGCTTTCTGGAAAATACCTTTACAGAATGGCAGGGAATTGCCATAGGCGGCTTGGGCTCGGGGATGCTGGAATTGGACGGCAAGCCCAGAATCGACGCGCTGGAGGCGTTTTTTGCCCACCAAGGCTATAAGATCCTGATCTGCCACCATCCCGAATATTATACCCGATATCTGCGCGAGCTGGACGTGGATATGGTGATTTCGGGACATGCGCACGGTGGACAGTGGAGAGTGTTCGGTCAGGGGATCTATTCTCCGGACCAGGGCGTATTTCCCAAGTATACCTCGGGTGTGCACGAGGGAAGACTGGTCATTTCCAAAGGAACAGCAAATTCGGTGGGCATGATTCCACGTTTCTTCAATCCGTGCGAGGTACTGTGTATTCATATCAATCAAGAGGAGAATAAGCTATGAAAATTCTGGTTGTCGTAGACATGCAAAACGATTTTATTGACGGTGCGCTGGGTACTGCCGAGGCAGTTGCCATCCTGCCCACAGTCAAGGCATTGATAGAGGGCTTTGACGGCAAGGTGCTTTTCACGCGCGACACGCATTTTGAAAACTATATGAGCACAGAAGAGGGCAAGAAACTGCCCGTGCCGCATTGCATCAAGGATACCAAAGGCTGGCAGATCCGCCCCGAGCTGGATGCGCTGCGTACCACGCCTGCCATTGATAAGCTGACCTTTGGCTCGCGCGAGCTGATCTCCCTCTTGGCAGAGGAGCAGGATCTTGAGAGCATTACGCTCTGCGGTCTTTGCACCGACATCTGTGTTATCTCCAACGCACTGCTCATCAAGGCGTACTATCCGGAAATTCCGCTGTACGTCGTCGCATCCGCCTGCGCAGGCGTTACCCCAAAGAGCCACGACAACGCACTGAATGCCATGAAAATGTGTCAAGTTAATATCGTATAAAGTACTGTGCATTACAATTACGATCCCTCTGCAACTGAATAAGTATTACAATTGTTTACAAACCAAAACCGCCAACGGCAGATGGGGCTGACAAATTAGCGGAGAATATCGCAAAAATCAAGGACTGTATCGTTTTGATGCAGTCCTTAATTGCTTTTTTATGAATAGTTGCCGCAGGAGCGGGCGATCACTGATCGCCCCTACAAGTGTCTGTGCTGTGGCTTTCATACGTAAAACCCAAACAAAAACAGCCGTAGGGGCGATCAGTGATCGCCCGCACCTACGGCAATTACTATTTGAAAGTATTGGTTTTTGATAATTTTACCGTTATTTACGCAGACCCATCCGTTGGCGGTTTTTTATTTGCAATTATGCCTCTAAGGTCTTCTTGTAGCCCTCAAGCTTTGCAAGCACCTCGTCCTTGTCCTTACCCAAAAGCAGGAAATAGAACTTGATCTTAGGCTCAGTTCCCGAGGGACGAACCACGATCACGTCACCGTTGGTCAGCTTGAAATACAGCACGTTGGACTTGGGCAGACCCGTGGGGATCTTTTTGCCGGTAGCAAGCTCGGTAAAGGTTTCGGTCTTGTAGTCGCCGAACAGCTCAACCGGTACGTCGCCAAACAGGGCAGGGGGATCGTTGCGCAAAGCATCCATCATGGCAGCCATGCGCGCGTCACCGTCCAAGCCCTCCATGTAAATTTCCACGTTGGTTTCGTAGCAGTAGCCGTAGCGCGCGTAAAGTCCGTTCAAAGCGTCTCCGAGCGTCATGTTCTTTGCCTTGTAATATGCCGTCATCTCGCAGATCAGCATGGATGCCACCACAGCGTCCTTGTCGCGTGCATAGGTGCCCTTGAGGTAGCCGTAGCTTTCCTCAAAGCCGAGGATAAACGAGCCATAGCCCTTTGCCTCGTAGTTCTTGATGACCTCACCGATAAACTTAAAGCCTGTGAGCACGTTGTGCATCTTGACGTTGTGTGCTGCGCAAATGGCAGCTGCCAGCTCGGTGGAAACAATGGTCTTGACTGCGTAAGGATGATCGGGCATGCTGCCGGTTTGCTCATAAGCGGTCAGGATATAGTCAAGCAGCAAAGCGCCCATCTGGTTGCCCGTAATGGTCATAAACGAGCCGTCAGCCGTTCTGGTCATGACGCCCACGCGGTCTGCATCGGGGTCGGTTGCCACGATCAGGTCGCTGCCCACCTCATTTGCAATGGCAATGCCCAGCTCAAATACCTGAGGATATTCGGGATTGGGCTTGGGAACGGTGGGGAAGTTGCCGTCAATGATCATCTGCTCGGGAACCGTGTAGAGATGCTTGAGTCCGATTCTCTTCATGACCTCGGGTACGAGCAAGTGACCCGTGCCGTGCAGAGGAGTATATACGATCTTGAGATCATCTGCCACAGCCTTGACCGCGTCGGGGTTGACCGCCTGCGCGACCACCTGTGCAAGATACTTTTGGTCTGTTTCGGCGCCCAGCATGATAATCATGCCATCCGCGAGTGCCTTGTCAAAATCAGCCAGCTTAACGTCGGCAAAAATGTCCAGCGCCTCCATCTCGGCACTGACCGTGTCGGCATGCTCGGGGGGCAGCTGCGCGCCATCCTCCCAGTAAGCCTTGTAGCCGTTGTACTGCTTGGGGTTGTGAGATGCGGTGATGTTAATGCCTGCCACGCAGCCGTATTCGCGCAGCGCGAAGGAAAGCTCAGGGGTGGGGCGCAGATCGTCAAACAGATAAGACTTAATGCCTGCAGCGGCAAGCACCTGCGCTGAGGTTTTGGCAAACAGAGCGGAGTTGTTGCGGCTGTCATAGGCAATGGCAACACCGTCGGCAGCACGTCCCTGTTTGAGGATCAGGTTGGCAAGTCCCTGCGTAGCGTAAGCTACAGTGTGCACGTTCATGGCATTCATGCCGGTCTTCATAATGCCGCGCAAGCCTGCCGTGCCAAAGGAAAGATAAGAGGTAAAGCGCAGACGGATCTCACCGTCATCGTCACGGATGCTGTGCAATTCTGCCTTTTCGGATTCGCTGAGCTGATCACTCTCCAGCCAGCGCAAATAGTTTTTCATGTACTGTTCCATGATTGCGTTCTCCTTATATTTGAAAATTTAGTCCTGCAGATTCTGCTCCAGTGCCTGCGCCAGCTGATCGGGGCAGGAGGTGGGCTTGAAGCCGCACTTGATACCGCGCAGGCGGCGAATCGCTTCCTTGGCTTCCATGCCGATCACCAGAGCGGCAACGCCCTGCGTATTTCCGTGGCAGCCGCCAACAAAAGCAGCCTCTTTGATAATGCCATCCTCTACTACAAGGTCGATCTGTCGGGAGCAAACGCCCGAGGTCTTGTAATTGATTGTTTGTTTCATATTCGTGTTCCTTTTTCAATGTATTTGATTATTTGTTCAAATAGAATCCGATGGGAGTGATATCCGCGCAAAACAGCAGCAGATATAAAAGAAAAGGGTAAAGCCGTTGGCTGCAAATGCCCAAGCGCAAGCGAAAGGTTTCACTTTCACGTCCGGCATACGTTGCGGCATGCAGCACCTGATGCGAGCACAGCCCCGCGATTGCAATCAGCTCGGAGATGTCAGAGGCATCGGTGGGCGTGCATAAAAAGTCCAGGCAGTGCTGCTGCTCGGGCTGCATGGGGGGCAGCGCCTTGCGCACAAGGGCAAAGGTGGTGTATCCTTGATCGGCAGAGGTGACGCGGCAGGTCGCGCAGATCTGCAGCGAGTAAAGCTCAATCTGGCGGAACAATCCTGCCATCAAGCCTGCCGAGGTGGATTCAATGGGCAGAATGCCGTATTCGCAAAGCCCGTTGTTGACCTCCTGACACACGTCGTCAAAGTGATGGAAATATGCCACGCGCCGCTGCTTGATAAAGACGGTCAGCTCCATAAAAGCCTGCTCGGTGTAGTGATTGGCAACGTAAGCCACACGCCCCTGTGCCTGAGCACTTGGTGCTTGATATTGACCGAACAGATGCGAAAAGATGTGCTCATAGCCCTGCGGATACGCGTTTGCGATCTCGCAGCAAATGGATAACAGATCCGCATAATGCTGCGCACAAAGATAAGGATCCGTGCTGCGCTCGGGAAACAATCGCTCGCATCTTTCCAGCATCGCCTCGTAATCAAGCGGAATTTCGGGCGAGATCTCAAAGATCAGCTCGCCCAAATGAAAGGCGCGCGCTGCATGCAAGGGGCGCAGTCGCCGATCAAGCTCGGCAAGATTCTGATGCACCGTCTCTGTTACGTCGTCCTGCATGGGCAGGGCAAAGGAACGAAAGTCGCCGCTCATTTACAAAAGCTCCAACAAAGAGAAGCTGTCTGCAAGGAACTCCTTGAGCTCACTTGCATTGAGCTTGCGCTGAGCCAGCACTGAGAGCGCATAGATCTGTCGCGCGATCAGCTCAGCCTTCTGTGAGTCGCTTTCCGAGAGAGATTGCAGCTTTTGATAAAGGGAAGAGCCGGTATTAACCACAAGGGAATATTCCAGCGGGAACTGCATGGGAGAGTTGCCCGAGGTCATGGCGTACATGCGCATCATCTCAGCCATACGAGAGGATTCCTCAGATACGTTGAGCATCGCGGGCACGCTTGTGTCCTTGAGCGGTTGGTAGGTCACGCCCAGCTCTGCGTTGCCGCTGACCTTGCGGAACAGCTCGGTCAGTGCGGGCTGATCGGTCACCTCACCGTCGCCCTTGAGTGCCTCTGCTACGTCGGAGTCAATTCTCTGGAACTTCACGTCACCGCGGTAGCTTTCCAGTGCGGACATAAACTGTGCGTCCAACGATTTTTCAAACACGGCGACTTCAATGCCTTGCGCTGTGTACATGGAAATGTACTGCGCCTGCAGCGCCTTGTCGGTGGTGTAATAGATCACACCCTCGTGCTTCTGCTTGGCATCCTCAAGATACTGATCAATGGTCTTGCAGCTGCCGTCGGTCAGCGAGAGCAGCAGGCTGCCCTTGATTCTTTCGTAGAACTTGCGGTCGCGGATCGAAGCGTATTCCACAAAAATGCGGATGTCGCCCCAGATGCGCTCATATTGCTCGCGCTCAAGATTGCAAAGAGAATTCAGCTTGTCTGCCACTTTCTTGACAATGTGCGCGCCTACCTTGGTCACGTAGGTGTTATTCTGCAGGTAGCTGCGGGAAACGTTGAGCGGCAGCTCGGGACAATCCAGCACACCGCGCAGCATCAGAAGATAATCGGGGATGACCTCTTTGATATTGTCTGCCACAAATACCTGATTATAATACAGCTTGACCTGACCCTCGATCGACTCATATTCCGAGCTGATGCGGGGGAAGTAGAGAATGCCCTTAAAGTTCAAGGGATAGTCCGCATTGATGTGAATGTGGAACAGCGGCTCCTTGAAGTCGGTAAAGACCTTGTTGTAAAAATCCTTGTACTGCTCGTCGGTGCAATCCGAGGGATTTGCTTGCCAGAGCGGCGTTGTATCGTTGATGGGAGCAGACGAAGCGGAATTCTCTGCATCAGCGTCCTCAAAATAGATCTCAACCGGCATAAACGCGCAGTATTTGCGCAGCATGCCGCTAAGTCTTGCGTTGTCCAGATATTCGCGCTCCTGTTCGGTGATGTGCATGATAACGGTCGTGCCGCGATCCTGCTTGTCGCAGGGCTCGGTGCTGTAGCTGCCGCTTTCATCACAAACCCAGTGAACACCGGGCGCATCGGTAAAGGACTTGGTGTAGATCTCTACCTGATCGGATACCATGAAAGCGGAATAAAAGCCCAGACCAAAGTGACCGATGATGCCGTTAGAGCCGCCCTCGCCCTCGTATTTCTGAATGAATTCAAATGCACCCGAGAGCGCAATGTTGCAGATATAGGTCTCCAGCTCCTCGGCGCTCATGCCGATGCCGTTATCGCTGACGCTGATGGTTGCAGCATCCTTGTCCAGTGAAATTGTGATGCGATAGTCGCATTCGTCGCTTGGGATCTGACCCAAGGATTGCAGTCTTTTGTATTTGGTCACTGCGTCGGTCGCGTTGGAAACGATCTCACGCAGAAAGATGTCCTTTTCGGAATAAAGCCATTTTTTGATGATAGGGAAGATATGCTCGGTATCAACCGAGATGCCGCCCTTTTTGATGTTGTCGCTCATATTTTGCCTTTCGTGTTATTCTTTATCTTGGTTTTCGTTGTCGCTGTTTTGGTTGTTGTCTTCGGGGGGCAGCTGCTCGTCTTGCTGCTCTGCAGCCTTTGCGGCTTGCTCCTTGGCTTGCTTTTCCAGCTTGCGCTGCTGCTTTTCTTCCTTGCGAACGTCAAACCACTTTTTGAGCTTGGAGTGCTCGTAGTAGAATGCCAGCTTTCTGTTCTGATAGTGCACGGCAAAGTCGATCTCGTCCTCGGTTGCCTCACCGCGGTAATACTCTGCGGTATCGGTGGGCAAGCCCTTCTTTTCAAGGCGCGAATCGATAAACATCTTGCCAAGCTCCACCACTACTGCAAACAGGGGAACAGAAACGATCAGCGCAATGGGGTTACCTGCAAAAATGGTACCCATGGTGACAATCGAGATCAGCACGCACAGCGAGCTGACGCCCATATGCTGACCAAGGATCTTGGGGCTGATGATGTTGCCCTCAATCTGCTGGATGAGCAGAACCAGAATGACGTAGAGCAAGAACTTGGAGGGATTGGTGATCAGGATGATAAAGCCACCGGGGATGGCGCCGATAAAGGGACCTACCACGGGGATGATATCGGTAATGCCGATCAGTACGGAGATCAGTACAAAGTACTCGGAAACGTCGAAGATCCAGAAGGAGAGCAGGCACAAGCCGAAGATGATCAGAGCATCCAACAGCTTGCCTTCGATATAGCTGCCAAAGGACTCGTTGATGATCTTGAGCACGTTGCCGATGAACTTGTTCTGCTCACGGGTAAAGAGTGCCTTGCGCATTTTTTTGATCTGCGCCAGTCTCGTTTCCTTGGTGGCAAGCAGGTGATACGCGATCAGTACGCTGAAGAATACGGTGATCACAAAGGTATATGCACTTGTGATGATCGAGCCCATGGGCGGGAACCACTTGTGGAACAGCTGCTTGAGCAGGGGACTCTTTTCGTCAAGTGTGCCGGAATCAAGAAAATCCTTGATGCTGTTTAGCGGATCCGAAGGGTTGAAGATAGAGGAAAATTCATTGGTAAAGAACAGCTTGATCTTCTCCACCTCGATAAAGTCTCCCTTGATTTCCCAGGATTCCAGCGTTTCGGGTGTAATGCCCATGAATTCCAGAATCTGATGGATATAGTTGTTTACAAGTGCAATGATCTGTGCAAGATATCCGTCCAGATTTTCGATCAGGTTGAATACGCTTTCGTAGATCTCGGGCAGCAGAATGCAAAGGAAGAGCGCCAAGCCTGCCAGCACCACCAGCGTGGTCATAATCAGGGAAAGTCCGCGGCGCAAGCCGGGGAATTTTATGTTCTTGAACAGGTGCTTATCAAACAGGTTCATGATGGGATTGCACAGATATGCAATGATAAAGCCGTATACAACAGGGGCTATGATTGCCCAGATACGGTTGATAAACTCTGTAATATGCGTCAGGTTGACAATGGCATAAAGCAGGATGCCGATGATCCCGACGCCAAGAGCGGCGATCAGATAAATCTTGTGTCCTTTGATTTTTTGCAGCTGCATTGAAAGTCTCCTTGTTTCTGAACTGGGCTGAAAATACAAACAAACCCACACCTTAAATTATATACCTATTCTCGGATTTCGTCAAGGGATTGTGCCCAAGATTTGCATCGGTTTGCATGAAATTTCATACTCCGTACATACTTTTGACTCTTGTCAAAACGGCATGGCTGTGATATAATCAAGATAACGATTAAGAAAAGAGGAAAATGCCGCATGCAAATCAGGGCATATGCCAAAATCAACCTGTATCTTGACGTCACGGCAAAGCGCACGGACGGGTATCACGACATTGTCAGTATTATGCAAACGGTGGATTTGTGTGACGTAGTGCGCGTGGCGGCGTGCGATACAAGCGCCCCTGCCGAGATTCTGCTGCGCTGCGACGGCGGCTTGCCGTGTGATGAGCGCAACCTTGCCTTTCGCGCAGCAATGCGATATTTTGACGGCAATCTTCCGGGCAGAATTGAAATTGAAGTGCAAAAGCAGATTCCCATGGAGGCAGGGCTTGCGGGCGGAAGCGCGGACTGTGCTGCCGTGCTGAATGCTTTGAATATGCACTTTGGAAAATATCAGAAAGAGGATCTGGTCGCGCTTGGTGCAACCCTTGGTGCGGACGTGCCGTTCTGCCTTGTAGGCGGCACTTGTATTACGCGCGGCATCGGTGAGGTTTTGCAGCCCTGTGCCCCTATGCCGGATTGCTATCTGGTCATCGCGCGCGGCGGTCCGGGTGTCAGCACACCGCAGGCATACCGCGATCTGGATGCCTTGTACGGAGATTTTTCCGAGCAGGGAAAAGCGAGCGAGGCACGACTTGACCGCGTGCAAAAAGCCATGCAGAGCGGTGACGTGCAAGGCATGACGAATGCCATGTACAACGTTTTTGAGTCTGTTGTGCTGCCTGTGCACGAGGTGGCAAGAGAATTGAAGCTGTGCATGCAAAATGGTGGCGCCATCGGTGCTATGATGAGTGGCAGCGGACCCAGCATCGTAGGCATTTTTGATTGCGAGGAAAAGGCAAAAGCAGTGCAGAAGACCATTGCCGCCAAGGGGATTGTTGCCCACGTGTGCCGACCGATAAACCCCAATTGAACAAAAGAAAAAGGAGATGCGACGCATCTCCTTTTATTTTACTTTTTCTCAGTTGCTCAAAGCGCCCTTGACGGCATCCAGGCACGCATCGGTATCCGCCTCGGTGAGCATGGTGAATACCACGTAATTGCCAAGCACCGTGACCTGTGCGTTTTCCAGCTTGGTTTTCTCGGCAGGATCATACATATCCAGGTAAACCTCCAGCTTGACCTGCATGTATTGCACGTAATCCTCAACCTCAGCCTTGACTGCGTTTACGTCGCCGCCCTCCTTGACGCGGAAGATGCCGAATTCATCCACGGTGGATTGAGAGGAGGAAGCGCAAATCATCCATTCCTGCACGTTTGCGTCAATGACCTCGGGCTTGGAGAATTCAATCGAGACGTAGTCGCTCTCCATGGTGGCGTATCCACCCTGCGTGCTGACTGCGTTGAGAATGGCAGCGGTGATATCGTTGACGGCAACGTCGTTGCGGTAAGAGGTGCATGCGCAAAGGCAAAGCACGGGGCAGAGCAGCAGCGCTGCGAGCATGATCAGTTTTTTCATAGTAATCTCCTTGGATGTTATTCGGTGTATCCGTGTGTGCGGATATATTGCACGACGGCTTTGTACGCGTCAGCTGTCATATGCACACCGTCGCCTGCGTCGTAAATCTCAATCATGGTACCGTTCTGATTTTTAAGCACGCTTGCGGTATCGAGATATCCGCAACCCTTTTCGGCAGCCAGCTGCATGATCCAGGTGTTTGCGGTGTCAATTCTCTCGTTGGTAATGCCGTTGTTCTTCTGGTCGTACGCGGCAGTTACGGGGAAGATGGATTGCAGCATGATCTTGGTCTGGGGGCTTGCAGCCTTGACCGCATCGATCAGCTTGCCGTAGCTTGCCACAAAGGATTTGGGATTGCTCATATCCTTGACAAACGAAATGCCGTTGACGCCAAGCGTAATGACAAGATATTGGGGCTTTTCCTTGGCAATTGCCTCTGCAATGGTCAGCGCCTCGCCCGTTTTGGGGTAATAGATGTGTGTGGAGGTAATCTTGCTGTCAAGCGTCAGCGTACCGGAGGCTGTGGGCTTGCCGGATTCCTCATCCGCGCCCGACCAGACCTGCATGGTATTTTTTCCATCCGTGAGCACGCCGCGGTTGATCATGTGGTAGGTGGTGGAGTCGCCAAGGAAGATGATGCTGTCAATATATGCCTGACCCATGTCCGCACTCTCTTTGAGCACGGCAGAGGTATTGGGTGTTGTGCTTGTGGGAAGATCTGCCTGCGTCTGCTCCTGTTCGGTACCGCCCGAGGGCTTGTCAAGGGGCTTGGGGGAAACGATGGTCAGGATGCCGAGCACTCCGAGCAGCAAAACGTTGCAAAGAATGAGCACTGCAATGACAATGAGCAGGATTTTGATAATGGTGTCCTTCATGTTGTGATTATCTCCGTTTCTGACTTGCGCGAGCACCGTTCAGGCTCGCCTCGTATTCCTGTTTTTCCTTTTTGCGAATCAGGGCATAGCGAACAGCCAAAAATCCGCCAAAGCCCGCAGCGTAGAGCAGCGTGACAAGCACGGCAAACACGGTCAGCGTCTCATCCGGGGTGCCGATATCGGCGTATCTCCAAAAGATGCAAAGGTAAAAGCCGCCAAGCGTCAGAATCGCGTGGATCAGCGTGCGCCACCAAACCGAGATGGAGAGCTTGGCAAACAGGACGTTTGCCAGGGCAAAGAAGGCGCACAGCCCGAAAATCAGGAAATAAGTAAATACCGCAAAGGGCATGTTGACCACCTCATCGGTAAAGGCGGCAAAAAACAGCATCAGTGCGCTGTACGCAACCGTATTGTATATACAGGTATGGATCAAAAACGATTTCAGAATGGATAACAGATTCATGCGTGGAGAAGCTCCTTAGTATAGATATTTATACTTTACCATATTGCGCGTAAAAATGCAAGAGTGTCTGCAAAAATTTACGAATCTTTCACACAGTAAAAATCATAGGATGGGATAGCCCCTTCAGCGCGCCTCGGCTTTCTTTTAAAATCATGAATATATGCAGATAAATATGCAGTTTTGTGTTGACTTTTGGATGAATATTGTGTATAATAGATTATTGTATGATGACATATTATACCCAAATCGTGCGAAAGGAAACGGCTATGGCACAAATGAATAGAAAACAGCAAAGAGAAGCAGTGTTCGGTCTGCTTTTCGAGAGTGATTTCAGAAGAGATGAAACCCCTTTGGAGGTATATGCAACCTGGTGCGAGCAGAATGGCGAGCCCGAGGGTGACTTTATCAAAAATGCCTTTTTCGGCGTATGCGAGCAGCAGGATGAGATCGATGCGATCATCGAGCGTCATTCCAACGGCTGGAAGGTGGCAAGACTAACGCGCGTCTCCCGCGCCCTGATCCGTCTTTGCGTATATGAGATGCGCAGCGGTGTTCCCGCGGCGGTTGCCATCAACGAGGCGATCGAGCTCTCCAAGAAATATGACGATGACAAGGCAAAGTCCTTTGTCAACGGTGTGCTGGGCAGCATTAAGACAGAACTGGAAAATCATGCAGAATAAACCGATTTGTTACGTAGGATTTGATACCAGCAACTATACCACCTCGGCTGCCGTTTGTACGGCAGAGGGGCAGGTAATTGCCAATATCAAAAGCCCATTGCCCGTTGAAGCAGGGGCGTGCGGATTGCGCCAGAGTGACGCAGTGTTCGCGCACCTGAAGAACCTGCCCGACGTGTGCGAGCAGCTGCGTGCGATCACTGCCGATTATACGGTGGCAGCCGTGGGATATTCCGCATATCCGCGTGATGCGCAGGGCTCTTACATGCCGTGCTTTCTGGCAGGCAAAACCGCAGCCACCTCGTTTGCATCCGCCCTTGGCGTGCCGCTTTACGCTTTTTCTCATCAGAACGGACATATCATGGCAGCCGCATATTCCTCGGGACAGCTGGACCGTTTGATGCAAGGACCCTTTGTGGCATTCCACGTGTCGGGCGGCACCACCGAGGCTGTGCTGGTCACCCCTTGCGAAGGCAGCATTGATCAGGTCACACTGGTGGGTGAAACGGCTGATCTGAATGCAGGGCAGGCGATTGACCGCATTGGCGTTGCCATGGGGCTTTCCTTCCCGTGCGGCAGAGCCATCGAGCTGCTGGCTGCGGATGCTAAGGGTAAGATCCCCAAGCCGCGCGTCTCTGTCAAGGGCAGCGTGTGCAACCTCTCGGGACTTGAGAATTTGGCACTCAAGCTGTATAACATGACGGGGGATAAGGCGCTTGTCAGCGCCTATACCTTGGATTTTGTGGCACAAACGCTCTCGCAGATGACCGAGAATATTTTAAGCGAGCACGGCAGAATGCCGGTGCTTTATGCGGGTGGCGTCATGAGCAATTGCCGCATCCGCGAGCGACTCGAGCGCAAGTTCCACGCCTATTTCGGCGCGCCCGCATTCTCTGCGGATAACGCTGCGGGCACAAGCCTTTTGTGCCGCTATCAACACATGAAGGGAGAGTAAGATATGCAGGACGCACGGCAGTATTTTTCTGTGACGCAGCTAAACGAATACGTCAGAATGCTGCTGGACGGCAACGCAGTACTCTCTGATATCTGGATCAAGGGTGAGATCTCGAATTTCACCAATCAATACAGGACCGGGCATATGTATTTCTCGGTCAAGGACGCAGGTGCTACCGTGCGTGTGGTCATGTTCCGCTCGTATGCCGCAAGGCTGCAGTTCGAGCCGCGTGACGGCATGAAGGTGCTGCTGCACGGCAGGGTCTCGGCTTACGTGGCGGGCGGGCAGTATCAGTTCTATGCCGACTGTATGGAGGCGGAAGGCTTTGGCAGCCTGTATCTTGCTTTTGAGCAATGCAAAGCAAGGCTGGAGGCGGAAGGACTGTTTGCGCCCGAGCGCAAAAAGCAGATTCCCAAATTGCCCCGACGCGTGGGCATTATCACCTCACCCACGGGCGCTGCCATCCGTGATATGATCAACGTCACGGGCAGAAGATATCCGCAGGGCGAGCTGCTCATTTTCCCCTCGCTTGTGCAAGGGGAGCAGGCGGCTGCATATCTGGCAGGCGGCATCCGCTATTTCAATCGCGCCTGTAACGTGGACGTGATCATCATCGGACGCGGTGGCGGCTCGATTGAGGATTTGTGGGCATTCAACGACGAGCGACTGGCAAGGGAGATTGCCGCATCGGCAATTCCCGTTATCTCGGCTGTCGGGCATGAGACAGACTTTACGATTTGCGATTTTGTATCGGATCTGCGTGCACCAACGCCAAGCGCTGCAGCCGAGCTTGTGTTTCCGGATAGGGAAGCGCTCAAATCCGAGCTGCAGGCACGCCTTGCAAAGATCGGGGCGCTTGTGAGCGCGGACGTGCAGGCAAGAAGAGATAAGCTGAATACGCTGGCATCCTCGCGCGCCTTGCGCGCTCCCGCTGTGGTGCTTGCGGAAAAGCAGATGCGCATAGATGAGCTTGCAATGCGCATGCACAAGGCAGCAGAGGTGCTCATGCAAAGCAAAAAGCAGACCTTGGGCGGCATGGCAGGCAAGCTGGAGGCGCTGAGCCCCTTGGCAGTGCTGCAAAGAGGCTATGCCGTGGCGCAAAACAAGCAGGGCGAGGTGACTACCTCGGCAGCCGCCTTTGAAGCAGGCGAGCAAATGACGGTCAGATTTGCAGACGGAGCCGTGACGGCAACCGTGCAAAGCATCAAAAAGGAGCAATTATGGAACAAAAGCTGAGCTACGAGCAGGCGCTGGAGAGACTGACGCAGATTATCCGCGCCATGGAAAACGATAAGATCCCGTTGGAAGAGTCTCTTGCTCTTTACGAGGAGGGAGTTGGCATTGTGCGCCGCCTTTCTGCCGAGCTGGATGATGCCGAGCGCAAGATCAAGATCCTGCAGCAGAATGCACAGGGCGAGATCGTTGCAGTTGATTTTGTCACCGAGGAAAGTGACGACTAAAGGAGCTTTATCATGATTCCCACTTTTATTGAAAAAGACGCGGCGGCAGTGCATGCAAGGCTTTCAAAGCTTTATCCCGAGGGCTCACGCACAACAAAGGTGCTGTACGACGCACAAAAATATAGCCTTCTGGCAGGGGGCAAGCGCATCCGACCCGTGTTGGTTATGGAGACCTGCCGCATGCTGGGCGGTGACGTAAGAGTGGCACTGGACTATGGAGCAGCCGTAGAGATGGTGCATACCTATTCACTTATCCACGATGATCTGCCTTGCATGGATGACGATGATCTGCGTCGCGGCAGACCCACCAATCACAAGGTGTTTGGTGAGGATATTGCAATCCTTGCAGGCGACGGACTTCTGACCGATGCCTTCGCCACCATTCTTTGTTGCCCTTACGCAACCGCGCAAAGCAGAGCGGATGCGGCATTGGCGCTCTCGCAGGGGGCGGGAAGCTATGGCATGGTCAAGGGGCAGGTGATTGATATGTTCGGTGAGACACATGCACTGACCCCGGAGGAGCTGCTGGAGCTGCACCGCGGAAAAACCGGCGCTTTGATTGAGGCTTCTGTGCGACTTGGCTGCCATGCAGCGGAACTTACCCGTGACGACCAAAGAATTGAAGCAATTGTTACCTACGCGCAGAATATCGGGCTTGCATTCCAGGTCATTGACGATATTCTGGACTGCACGCAAAGTGCCGAGGTGCTTGGCAAGAGTGTGGGCAGTGATGCCAAGGACGGAAAAACCACCTTTATGACCTTCTATGACGTGCAGGGTGCACGCGCCTATGCACGTGAATTGACCGATCGTGCAATTTCCGCCATCCGTACGCTGCCCGAGTGCGACCGCCTGGTTGAGCTTGCAGAGTACCTTGTGCAAAGAGACTATTGATTCAAAGAAAACAGTAAGGATAGAAAAATGTTAGCAGTAAAGCAATTTTTTACAAATTACATCGTCATGTCTGCGCTGATCGGATGGTTTGCCGCGCAGTTTTTGAAGATATTTACAAGAGGCTTCAAGCAAAAGAAGTTTGATATTGCCAATATTTTGTTTGGCACCGGCGGTATGCCAAGCTCACACTCTGCGGCTGTCATGGCTGTGGCAGTGGCAAGCGGCATTGTGTATTCACCGGCGTCCTTTGAGTTTGCCATGGCGGGCGTGTTTGCCATGGTGGTCATTCGTGATGCCATGGGCGTGCGCCGTGAGGTCAGCAAGCAGGCAGCCATTATCAATAAGCTGGTGATTGACGTGATCAATGCAGAGAGCGAGGAGAACAGAGAAAAGAGACTCAAGGAGCTGGTGGGTCATACCCCCTTGCAGGTATGGGCAGGCTGCGCCGTTGGCGTTGTGATCCCGTTCCTTTTGCAGCTCATACCCTTCTTCAAGGAAAGCATTGCGCTTTTGCGCGGATAATTCATGATGAGAGCAGATTTATATCTTGTTGATAACGGGTACGTCAAAAGCCGTACCGCAGCAAGAAGCTATATAGAAAAAGGGCATGCCGTCATTGACGGGGCGGTTGTCAAAAAGCCCTCGCAGGATATTTCGGACGGTGAGCATACCGTTGAGATTCTGGAGCCCGATCGCTACGTCAGCCGCGGAGGTCTTAAGCTGGAGGGCGCATTGCGCGCGTTTTCCATAGACGTGCACGGGCTCAGGGCTGCAGATATCGGTGCATCCACCGGTGGCTTTACCGATTGCCTTTTACAGTCGGGGGCTGCGCGTGTTTACGCCATCGATTCGGGCAGGGATCAGCTGGATCCCGATCTTATGCTGGACGAGCGCGTGGTGTGCATGGAGGGCGTCAATGCCAGATACCTGACACCCGACGCACTGGACGGCTGCGTGGATCTTGTGGTCATGGACGTGTCGTTTATCTCGCAAACGCTGATCCTGCCGGCGATCTCCGGCTTGCTTTGCGAAAACGGCGTGTTTGTCGGACTGATCAAGCCCCAGTTTGAAGCGGGCAGAGCGGCACTTGGCAAGGGCGGCATCGTCAAGAACGCAAAGGATCGCCGTGCGGCGGTAGAGCGTGTGCTGGATGCAGCCGAGCGCGAGGGACTTTGCCTTTGCGGACTGATCCAATCTCCCATTGAGGGAGGGGACGGAAACGTTGAATACCTTGCATATTATATCAAGAACGGGCAGCAGAGCTGTGTGCGACAAAGCGCAATGCAATCCCTGTTTGCAACCGGCAGAAAGTAGGCAATCTACATGAAAAGAGTAGCGATTATCACAAATTTCAATATCACCGAAAAGGCGTATGCCGCCATTACCGTGGCAGAGCGACTGATCTCGCATGGCTGCGAGGTGGTGGCAGCCGTTTATAACCGCGAGCGCTTTCTCAAAATGGCGCAGGGAAGAGCGGAGTTTTTGCTTCTCCCCATTGATGAGGTTTACGCTACCGCGGATATGATCGTGGTGCTTGGCGGAGACGGCTCGATTCTCGAGGCGGCGCGTCGCTCGGCTTCTCGCGGCACCCCCATCTTAGGTATCAATCTCGGTCGCCTTGGCTTTATGGCTGAGCTTGAAATGCGTGACGTAGCAGAGATCGATAAGCTGTTTTCCGAGGAGGGCTATACTTTAGAAAAGCGCTCTATGCTGACCGTGGAGCTGATCGGCTCCAAGGGCAACCTGCGTTCCTGCTGCTACGCGCTCAACGATGCTTCCATCTCCAACGGCTCAATTGCAAGGATCGTGGATCTGGAGCTTTCCGAGGGTGGCATTCCGGTTACGTCTTACCGTGCGGACGGTCTGATCGTGGCAACACCCACAGGCTCAACCGCATATTCCATGTCGGCAGGGGGATCTATTGTGGATCCGCGCGTGTCCTGCTTCTGCGTCACGCCCATCTGCCCGCATTCACTTGCGGCAAGACCCATGATCTTCCCGGATTCGGCTGTGCTGGAGATCAAGAACATCTGCCAGCGTGAAAAAATGCTGTATCTGACTGTGGATGGCAGAACCAACTATGAAATGTATAAGGGAGACGTGGTGCGAATCAGCAAATCTCCCTTGCAGACCAATCTTGTGCGCATCAAAAATTGCGGCTTTTACAATAAGTTGCGCCGGAAAATGACCGAGAATGAATAAATAACGGAGTACGTACATGAAAAAGAACAGACATGAGAAGATCATAGAGATCGTAGAAAAATACGATATTGAAACGCAGGACGAGCTGATCGAGCAGCTGCGTAAGATCGGTTACGACGTCACACAGGCAACCGTATCGCGCGATATCCGCGAGCTTAAGCTGACCAAGGTCATGAGCGAGAAGGGATCTTACCGCTATCAGCTGCCCAAGAGCAATGAATCCCTGAATAACTTCAAGTTCAATCACGCGCTTGCAGAGTCCATTACGTCGGTGGATTATGCTTTGCACACTGTTGTCATCAAAACGTTTCCCGGCATGGCGCAGGCTGTGGCTGTCGGCATTGATAATCTGAGCTTGCCTGTCATTCTTGGCTGCGTGGCGGGTGATGATACCATTATCGTAATCTCCCGCAGTGCCGAGGCGGCAGCGGACCTTAACACCAAAATCAAGGAAATCATCAGAGGTCAGTAATGCTTGAATCTCTGCATATAGAAAATATTGCGGTCATTTGCAAGGCGGATATTGATTTTGGGCGTGGCTTTTGTGTCATGACCGGTCAGACCGGTGCCGGAAAGAGCGTCATTGTAGATAGCATTATGCTGGTCTGCGGCGCCAAGGCGGACCGTGAGCTTGTCCGATCGGGCGAGAACTCGGCTTGCGTGATCGCGCATTTTACAGGGCTTTCTCAGAGCTGCATCAAGGCTTTGGACGAGCTTGGCGTGACGTGTGAGGACGGTGACGTGGTGCTGCAAAGAACGCTTGCAAGCGATGGCAAAAGCAGCGCACGCATCAATGGCAGGGCAGCCACGCTTGGCATGCTGCGTGAGGTCAGCGCACATCTGATCTCGATCCACGGGCAGGATGATACACGCATGCTCTCGGATCTGCAGTACCATACGGATATGCTGGATGCATACGCGGGGCTTGATGAGCAAAAGGCTGCATACAGAAAACTATACGATGAGTGGCGCGCACTTTGCGACAAGCGCGACGCGCTGACGCGTGATGCGGGTGAGCGGCTGCGCACGATTGAAATGCTGAACTATCAGATTGCCGATATTTCCGCGCTCAAGCTCAAGGCGGGCGAGGAAGAGGTGCTTGTTGAAAAGCGGAACAAGCTGCAAAACACCGAAAAGGTGCAAAAGCAGGTGCGTTTTTCTACCAAGGTGCTCACAAAAGCCGGCAGTAACGGCTCGGTCAGCTACATGCTGGAGCGCAGTGCCGCTTCCATGAATGCGCTGGCACCTTACGTTTCCGATGCGGCTGCGGTTGCCGAGGAGCTGGTGGATCTTTCATACCGTGTGCGTGATCTTTCGGATCGCATCGAGGCTTATGCCGAGGATCTGGAGGATGATCCTACGGCAATGCTGGATAAAATTGAAGATCGGCTGGAGGCAATTTCCAAGCTCAAGCGTAAGTACGGCTCAAGCGTTGAGGCTGTGCTGGAGTTTTTGGAGAATGCCAAGCAGCGCCTTGACGAGATCGAGCACTCGGACGTGCTGGCAGAGCAATACGATGCCGAGATTGCCGAGCTGCACGCGCGTGCTTTGCAAGAGGCACAAAAGATTTCCGAGCGTCGCACCAAGGCAGCCCGAGAAGCAGCGGAGCTGATAGCGCATCAGCTTTGTTATCTGGATATGCCGGGTGTGAAATTCCACGTCGCGGTGACCAGAGAGCAAGAGCTTGTGCCGGATGGCATTGACCGCGTGGAATTCATGATTGCCACCAATCCGGGTGAGCCGCTGAGCTCCATGATCAAAATTGCCTCGGGCGGTGAGCTTTCGCGCATCATGCTGGCAATCAAATGCGTCATGAATCAGCGTGATCGCATTCCCACCACCGTGTTTGATGAGGTGGATACCGGTATCTCGGGAAAAACCTCGCGCAAGATCGGCATCAGACTTGGCGATATGGCAAGCACACAGCAAATCATCTGCATCACGCACTCCGCGCAAGTCGCCTCACTTGGCGAGCAGCATCTGCACATCTCCAAGCAGGAGAAGGACGGCAGGGCATTTACGTCTGTTGAAGTGCTGGAAGGCGAGGCGCGCGTAAGCGAGATCGCGCGCATTCTGGGCGGCATTCATATCACAAAGGCGCAAATGCAGGCGGCAAGAGACATGCTTGGCGGATCGGATTGCGAATAATTGCAAAAATATTGTTGCAATCGTCGAAAATATGTGTTATAATATCAACTTGTGAAATTAAACGTTTTAAGGATAGAATTATGCTGAAGATCAAACAACTTATTGCACAAAACATTCAAAAGGGCATTCTTGCCATCAATCCCGCAGCAGAGCTTGGCGTGGACGAGCTGGCAGGCATGCTGGAATATCCCCCCGATGCGGGTATGGGCGATCTTGCCTTGCCTTGCTTCAAGCTTTCCAAAACACTGCGTCGCGCTCCCGTTATGATCGCGCAGGCGTTGGCAGAGGGCATGGACTGCGCTTGCGTGGAAAGCGCGCAGGCTGTCAACGGATATCTCAATATCCGCCTGAGCCCCGCATACCTGACCGAGCACGTGCTGGCACAGGTACTGGAGAAAAAGGAAAAGTACGGTGCTCCCACCATAGGTCAGGGCAAAAAGGTCGTGCTGGACTATTCCTCGCCCAACGTGGCAAAGCCCTTCCATATCGGTCACCTTGGCACCACGGTCATCGGTCACTCGCTCAAGAAAATGCACGAGTTTGCAGGATATGAGTGCTACGGCATCAATTACCTTGGCGACTGGGGCACTCAGTTTGGTAAGCTGATCCTTGCTTATCGCACCTGGGGCAGCAAGCAGATGGTGGTACAGGGCGGCATTGATACGCTGGTTGAGCTTTACGTTAAGATCAACAACGCCATCACCGCAGAAAAGGAAGAGGGAAAAACCGAGCTTGCTGATGCAGCTCGTGCTGAATTCCATAAGATGGAGATGGGCGACGAGGAGAACCTTGCGCTCTGGAAATGGTTTATTCAGATCAGCCTTGAGGAGTATGAGAAGACCTACGCGCAGCTGGGCATCACCTTTGACAGCTACCTGGGCGAATCCTTTTATACCGATAAAATGCCCGCGCAGGTACAAAAGCTGCGTGATGCGGGCTTGCTCAAGCTGGATGACGGCGCATCGATCGTGGATCTGGATGAGTACGGCATGCCTCCTTGCCTGATCCTCAAGCGCGACGGCAGCACGCTGTATCCCACGCGTGACATTGCCGCAGCCGTTTACCGTAAGGAAAATCTGCACTTTGATAAATGCATCTACGTCACCAGCACCCAGCAGATCCTGCACTTCAAGCAGTGGTTCAAGGTTGTGGAGCTGATGGGATATGATTGGTATGATCAGCTGGTGCACATCCCGTACGGCACGGTCAGCATCGGCGGTGCAAAGCTTGCCACAAGAACGGGCAACGTAGTGCTGTTGCGTGATCTGTTCGGTGCAGCAATTGAAAAGGTCACCGAGATCATGGAAGAAAAGAATCCCGAGATGAAGGGAAGAAGCGACGTAGCCGAAGCGGTTGGCGTTGGCGCCATCGTATTCTACTATCTGACCAACAACCGCATTAAGGATATCGACTTCAACATGGATGATGCGCTTTCCTTTGACGGTAACACGGGTCCTTACGTGCAGTACACCTACGCACGCTCCTGCTCGGTGCTGGAAAAGGCAGGCGAGATGACAGGTACGGATTTCGTCATCACAGCCCCCGAGGAGCAGGCGCTGCTCAAGGTGCTTGCCACCTACGAGGAAAAGGTACTCATGGCATTGCGCGATTACGAGCCCTCGGTTATTACCAGATTCATTCTGGACGTTGCCGTGGCGTTCAACCGCTTCTATCATAACTGCCGCATCCTCTCCGAGAGTGATGAGCGCATCAAGCAGACCAGAATCGCTCTGACGCTGGCAACCAAGCACGTGCTTGGTAGCGCGTTTGAGATGATCTGCCTTAAGAAAACCGAAAAAATTTAACACACAAGTGAGGTAATACAACATGTCCGGACATAGCAAATGGGCGAATATCAAGCACAAGAAGGAAAAGACCGATGCCGCTAAGGGTAAGATCTTTACGCAGATCGGTAAGGAAATCGCAGTAGCCGTTAAAGCAGGCGGCGGCGACCCCAACAACAACTCCAAGCTCAGAGACCTGATCGCCAAGGCAAAGGCAAACAACGTGCCCAACGATAACATCAAGAGAAGCATTGAAAAGGCACTGGGTGCAGGTGGTGATAACTTTGAGGAAATCACCTACGAGGGCTACGGTCCTGCAGGCGTTGCAGTCATTGTCAGAGCTGCAACCGATAACCGCAACCGTACCGCAGGCAACGTGCGCGCAGCATTCTCCAAGTATCACGGCAACCTTGGTACCAGCGGCAGCGTCAGCTTCATGTTCTCTGAAAAAGGCTTGATCGTGGTAGATAACGAGGATGGCGACATTGACGAGGATAAGCTGATGGAGGACGCAATGGAGGCAGGCGCTGAGGACTTCTCGGCAGAGGGCGAGGTATTTGAGATCTATACCGAAACTGCTGACGTATTCGCTGTTGCCGAGGATATCAAGGCTGCAGGCTACAACGTGCTGTCTGCTGAGCAGACCATGATTCCTTCCACCTACGTTGAACTGACTACCGATGACGACAAGAAGTTCATGAACCTGCTGATTGAAAAGCTGGAAGAGGACGACGACGTTCTGACCGTGTTCCACAACTGGGAGAACCAGGACGAATAATCTATGATATTGAAAAAATCCTCCGTTTACGGGCAATACTTTCAAGGTATGTCCATGCGGAGGTTTTTTGGTTACAAAAATGGTGCAGTCGCCTTGACACTGCCGCTGCGAAGTGGTAAAATAATGGTAGTCTGAAAAAAGGGGGTGAGCGAGTGGATGCAAGATTGAAGCGCTTGTTTGGTAACACGATGGTGTTCACGGCAGGTAAATTCATATCCAAGCTTTTGGTGTTTTTGATGATGCCGCTGTATACCGCATGTCTGAGTGAAGCGCAGTATTCTACTGCGGATCTGATTACACAGCTTGCCAACCTGCTCATTCCGCTTGCCTGCCTTGGTATCAGCGAGGGCATTTTCCGCAATGCAGCCGCCAAGGAAGGGGACAAGCAAGCCTTTTTCTCCAGCGGCATTGCCATTCTCGGCATCAGCACGGCAGCCTTTTTGCTGCTCTCACCGCTGCTTTTGCTGCTGGAATATTTCGCGCCCTACCTTTGGCTGATCATTCTGTTTGTGCTGTGCTCCAATTTCCATTCGGTCTGCGCGCAGTACGTCTGTGCTATAGGCAGAACCAAGACCTTTGCAGCGCAGGGCATTCTCAATACGGCACTGAATATTGCATTCAATCTTTTGTTCTTGCTTGGCTTTGGCATGAAGATCGAGGGGTACGTGCTTTCGGTCGTGTGTGCCGACTTTGTCACCACGCTTGTTCTGATCGTTTTTTGCCGACTCCGGAAGGCGTTTTCGCTCAAAAAGATCTCACGCAAGCTCATGGGCGAGATGCTGCGCTTCTCGCTGCCGCTGATTCCCACCACCGTATTCTGGTGGATCACAGGCGTTTCTGACCGCTACCTGGTTGCCAGAATGCGCTCGGATACCGAAAATGGGCTTTACGCAGCCGCCTACAAGATTCCCACGCTGCTGACCTATATGGTCTCGGTGTTCAACGAAGCATGGCGACTGTCCGCCGTCAGGGAATCGGATGATGCGGATTCTTGTGCAGATTTCTTTGGCAAGGTGTTCCGCTATTACGTAGCCATTGTGTTTGTGGGTGGGGCATTCCTGATCGCGTTTGCCAAGGTCGGCTCGATTTTGTTATTTGCTGATTCCTACTATGACGCGTGGTTGTACGTGCCGATTCTGGTGCTTGCCACAGTCTTTACCTCGTTTGATTCTTTTCTGGCAAGTGCGTATTTCACTAAGAAAAAGACCATGGCATCCTTCTATACCTCCATGGTGGGAGCGGTGCTCAATATCATTCTCAATCTGATCTGGATTCCTGCGTGGGGCGCTGTTGGTGCGTCGGTCGCCACGCTGATCAGTTACTTTGTGGTGTTTGTGCTGCGTGCAGCAACCATGCACCGCTATATCCGCTTCAATCTGCAGATCCCACGTATTGCAATCAATACCGTACTGCTTGCTGGCATGGTGGTGATCATGATGCTGGAGCTGCCGCTCTGGATGCTTTGGATCGGGCTTTTGTGTGCCGCCGTTGTCGGTTTGAACGCACCTGCGCTGATCAGCATGCTGCGCATGGTACCCGACATGATAAAGGGAAGACTCAAATCCTGAAAAATGCAAAAAAATATGAGAAAAATGTAAATTATTTTTCAAAAAACTCTTGCATTTTCCAAAGAGTTATGTTATAATAACCGATGCGTGCCGTGAAGACGGCATTAACACGGGTGGTCCGCTGCATGCTCGCATGAACATCCGATAATATAAGGAGGGCCATCAAAATGAATCTGATCGAGGCTTTTACAAACGAGCAATTGAAGGCAGAAATTCCTTCTGTCA
>SVQP01000027.1 GCA_015065285.1 Oscillospiraceae bacterium | reverse complement strand
CCGTCATCACGCTCAAGCACAAATTTATCACGCAAAATTTTTGCGCTCTCAAAAATGCTTTTTCCGTTAAGGTAGTTAAGGACACGCTCCCACTCTTTCGGAGAGAGAGGTTTGCCGTTAAGATTTAAGGCGTTAAAAGCCTCAAATTGTTCTTTGAAATTTGCGAGCAAAGCATCGTAATCAGGAAGGCTAACAACGCTATAATTTTGATTTTTTAATTGTTCTATCAACTGCTCTTCAAGTTGAGCTTCACTTTGATATGCCATAGTTATTATCCTTCCTTTTAGTTTTCATCGGGGACTATTTCCATAATGTCATCAAAATTGCAATTTAGCGCCACGCATATTTTAGCCAGCGTCTCTGCATTGACATTTTCCCCGTGGTTAAGTTTGTTTAAGGTATACCCACTTAAATCGGCAGCCCTTGCCAAATCACCTTTTTTCATATCTCGGTCAATAAGGATTTTCCAAAGCTTTTTATAGCTAATTGCCATACAATACCCCCCTAAACGCGGTTAATGAGTTTATTATAGCATATTTTATAAAAAAATACAATGGTTTTTGAGTTTTCGCTAACATTTTTTTGATATTCTTCATTGTAAAAAATATAACCTATAGCGTATCAGTTACTATAAGTATAAAGAGAAAAGGAGCCTGTCAATAATTCTCGACCGATAGGCTCCTCATTATTTCCTGCATTTTTTGTGCTGCCTCTTGGGGTCATAAGGTTCAAGGTGAAGCTTTATCACTACCCAACTCCGAAACCGCTCAAAAGCGTTATCCGCATCCGGGTGGGGAATTTTCTTTGCGCCTATGCGCTCACGAAAAAATCTGTTCATCTCACGCTTATATCTAACGGAAGGCTCAATGTGGGGAAGGTCGTCCACCACCTTCTCGAATTGAGCAACGTCATCATAAAACTCATCAAGTTCCTCTTGCGTCATAGGTGGCAGCCCCGTAGCGGTGAGCATTTTATTGAACTCATCCAAATTTGCTTTATCGTCCATAGCATATCCTTTCAAATGAAGTCTCCTATATTATAGCATAAAACAAGCACATTTTCAATACCAAATATCGTCCGCAGACTATAATTTTAACGATTACCATAATTTTAACGATTACCCATAAATTTAACGCAAACAAAAAAGCCCATCCACCGAAAGTGCAAAACCTCTCGGAAGACGGGCTTCTTTTATCAAAAATATGCTTTTTATGCCTCGAAAGGGCAAAAATACCCCTAAAAAGCAATAAAAAACGCAGAATTGGCACAAATAATTGTATCCTTTTCTGCGTTCTTATTTGGTGACCCGTACGGGAATCGAACCCATGTTTCCAGCGTGAGAGGCTAGCGTCTTGACCGCTTGACCAACGGGCCGTCGTTTGCGACTTGCTTATTATAGCACACTATTTTGAAAAATGCAACCCCTTTTTCAAAAAAAGTCAAAAAAATTTTTTGCGCTCCAAATTGCGGTATTAATCGCAAAAAAACGGTGCTTTAGAAACAAAAACACCTCAAAACAGCTCGTTTTTTTTGCGTTTTTTGACCCGTTTTTCCGCTTTTTTCGCAGCGACCCCAAAAAGGGGAATGGGAAGAGCCCTTGACATATCGCCCTTGTGGTGGTAAAATAATTCAAGAGTCTTTTATTTGGAGGCATGCTTATGAGAAAATATGCCATCGTACCGGCAATGCTTTTGCTGTGCGTAACAATGCTTTGCTCCTGCAGCGGCTTGATGCAATCGATCGGAGAGAAGGCTTCGCTTGGTCAACTCGATTCGCTGGAAGCGGAATTTTCGGAAGCGGGATATACCTATATCCGCGCCGATGAGGCTGAAACCAATGCGTTTTGCGAGAGCCTTGTTGCAGAGACCGGATTGATTCTGAAAGGTCCAATGACCGGCAAGATCGAATATCAATACACCGATTCCAAAACAGGCGAGGTCCGTTGGGGCATGATTCTCGGCACTACCGGTGCCTCGGACGCCAAAGCAATTGCCAAGGCTTACCAAGAGGTGGTACAGATCTACGGTATGGAGATCGATGCCAAGACCTACTACGTACAGATTGAATATACTTTTGACTAAACGGAGGGCACTTTGATGAAAAAGATCGTTTTACTTACACTTACGCTTTTGATTTGCGTTTGCTGCCTGAGCTCTTGCGACAGCCTGATGACCGAGATCGGCAAAATTGCTTCTGTGCAGGCGCTGGATGCCGTGCAGCCTGAGCTTGAAGGGCTTGGCTATGACGAATTCAAGAGATACGGTCAGGGTGACATTGCGGTGTTCACCGTTGAGCTGCAGGAGCAGGGCGTTGAGCTTAAGAGTGAGATCACCGGTGTGATCGAATGCTATTATGAGAATGACCAGACAGGGCATTGGGCATATCAGCTTGTCATCGGTGTATGCGCGATTGAGGACGGTGAGACGCTGGTAGAGTACTATTCCGATTATTATGCCAATGAGCTTTCCGAGGGCAGAGCGCAGATTATTGGCGAGGGCGGTTGGATGATCAACATCAACGTGTCCTCTCTGCCTATCGAGCAAGAATAAAATGATTTGAACATAAAGGAGAAAACACATGAAAAGATTTTTATTGCTGGCAATCGCACTGCTTGTGTGCGCAGGCTGCTTTGTTTCTTGTGACAGCTTGATGTCCGAGGTTGGCAAGACTGTTTCCGTTCAGGCGCTGGACGCGCTGGAGAAGGAGCTGCAGAACGTAGAATTTGATGAATTTGAGCGCTATGACGAGCAGGAAATTGCAGACATCCAAGCGGACTTGATTGACGACGGCGTTGCACTCAAGGGCGAGATCACCGGTGGCATGGAGGGCTACTACCAAAATCCCGAAACCGGTCACTGGGTCATACAGGGGGCACTGGGCGTTTCTCTGATGGAGGATGCCGATCTGCTGGTTCAGCGCTTCGAGGAGCAGTATGCAGCTGAAGTCTCTGAGGGTAGGGCTGAGATCGTCAACGGCGGTTGGCTGGTCAGCATTACCGTATCCTCGCTTCCTCTGGATACCGAGGCCGAATAATCACAAAGCCGTGCGCATCTGCGCACGGTTTTTTTATGATGTTGACAAAACGCCGGAATTGGTGTACAATAGAATTGTTGGAACATGCTGTAAATCAAATTCATATGTGAAGGGAGTCGGCATCATGTTTGATCAGATTCTTACCATCGTGTCCATTGCACTGGTTGCGATCCCTGCAATCATTTTCATCATTCGCGGAGCCACGCGCGGTATCGTCAAGGCACTCATGACCGCGGGCAACATTGCGCTCAGCGCCTTTTTGTCCTGCTTTTTATCCAGAGATTTCACCACCATTGCGCGCGATTATATCTACCCGCTCTTTATCTGGGTCATGTCCTTGTTCGGCATTTCTCTGGAGGAGTATCTTGCCGAGTTTGAGGAGATCATTGCGCTGCTGCCTTTGTTTGTCGGCGTGATTCTGACGCCTGTTTTGTTCCTTGCATGCTTCTTTATCTTCCGCACCATTATCGGCTTTATCCTTACGTTCTTCCACAGACCCAAGCGTAAGACGACCAATGAGGAGGGCGAGACGGTCAAGGTCAAGCGCCACGTGCCCGTATGGTCGCGCATTTGTGGCGGCTTGCTTGGCGTGGTCAGTGCATTTATGATCGCAAACGTGGTTGCGCTGCCCGTCATCGGCTATGCAGAGCTTGTGGGGAACGTCAGCGTGGTATATTTCGAGGGAACGGACACCTCCGAATTTTCGCGTGAGGAATCCACGCTGCCCAATTTCAACAACGGCACCATTTATTTCATGGTCGAGGATTACGTCAAGCCCATCAATGAAAACTGGCTTGCCAAGACCGGCTATGCAGCACTTGGCAGACCCATGTTCCGCCATATGACCGCAACAGCTTACGACAACGAGGAATTCCAGCTTGAGCGCGAGGCGATTGCTGCCATTCGCTTGGTGAAAAAGGGCGCTGCCCTGGCAGAGAACGGCTTTGACAACGTCAACGGTGACAGCGTTACGCAGCTGCACGAGCTTGTGTCTGTGCTGGACGACTCGGTGCTGATGCCCGAGCTTGCAGCATCCCTGATCTCCAATCTGTGCGAGAACTGGGCGAACGGTCAGGCGCTGTTCGGCATGGAAAAGCCTTCGTTCGGCGAGCTGCTGGACCCCACGGTGGACGTGCTTTTGGATCTGCTTGCAACCATGGACAGACACGTGCTTGTAGCAGACCTGAACACGCTGCTTGACGTGCTGGATATGATGGTGGACTATAAGATCTTCGAAAATCTCGGAGATTCCAATACTCTGACCGATATTTTCAGCAACAACCCGGATATGATTGATAACGTGATGGAGACGTTTGAGAAGAACGAGCATCTCAAGCCCATGGTGGGCGAGATCAAGCGCCTTTGCGTGCGCGCCATTACGCAGTCGCTGGATATGAACGACACCGAGCTTGTGGGAACTCTGACCCAATCGATCAACGCACACAAGGATCAGCCCGATGAGCTCAGCAAGGATCTGACCGGCATCATTCAGGGCTATCTGAATGACAACAACATTGAAACCACCATCAGCACCGAGATGACCGACGAGGTTGCCGAGGCGATCAGCAAGGAATTTGCCGATCAGGAAAGCGTCAGCGAGGATGAGGTGATTGATTTTGTGCTCAATTACGCATCCAATAACCTGACCGATGAAAACGGCAACATCGACCTGGACGGTGACGGTATTCCGGACGGAAACGTGGGCGACATCAATCCAGACGACATCACACTCCCCGAATAAAACGGAATATCAAGGATTTCATACGGGTGACCCGCAGCAAAGCGGGTCACCCTTTTCATATTCCCGTTCTTTGTTGAATAAAACGTAACAAGGGGGGATGAGAATGGAATTTTCGAGACATACCAAGCAGGTGCGCGTCATGCAGGGCGGTGCCACGGTGCTGCGCGCGCAGGCAAATTGGATCTCGGTGCCCGAAACGGGGCACGAGAGATTCAACGAGTGCTACCAAGGCGCTGCCATGGCGTATCTTTCATGGGCGCAGAATAAGCAGGGAAGAGTGCTGCAAGAGGAATACGCGGCGCAAAAGCCGGATCGCATGTTTGGCTTTCGCCCCATGATCTGCAATCTGGAAATTACGGATGTGTGGCAAGAGGGGCGATTTTTGTCGGTGGTGATCGACAGCGTGAAAAACAGCGGGATCCGAGGCGAATATCCGATCTGTCATCGCAGTGCGGACGTGTGGGATATGCAACGCGGTGTGATCATGCCGCTCAAGCTTTTTCTGACGCACGTGCCCGAGCTTCGCGGTTTGCGCGTGCAGGGCAAACGCCCCGAGGGATTGTGGCTGGATCGGGACGGTGTGGTACTGTATCATAATGGAAGCGCAACCGGATATGCGGAAAATCGAACGGGGATTCGGGTCAATTTTGTGCCGCGCAGAGGGGGCGTGGCGCAGGATTTGATTCCCGTTCTTGCACCCGATGCAAGCCGTGTGTAAAAAAAGTGCTTAAAACACCATATATGGAAAAAAATCATCAGAAACACTTGCATTTGTGCGATATATATGGTAGAATATAAGGTATAGTGGCTAAGTGTAAAAAGTCACGCGGAATCACACGAAAAAGGACGGTGAACCCTTTGTCAAAGGAGACGATTCTGAAGATCACAGAAGCCGAAGCGCAGGCAAAGCAGATTCTTGACGCAGCAAACGAAAGAGCGCGGGAGCTGTATGCCGAGACGCAGGTCAAAAGCCAAGAGGACCGCGAGCTGATCGAACAGAGAACCGAAAAAGAGCTGCGCGAAAAGCTGGATGATATGCAGCATCGCAGCGAGGAGATTTTGCAAAGAAGTCTGGAGAGCTCCAAAAAAGAAGCGGAGCTCATGAATAAAGCTGCCGAAGCCCATATGGAGGAGGCAGTCAAAGCGATTGTTTGGGGGATTGTGGAACAATGTCAGTAAGCAATATGCGAAAGCTGACCGTGTTTGCACCCAAGGAGCAGGCGGATGTGCTGATCCACCGACTGATGAAGCTGCGCTGTGTGCAGGTGCGTCAGACAGAGGATCCCGGCTTGCAGCTCTCTCGCGTGAGTTGCGACGCGCAAAGAGCGGATGCCGAGCGGCGCGTTGCCACCGTTGGGGAAGCCCTTGAGATTCTTGCCAAGTATTCACAGCGCAAGGGGCTCTTATCAGGGCTGATACAAACCCGTAAACAGCTGGATATGGAAAAATTTTTGGCGGAGCGGTACGATGCCGCAACGCAAGCCGTGCACCAAACGCTGGCATACAGGCAGCGCGAGAACGAATGCGCGGCAGAGCTGGCAGCGCAGACTGCCCGCATGCACGCCTTAGCCCCTTGGCTGACTTATAACGTGCCGCTGAGCGTTGGATCAACGCAAAAGAGCGAGATCATGCTTGGCTCGCTGCCTGCCAAAACGCAGATCAGCACCATCATGGATGCAATCGAGCCCTATTGCGCAGCCATCGAAACAGTGTTTGAGGATGATGACGGGCGGTACGTTGAGGTCATCTGCCACAAACAGGACAGCGCAGCCGTTGGGCGCGTGATGACCGAGCACGGATTTATCAAGGCGTCGCTCAAGGAATTCTCGGCAATTCCCAGAGAGGAATACGAGAATGCCAAAAAGGCATGCGCGGATCTGCAGACCGAGCAGGCGCAGATCAAGCAACACTATATGCAGATTGCAGAGATGCAGGATGATCTGGAAATGCTGTGGGACGTGGAAAACACGCTGCTGACCGCCGCACAGACCAAGCAGAAGCTGGCAGAGACCGGCTATTGCGTGGTGCTGGAGGGCTGGGCACCCACAAGCCGCACGGACAAGATTGCCGAGTCGCTCTCGGCTGCGGAGTGCGCCTTTGAATTTGAAGATCCTGCACCCGGTGAGGAGCCTCCCGTGCTTTTGCGCAATAACAAGTTTGCGCAGAATTTCGAGTGGGTGGTGGGTATGTATTCGTATCCCAAGTACGGCACGTACGATCCTACCATGATCATGAGTATATTCTACTTCCTGATCTTCGGCTTGATGTTTGCGGACGTGGGCTACGGTGTGCTGCTGGCACTGGGCGGATTTTTGATCCCGCCCGTGATCAAGATGCGCGACGGCATGCGCCGCACCTTCAATATGTTCGGCTATTGCGGCATTTCGTGTGCTGTGTGCGGTTTGATCTTCGGTGGCTGGTTTGGCGATATGCCGTATGCCATTATGGTCAATCTGCTGGGTCTTTACGAGACCACCGATCAAGCCATTGCGGCAGTGCCGTTCTTCAACGGCTTGCAGCTCTCGCTTGGCGGTGAGCCGATCATGCTCAACCCCTTGTCCAACCCCATGGCATTCCTTGTGGTATCGCTTGCCATCGGTGCTGTGCATCTGCTGGCAGGTATGATCGTCAAGTTCGTGCTTTTGTGCAAGGACAAGCAGGTGTTCGCAGCCATCTTTGACGTAGGCTCGTGGCTAATCATCTTTGCAGGCATTGGCGTTTTGTTCTTACACAAGATCGCAGGCATTGTTATGATCGTGCTTGGCGTGCTGATGATCATCTGCACCGCGGGCAGAAGCGCCAAGAACCCCATTATGAAGTTCTTCAAGGGCTTGCTGGGGCTCTATGACGTCATCAACTATGCAGCCGATTTGCTTTCTTATTCAAGAATTCTTGCGCTGGGACTTGCCTCTGCGGTCATCGCGCAGGTTATCAATATGGTCGGCACCATGTTTATCGACGGTGTGTTGGGCTTCTTTATCCTGCTTGCCGTCTCCCTGATCGGACATACGGTCAACATGGCACTCAACGTGCTGGGTTCGTTTGTACACACCAGCCGCTTGCAGTACCTGGAATTCTTCGGTAAGTTCTTCGAGGACGGCGGTGAGGCGTTTGTGCCCGTGACCCCCTCGGATCGCTATACGGATCAATAAAACGATTTATCTGAAAATTTTTAAGGAGAAATAAAACCATGAAAAAGACAATTCTTTTGACTATCGTTATGACTGCCGTTCTGGCACTCGTTCTTTCTATCGGCGTATTCGCAACCGAAGAGTCCACCGCTCCCGTGCAGCCCGATCCCATGGGTCAGCCTCAGATCGAGCAGATTGATCCTGATGAGCAGCAGCCCTCTCTGTTCTCCCGCATCTTCAACGGCGGCGCACTTGCTATCCTTGGCGCAGCGCTGGCTGTAGGTCTTGCAGGCATTGGCTCTGCAAGGGGTGTTGGCATGGTTGGTGAAGCTACCTCCGGTCTGCTCTCCGAGAACCCCAATATGTTCGGTAAGGCTTTTGCACTGATGGCACTGCCTATGACGCAGGGTATTTACGGTCTGGTTATCGCATTCCTGATCGTATTCAAGGCAGGTCTGTTTGAGGCAGGCGGCATGGACAATCTGCTGGCTTTGACCGTAGAGGAAGGCGCATACTATCTGATGAGCGCACTGCCTATCGCAGTTGTGGGTCTGATCTCCGCGCTCAAGCAGGCAAGAGTTTCCGCTGCAGGTATCAACCTGCTGGCAAAGCGCCCTGACCAGGTTGGTAAGGCAATCACCTCCGCAGCACTGGTTGAGACCTATGCGATCTTCGCTCTGCTGATCTCTGTACTGCTGGTACTGGTAGGTTAAGATCTGACGCGCGTGACACGTGCTGTCACATACTTGAGATTGAGAATTGAGGAAACATCATGACAGGACTTGAAAAAATCACTTCCCGCATCATCGAGGATGCCCGTGCTCAGGCGCAGGATATCCTGGACGAGGCAACCGAAAAGAGTCTTGCGGTCAGAGCGCAGAATCAGCAGAATGCGCAGGCGGCTTGCGATCGCCTGATCGAGCAAGCTGAAAAGGAATGCGAAAATCTGATCGTACGTGCAAAATCAAGCGCCGCCATGACCAGGAGAAATGTTGAGCTGACTGCCAAGAGTGAGATGATTGAGCGTGCATTCAGTCGCGCCATGCAGGAGATCTACGATATGGATCGCGAGCGTTATGCCGCGCTGCTGCTCTCGCTTTTGTGCAAGACCCTGAACGCGCAAAGAGAATCCGAGCGCGACAGCATGCGCCTTTACGGTGAGGATATTGCGCCTGCAACCTATGAGCTGATGCTCAATGCGCGCGACAATGCCGACGTAGCCCCCATGCTGATGACGGGTATTCGCAACGCTGCCGCTGCAGGCAAGGCACCTGCCGATATGGCAGCCAAGCTCAAGCTTTCCGCAAAGGTCGCCCCCATTGACGGCGGACTTGTACTGCGCTGCGGGGATATTGAAACCAATTGCTCGTTCTCCATGCTGCTGGCAGGCATTCGCCCCGAGCTGGAGCCCCGCATTCAACAGATCCTTTATAAGGACCAAAAGAAATCTTAAGACGCCGGCATTGCCGCGTTTGTGAAGAAAGGTTGTTTGACCCATGTCGAAAAATCCACAACAAACCGCATATATGTATGCGTCCGCGCGCGTGCGTGCCCTTGAGGCGAGCATGATCGGCAGGGATCGCATCGAGCATCTGGCGGACGCTGCGAGTCCGGACGAGGTGTATGCCCGTCTTGACGAATACGGTGTTACGCTGATTCGTGACGAGCGGGGAAGCGTGATGGAGGAGCGTACGCTGCAGGGGATTCTCAAGAATGCGCTGCAGAACGTGATTGAGGCTGCTCCCGAGCCTGCCGTTTACGATTTTATGCGGTATCCGTATGACTGCCATAATATCAAGTCTGCCATCAAGTGCCATTTGCGTGGCGTTGATGCGGGCAATATGATGTCCGAGCTTGGCGTGGTTGCCGGCACCGAGGCTTTGCAAATGCCGGTCATGGACGATTATGCCGCACTGCCTGCCGCTATGGCAAAGGCAGCACCGCTTGCCGTGCAGGCATATAAAAAGACCGCCAATCCCAGAGTGATCGATCTGATGCTGGATAAGGCGTGCTTTGCGGATATGCTGGCTTGCGCAAAGGCGGGTGCGGATGAATTTCATCTGTCGATCGTTCGTGCGCAAATCGACCTTATCAACGTCATGATCTGCCTGCGCCTTGTCCGTATGGAGGCAGGAGAGCAGGGTGAGATGCTGCTTGAGCAGGCGTTGATTGACGGCGGCGTGCTTGCCAAGGACGTGCTGATGCGCGCATACAAGGGCGGTGAGGACGCGTTGCTTGCAGAGCTTGGTCGCAGCCCTTACGAAAAGCTTGCAGAAGCACTGCGCGAGAGTGACGGTACTGCCGCAAGCGCGGAAAAGCTGGCGGATGATTATCGCATGGAGCTTGTGCGCACGGTTAAGTATACCACCTTCGGTGCGTCCGTATTGTCGGCATATTTCTATGCGCAGGAGTACGCGGTCAAAAATATCCGCATCATCCTTGCCGCAAAGAGAGCAGGACTTGCAGCCGAGATCATTCGGGAAAGGATCAGGACAAGCTATGTATAAGATTGGTATGATCGGTGAGCGCGACAGCGTCATCGGCTATATGGCGCTTGGCTTTGCCGTGCACGAGGCAGAGGATGCCGACACGGCAAAGGTGCTTTTGCACAAGCTTGCAAAGAACAGCGAATACGCCATTATATTTATCGTGGAAAACTTTGCAATTGCCTTGGAAGAGGACATTGCGAAATACAAGGACGTGCCTACCCCGGCAATCATTTGCATTCCCGGGAAAAACGGAACCACCGGCTATGGCTTGAGTCAGGTCAAAAAAGCGGTGGAAAGAGCGGTTGGCGCTGACATATTGTTTAAGGAATAAGGAGTATCAGATATGGTAGAAGGTAAGATCCTCAAGGTATCCGGCCCGCTGGTCGTAGCAGAGGGGATGCGTGAAGCAAATATGTTTGACGTTGTCCGCGTAGGCAAGGACCGTCTGATCGGCGAGATCATTGAAATGCACGGTGATCGTGCATCCATTCAGGTTTACGAAGAAACCGCAGGCATTGGCAGAGGCGATAAGGTCGTGTCCACGGGCGCGCCCTTGTCGGTAGAGCTCGGCCCCGGCTTGCTTTCCAATATTTACGATGGTATCCAGCGCCCCCTGGAGGCAATCAAGGAGCGCTACGGTGCCAACATTGCAAAGGGCATTGACGAGCCCGCACTGGACCGCAGCAAGTACTGGCACTTTGTGCCCGCGCACGTGTTCGGTGATAAGGTCGGCCCCGGTGACGTTTACGGCACCGTGCAGGAGACCGAGGTCATTACCCACAAGATCATGGTTCCTCCCGGAGTGACCGGCACCATTGTGGATCTGGTAGAGGGCGATTATCGCACGACCGACCGCATTGGTAAGATCAAGCGTCCCGACGGTACCATCGAGGAGATCTTCCTTGCGCAAAAGTGGCCTGTACGTGTATCCAGACCCTATGCAGAGAAGCTGCCTCCCGTTGAGCCCATGATCACGGGTCAGCGTTCGATCGACGCACTTTTCCCCATTGCAAAGGGCGGTACCGCTTGCGTGCCCGGCCCCTTCGGTGCAGGTAAGACGGTGGTACAGCATCAGCTGGCTAAGTGGAGTGACGTAGACGTGGTGGTTTACATCGGCTGCGGTGAGCGCGGTAACGAGATGACCGACGTGCTTCGCGAATTCCCCGAGCTGACCGACCCCAGAACCGGCAAATCGCTCATGGAGCGCACCGTACTGATTGCAAACACCTCGGATATGCCGGTTGCTGCTCGTGAAGCGTCTATCTACACGGGTATTACCATTGCAGAATATTATCGCGATATGGGTTATAACGTAGCCGTTATCGCAGACTCGACCTCGCGCTGGGCAGAGGCTTTGCGCGAAATGTCCGGACGTCTTGAGGAAATGCCGGGTGAAGAGGGCTATCCTGCTTACCTGACCAGCCGTCTTGCACAGTTCTATGAAAGAGCGGGCAAGGTGGTCTGCCTTGGCGCGGACGGCAGGATCGGTACGCTTTCCGCCATCGGCGCAGTTTCTCCGCAGGGCGGTGATATTTCCGAGCCCGTTACGCAGGCAACGCTGCGTATCGTAAAGGTATTCTGGGGACTGGATTCCTCGCTGGCATACAAGCGCCATTTCCCGGCAATCAACTGGCTCAATTCCTACTCCTTGTACCGTGACCGTCTGACCGATTGGTTCTCAACCAACGTCTCTCCTCGCTGGATGGAAATGACGGGCAAGTGCCTGAAGATCCTGCAACAAGAGGCAGAGCTCAACGAGATCGTGCAGCTGGTTGGTATGGATGCGCTTTCGGGCGAGGACAGACTGACGCTGGAGATCGCACGCAGCGTGCGTGAGGACTTTTTGCAGCAGTTTGCCTTTGACGAGGTGGACGGCTATACCCAGCTGGACAAGCAGTACGAGATGCTGACGCTGGTATTTGACTTTGAGCAGAAGGCTGCAGCAGCAGTTGCAGCAGGTGCGGATATCGAGGAGGTCTCCAACCTGCCCGTGCGTGAGCAGATCGGACGCTTCAAGGCGGTGCCTTACGAGAGCTATCGCACCGAATCCGAAAACATCAAGCAGGAAATTTCCCGTCAGCTGGATGCCCTGACTGCTACGGTTGAGGCATAAGGCAAGAAAGGATTTGCAATATGATCAGAGAATACAGAACCATAGAAGAAGTCGCAGGCCCTTTGATGCTGGTCAAGCAGGTCGAGGGTGTCAAGTACGATGAGCTGGGCGAAATAGAGCTGCCCGACGGCAGCGTGCGCCGTTGCCGCGTACTGGAGGTCAACGGCAGAAACGTACTGGTGCAGCTGTTTGAATCCTCCGCAGGCATTAACCTTGCACATTCCAAGGTGCGCTTTACCGGACACGGTGTGCAAATGCCCGTGTCTCCCAATATGCTGGGTCGCGTATTCAGCGGTATGGGCGAGCCGATCGACGGCGGCGCCAAGATCATTCCCGAGAAATCTCTGGATATCAACGGCACTCCCATCAATCCCGCAGCGCGCTATTATCCTTCTGAGTTTATCCAGACCGGTATTTCCACCATTGACGGTCTGAACACGCTGGTAAGAGGACAGAAGCTGCCCATTTTCTCGGGCTCGGGTCTGCCTCACGCAAACCTTGCCGCACAGATTGCGCGTCAGGCAAAGGTGCGCGGCAGCGATTCCAAGTTCGCAGTTGTGTTCGCGGCAATCGGTATTACCTTTGAAGAGGCAGATTACTTTATTTCCGACTTCAAAAAGACCGGTGCGATCGACAGAACCGTGTTGTTTATCAACCTTGCAAGTGACCCCGCGATCGAAAGAATTTCCACACCTCGTATGGCACTGACCGCTGCAGAGTATCTGGCATTTGAGTGCGATATGCACGTGTTGGTCATCATGACAGACATTACCAACTACGCAGAGGCTCTGCGTGAGGTTTCGGCTGCACGTAAGGAGGTGCCCGGCAGACGCGGATATCCCGGATACCTGTACACCGACCTTGCAACCATGTATGAAAGAGCGGGCAGAAAGATGGGCTCTCAGGGCTCGATTACCATGATCCCCATCCTTTCCATGCCCGAGGACGATAAGACCCACCCCATCCCCGACCTGACCGGCTACATCACCGAGGGTCAGATCATTCTGTCGCGTGAGATGTACCGTAAGGGCTATATGCCGCCCGTGGACGTGCTGCCTTCGCTGTCGCGTCTGAAGGATAAGGGCATTGGCGAGGGCAAGACCCGCGAGGACCATTCGGGTGTGCTTAACCAGCTGTTCTCCTCTTATGCAAGAGGTAAGGATGCCAAGGAGCTGATGGTGGTGCTGGGTGAGGCTGCACTGACCCCCATGGACAGACTGTACGCCAAGTTCTCGGATGCCTTTGAGGAAAAGTTTATCAATCAGGGCTTCTATGAGGACAGAACCATTGAACAGACGCTGGATATCGGTTGGGAGCTGCTTTCCATTCTTCCCAAGTCCGAGATGAAGCGTATCAAACCCCAGTACGTCGAAAAGTACTGGCCGAAAAAGTAAGATCGATTGAAAAGCAACCGCTTTCCGGGAAGGAGAGCGGCAGGAGGCAATTATGGCAGAAACCTACAACGTCAATCCGACGCGTATGGAGCTGAAAAAAATGAAGACGCGTTACGCCAACGCCCGCAGAGGTCACAAGCTTCTCAAGGATAAGCGTGACGGTCTGATGAAGCAGTTCCTGGAGACCGTGCGACAGAATAAAGAGCTTCGCGAAAAGGTGGAAGCATCCTTGCAGGGTGTGTATGGCAGCCTTTCGATCGCGGGCGCAGTTTCGGGTCCTGCGGTACTGGAGGAATCGCTCATGCTGCCCAAAACGCAGGGAAGGCTGGACGTGCGCTATAAGAACGTGATGAGCGTGACTGTGCCGGAGTTTACCATGGAGATCATGGGCAAGGATGGGCAGGACAGCTACAACTACGGTCTGGCGTTTACCTCGGGTGAGTTGGATGCCTCGCTCGCTTCGATGAGCGCGATCTTAGAGGATCTGGTGGCGCTTGCGCAAAGTGAGAAAACGGTGCAGATGCTGGCGCAGGAAATTGAAAAAACGCGCCGCCGCGTCAATGCGCTGGAGTATATCATGATTCCCAAGTATCTTGCCACCATCAAGTCGATCAAGATGAAGCTGGACGAAAACGATCGCGGCAACACCACAAGACTGATGAAGGTCAAGGATATGATGATCAAGGCGCAGCTTTCGGCAGGGAAGAGCGACGAGGACGACGAGGAAGTTGTTTGACTACAATATAATACGTAAGGCTGCTCGCAGTGCGGGCAGCCTTTTTTCTATTATTTTCGCAGAAAATTTAACAATAGATTAAATAAGAAACAAAAAGTAAACAATAATCGACAAAAACCGAAGAGAAAAGAAACGAAAAAGTGCAGAATTGGAAAAAGCAGGGGAGCGTGTGCCTTCCTGCGGGTGGGGGAATTGAAAAAACCCTATATAGCACAAGCTATTTTCCTTTTCTCCTTTTGGTGCGTCAAACACGCCCTTTCATGCGAAAAACTTGACAATGCAAGGAGTTATATGTTAGAATATGATGAAGAATTATAATGCAGATACTGTTGGGAATTTCTGCGGAAAGGAGGAAACATGGCGAACAAACAAAGCTCGGTCAAAACCCGCATTCGAAACGCATGGGAATACAAGCGTGCTGCGTTTTTGTGGACTGTATTATCCGTGATCGTGTTCAGCGTTTTGCTGGTCATGTTCTTCCAGTTCTCAGGTGCGTACTTCTCCTCCGGTATCTTCACGGGACTGATCAACAACGCGGAAAGCGTGGATTCGGTTATTTACGTGCTGCTGGACGATTACGTGCTGATGTCGTTCATGATGGGGCTGTTCGCCTGCTGCTGCATCGCATTCCTGACCCAGCTGTGGACGGATGACGTCACCGATTATTACGTGCTGCTGATCATGTGGAGCATTGCGTTTTACATACTGTACGGCTTGAACCTGTTTAACCCGGGCGGCGGATCGGTGCACTATCTGGTAAGGGTGCTGTCCGAGAGCTTATATCAGCTCTCCGCTATCCCGATTCTGCTTTGCATTTATACCAAAACCGAGAGATATCGCGGCTTTATGCGCAGCATTCTGATTCTGGAGTACGTGATCTCGATTCTGTACGTGCTTTTGTCTGTCACGGGTCTGTTTTCGCAGATCAGGGGCTACGTGGGCTTTGTGTGTGATCTGTTGTTCTGCCTTGCCTTAGTCGGAATTCTGATCATCGGCATTAAGGAAGCCAAAGAGGGCAATCGCTTTTATCGTCTGTTCTGCACGCTGCTCATTGCTGAATTTGCGATCATTATGATTCTCTCGCCTATCTCCTTGCTCAGCAAAAACGGTGGGCTGTATATGCAGCAAAGAGTGGTTGTGGAGATGGTGGAAAACCTCAATCTGCACCCCTTGCGAGAGTTTTATTTACAAAGATTTGCCTTGTTTAATCTGATCCTGATCTTGTTCTTCAATCTTGTGTTGGACATGATGCACACCAGAATGAGCGTGCGCGTGTTGAACTATGAAAAGGAATCTGCGCAGGGCTATGCGGCTGCAGTGCGTGAGAGAATTGATGCCGTGCGTCGCGTCAAGCACGACACCATGCACCACATCAACGCCTGCAATATGCTGTACACACAGGGTGAATATCAAAGACTTGGCGAGTATCTGCAAAGATTGCAGACAGACGGTGACGCCATTGCCCCGTTGCAGTACAGCAACCATATCATGATCGACTATATCGTCATGACCTTCTCCAAGAAGGCTGAGGAGAAGCAGATCCGGCTGCAGACCGATATTGCGGTGCTGCCCGAGATTTCTATCTCGGATTCGGATCTGTGCTCTCTGCTCAATAACATCATGCAGAACGCCATGGATGCCTGCATGAGACTGCATGATGCAGAAAAGCGCTGGATCCGACTTGAGATCCATGCGGATGAAAATAAAGTATTTTTCACGTGTGAAAATTCCTGCGACGGATATTTTTTGCAGGATGGCGGCAGATACCTGACTACCAAGCAGGACGGTACCTCTCACGGGTACGGTCTGAGCATTATCAGAGGTCTTTGTCGTAACAACGGCGGTGCTATGGCATCCGAGATCAACGGAAACCGTTTTATCATCAAGGTTGCCCTGCCGTACCGACCGGCAAATGAGAAAGGGGATGCACAATGACATCCAGAAAAAGAATCAGTGAAATATTGGTTGAAAACCGTCAGATGACGCAGGACCAGGCAAATCAGATCTTTGCCATCATGCAAGCCGGCAGAACCGGTAAGGCAGAGCAGGAGCTGATCCTGGAGCGCGAATTCGCAGCGGAAAAGGATATTGCAAAGGCAGTAGCCTATAAGTATGGGCTTCCTTTGGTGGAGCTTGAGGGCAAAACGTTGGACGAGGAGCTGATCCGTCACGTAGATATCAACGTGCTCAAAAAGCACCGTATTGTGCCGGTATCGCTCTCGGAGGGCCAGGATCCCGTGATCAAGCTGGCGATGTTCAACCCCATGAACGCCGGCGCCATTGAGGACGTGGAGCTGCTTTGCCGCATGACGGTTGAGCCGGTGGTTTCCACCGCAACCGAGATTATGAACGCGATTGACAGATGCTACGGTTCCGAGACCCTGCGTTCGGCTGTCGACCAGTTCACCAAGGAAAGAGAGCGCACGGCGCAGGCTGTGGAGGATGAGCGCGGTGATGACGTCAGCTCGGCTCCCATCGTCGTGCTGGTCAATACGCTGCTGGAGCAGGCAGCACGTCAGAGAGCCTCGGATATTCATATCGAGGCGCTGCAGGAATCGCTGCGTGTGCGCTTCCGTATCGACGGTGTCATGTACACCAGGCATAAATATTCCAACGAGCTTTCCTCGGCGGTGCTTGCCAGAGTCAAGATCCTCTCGGGCATGGATATTTCCGAGAAGAGAAAGCCGCAGGACGGCAGAATGACCTATTTCGTGGACGGCAGAGAGTACGATATCCGTGTATCCGTGCTGCCTACCACGTACGGTGAGAAGTGCGTGATGCGTCTTGCGCTCAAAAAGAGCCTGAGCCGCAATAAGAGCACGCTGGGTCTGAACGAGGACGATATGCTCAAGTTCGACCATATCATGTCTTATCCCAACGGCATCGTGCTGGTAACCGGACCTACAGGCTCGGGTAAATCCACCACACTTTATACGGTGCTGAGTGAAAAGAATAAGGAAGAGGTCAACATCGTCACGGTAGAGGATCCCGTCGAGGCAAACATCGACGGCGTCAATCAGGTGCAGGTCAACCCCAAGGCAGATCTGACCTTCGCATCCGCACTGCGCTCGATCCTGCGTCAGGACCCCGATATCATCATGATCGGTGAGATTCGTGACGTGGAGACTGCCATGATCGCAATTCAGGCGTCGATCACGGGTCACCTTGTGGTCAGCACGGTGCATACCAACAGTGCTGCCAATACCGTTACGCGTCTTTTGGATATGGGCGTTGATTCTTACCTGATCGCCGATTCGGTGGTTGGTATTATCGCGCAAAGATTGGTGCGCAGGCTGTGCCCGAGCTGCAAGAGAATGCGCAAGGCTGAGGCTTATGAGCTTGAGTTTATGGGCAAGGATCCGAGCATTCCCGCAAATATCTGGGAGCCCTGCGGCTGCCAGAGCTGCAACGGCACCGGCTATTACGGACGAATCGGTGTATATGAGATCATGGAGCTGACCCCCGAGGTCAAGCGTCTGATCAACAAGCGTGCCACGGCTGAGGAAATCAAGCAGCAGGCACTCAAGGACGGCATGCAGACGCTGCGTATGAATGCCTCCAAGCTGGTGCTTTCGGGCATCACCTCTTTCCCGGAGATTCTGAGCGTCTCCTACGATAACTGATTTTTGGGAGCTTTTATGATAACCATTCAACAAATTCTGAACGTTGGCGCAGCCAACAACTGCTCGGACATTCATCTGTCGGTGGGCAGACCGGTGGAGTACCGTACACAGGGCGTGATTACGGTGTATGACCCTTACGTGATGACGGGCGCGGACGTCAAGAGCGTTTGCGATCAGATGCTCAATGAGCGTACCCGTCAGACGCTGGAGCGTGACGGTGAGGTCGACTTTGCATTTGCGCTTGAGGGCGCGGGCAGATTGCGCTGCAACGTATATATGGAAAGCGGCAGACTTGCTGCTGCTATGCGTCTTTTGCCCTTTGAGATCCCCACCACCACGCAGTGCGGCACACCCGAGGCTGTGGTGCATGCGGCTTGTAAGCAAAAGGGACTTGTGCTGGTAACGGGACCTACGGGTCACGGTAAATCCACCACGCAGGCAGCGCTGATCCACCATCTGAACAGACACCACAAAAAGCATATTATCACACTGGAGGACCCGGTGGAGTACGTGCACACCCCGGATCAGTGCATCATTCACCAGCGTGAGGTGGGAGTGGATACCAAATCCTTCTCGGCAGCGCTGCGCGCAGCACTGCGTCAGGACCCCGACGTGATCCTGGTGGGCGAGATGCGTGACCCCGAGACCATTTCCATTGCCATTTCCGCAGCAGAGACGGGACATCTTGTCATCGCCACGCTGCATACCAATAATACCGCTTCCACCATTGACCGTATCATTGATGCGTTCCCCGCAGAGCAGCAGTCGCAGATCCGCGTGCAGCTTTCCACGGTACTGGAATGCGTGCTGTGCCAGAATCTGGTACCCACGGTAGATGGCAAGCGCACCGCGGTTTACGAGGTGCTGATCCCCACCATGGCGGTCAGAAACATGATCCGCGAGAGTAAAACCCCGCAGATCCCGTCCGCACTGCAGACCGGTAAGAAATTCGGCATGCAGACCAAGGACGATCATTTGCATGAGCTGTATCGCAAGGGAATTATCACCAAGGATACGGCAATCAAATACGCAGAGGATGAGCAAGTACTCTCCAGAAAAATGGAGGGTTTCAGTTAGCCAAACGGAAATCGAACCGAATTGCCCGACGGTGATGCATTTTCGCATCTTCCGGCGTGCTTTCACTCGCAAGATTAGTATCTTGCTTCGCAAAATCACACCAAAATCTATCAAAAATGCATTCACCGGCGGGTGCTGCGCAGTTTTGACGCAGCAGCTTTTCCAGCCCAATAGCTTTTCTTGCAGGACATACAGGCAGTATTTCCGAGAGAAAAGATGCAGGGGTGGGAAAATCGGCACGTCAAACCAACTCGGTTTGACTCCCGTTCGGCTAAAGGAGTAATCAATGCCAGTTTACGGATATCGAGCCATCACCAAGAGCGGTGGAAAAAAGAAGGGCAGCGTCAATGCCCCGAATGCACAGCAGGTACGTGCACAGCTGATCGCGGAAGGGCTGACCCCCATCGAGATCAAAGAGCAAAATCTGCTGACCAGAGATATCGAGATCACCGTTTTTGAAACCGTCAAGCCGCGTGAGCTCAGCGTGTTCTGTCACCAGTTTGTCAGCGTGATGGATGCGGGTGTACCGGTGGCTGAGGCGCTGGAGCTGCTCGGACAGCAAACCGAAAATAAGCTTTTGCGTAAGGCAATCTACAACACGCAAAAGGAGATCCAACAGGGCGAGACGCTGGCGGATGCGATGCGCAAGCAGGGCAAAAAGGTATTTGCGCCCATGTTTGTTAACATGGTAGCCGCAGGAGAGGCGTCGGGTAATTTGTCGGTTGCCTTTTCCCGTATGGCGGATTATTATGAAAACGCCAATAAGACCAAGTCCGCACTGCAAAAGGCAATGATCTATCCCATTGTTGTGCTTTGCGTTGTGGTTGTGGTCATGTTTGTTATGATGCTGTTCGTGCTTCCCACCTTCAAGGGAATTTTTGAGGATATGGGTGCCGAGCTGCCCTGGATTACCAAGCTGATCATGGGCACGAGCGATTTCTTTGTGGATTACTGGTGGCTGATTCTGATCGTGGGCGGTGTGGCAGGACTTTTGATCTGGCTGTTCTCCCGCTCCAAAAAGGGCAAGTATTTCTTTGACTGGATCATGCTCAAGATCCCGGTGTTCGGTCCTTTGAGCGTCAAGACCGCGTCCGCGCAGTTTGCAAGAACCTTTGCAACGCTCAGCGCATCGGGTATTCCGATCATTGAGGCACTGGAAATCGTGTCGCGCAGCATGACCAACGTGTATTTCAAGGACGAGCTTTTGCACGTGCGTGAGCAGGTTGCGGTAGGTACCGATCTGGCAACCGCCATGCAGTTCCACGGACTGTTCCCGCCCATGGTAGTACATATGGTGCGCATCGGTGAGGAATCGGGCGACCTTGAAAAAATGCTGGATAAGCTTTCCGAGTATTATGATGAAGAGGTGCAGGCAGCAACCAAAAACGTCATGGCAATGATGGAGCCTATGATCATTTTGCTGCTTTGTCTGGTGGTTGGTACGGTTGCCATCGGCGTCATGCTGCCCATGTTTGAAATGTACAGCATGTACGATCAGTATCTGTAAGGAGAATATATGCATCCTGCTATAGTAATTGGCGGTGCCGCTGTGTGCGGCGCGGGTGCGGGCGCTGCTTGCATTCCGTTTGTCAACCGCTATATGGTAAAGCTTGAAAAAAGCAAGCTTTCGGGAAGGGGAAGTGTGCTTTTCATTGTCGTGTCAGCGCTTTTGTGGGTAGCCTCGTTTGGCGTGCTTGGCTGGAGCGCACAGGCAATTTTGCTCGCACTTGCTTCATCTGCGCTGCTGTCGCTAAGTCGCATCGACTGGAGCACTTATGAGATCCCGTTTGCTTATAACATATTTATTTTTGCACTTGGCGTGCTTGCCATGGTCTTTGATCTTGCGCATTGGTACGAGTACGTCATTGGCTTTTTTGCAGTCAGCCTGCCGCTTTTGCTTTTGTTTTATATCACCAAGGGCGCGGCAATCGGTGGCGGTGACGTCAAGCTGATGGCAGCATGCGGCATGCTGCTTGGCTGGAAGCTTGTTTTGCTTGGATTTGTGCTGGGTTGTATCATAGGCTCTGTGGTACACATTCTGCGCATGAAAATATCGGGGGAGAAGCACGTGCTTGCCATGGGCCCCTATTTATCGATCGGCGTGTTTTTGTCTGCGCTGTTCGGTGATGCCGTGATTTCGTGGTATCTTTCCATGCTCAGCTTCTGAGCGGCATCAAAAATCGTTTTTATGAAAGGACAGGGTATTTCAAATGAACATATCCATAGGCTCTAAGCATCTTCTTGCATTTCAGATAGATAACGGCGTGACGCAGGTAGCAGAGCTGCGCGTGCATGCCAAAAATGTATCGGTGCTCAAGTCTTTTTCTGTATTGACCCCCGCCGGAACAGTGGAGGATGACGGCACGCTGGTTGCAAGCCCTACATTTATCAAGGCGCTGCGCTATCAGATTCAACAGCACGGCATCAAGACCGACCGCGGTGTATTCTGTGTCAATTCCGATCGCATTATCTCGCGTGAGATCACCATTCCGTATGCAAAGCGTGCTACCATTGTGTCCATGCTGCGCACCAATGCCCAGGATTATTTCCCGGTAGACGTCAGCGATTATAAGCTGGATTATTCGGTGCAGGAGCAGCTGGTGGAGAACGGTGCCAAAATGCTGCGCCTTCTGGTCAGCGCGGTGCCCAAGCCTTTGATCTCCTCGTACTATGAGCTGGCAAAGCAGCTGGAGATCGGTGTGGAAGCCGTTGATATCTCGGGTAACAGCGTGTTGCAGGCGGTGGGCGTCAATCCCCGTATGATCGCCAAGGACAGTGATACCGAGGGTAGCACGTATCTGGTTGCCAACCTTTACTCGGGCGGTACGCAGTTGACCTTTGTCAAGCAAGGCACGGTCAGACTGCAAAGAACCATTTCCATGGGACTTGACGGCAGCTTCGAGACGCTGCTCAAGGCAAACAAGGAGCCGGTGAGTGAGATCTGCGGCTACGTGCCCGGACAGGTGAGCGAAGAGGATAAGATCAATGCCTCAATTGCTGCCTGCACCAAGGCTGCCGAGCTGGCAGGTGCGATCAACCGCATTATTGAGTATTATTACTCGGTGGAAGGCTATGGCAACGGCAAGATTTACGGTACCGCGGTAGGTCAGGGCATTTTGCTGCCCGCATTTGCTGCGCAGCTGTTTGGTGAGCTGGATATTGAGTACCGTCTGCCGCACCGCGCAAGCGTCCATGCGGACGACCCGGGTAAGCTGGGTGAGGAATACGGCTTGTATCTGCCTTGCATCGGTGCTTGCCTGAATCCTTTGAATCTGGTAGACAGAGCGCAGGGCATGACGCTGGAGAATATCTGCGCCAAGCGCCGTTGGCGTGAGCGTGCGCAGTTTGTCAAGCGCAATTTCGTGCTGATCGCAGGTGTATCCGTCTTTTTCCTCTGCCTTGCGGCATCTGCGCTGATGGCAGGATACGCAACGGTAGAAAACGTAACCATTAATCAAACCATCAAGGATTACCGGCAAAAGATTGAGGTGTTCTCCGAGGTGGCGAAATATCAGAACGTCAAGCTCAATGCAGAATCTATCCGTGATCTTTTGCAGTCGTATTCCGCAAAGCTGGAGCAGCTGGAGCAGGATAAGCTGGTGTACGATCAGCTTAAGGCAGAGCACGAAGCACTGGCTGAGACCTACCGTGCGCTGCAGGAGGCTTGCGCACAGCTGGAGCAGGATTTCGTGTATACGGATAAGGTGTATGCAACCGAGTATGCGGTATATGATGACTTCTCCAAGAGCATCTGGAAGTGGTACGAGGAAGTCATGTACACGCTGGATGAGGACTACATGAACACCAATAACGACAATCTCGTTTCCTTTATCGAGGAGCTGGAGGAAAAGATGCCCTCCACCTTCACGGTTACGGCAATTTCGATTACAGATTCCGGCTTGAATATGGGTGTGGAGGTCAAGAGCAAGCAGCAGGCGATCTACGTGATCCAGGCACTGCGCGAGTTTGAGACTGTGGAGATCCGTGCCATTTCCGGCTTGACGATTGTGGATGGCGGCTCCTCCGATCTGTTTGAGGAAGAGGTAGAGGGCGATCCCAACCCGACGCAGCGCGTTCGTTTCACCGTTTCACTGGCGTATACCGACGCGTTCAGAGATCAATAAGAAGGGAGGCGTCGAGTAATGTACGAATGGCAAGAACAACCCAAACAGGAACAAAAAGCGAAAACACCGATCATGGCGCAGCTTTTGCTTGCAGCTTTGTTTGCAGGCATGGGCATTGTGCTTTTGCTGAGCACGACCTTCTTGTTCTATTTGCCGATGAAGGCGAATAATGAGCTGCTTGCAAATACGCGATTGGAGAGTCGTATGGAGCTTAGCAAGTTGCTCTCGGACGTGTTCCCCAATATGAGCGCAGATGATGAGCTGAATGAGCTGGTTATCCAGACAATGGAGAACAAAAAGAAGAATCTGCTTGCCGAGAGCACCAAGGTAGCAGGTGAAATCGAATCGCTGCGCGCAAGTGACCCCAACGTGGCACAGCTGCTGCAGGATACGGGCTATGACACCATTGATTTTTATCAGATCGTCAAGGATCCCGAAGCGACAGGCATTTGTCTGGAGGCTGTCGGATATACGGTCAGCGCAGTGGATGCGCAGCTGGAAGCGCTGAGCGTTTCCAAGCTCAAGCAGGAGATCGAGCAGTTCAAGGGTACCACAACCACCGTCACCCGCGAGGATGAGAACGGTGAGACGATTACCGAAACCGTGGTGGTAGGAGGCTTGATTCCCGAGGCGCAGGCTAAGAAGAACGAGCTGCAAAAGAAATATGATGAGGTCAAGGGCAAGCTGGATGAGCTGGACGCATATCTGGCAGACATTCACGGCAAGGTGACCGCAATGTACAGCCGCCTGGAGACGGGCGAAAAGGTTTACGACATCTTTGAAAAGATGGAGGCGATCACTGCTTATGCAAAGCAGAATCCCGAGCAGAATATGTTCTTAGACGACACGGTACAAAAGCTCAACAGCTTCCCGGGTGAATCCAAGGAAGAGGATGATATTCTGTTCATCATGAAGATCGAGGCTGAGACAGGCATTCACATGCAACAGGTCAACTACGGTCAGGATTATCAGCTGACCAAGCTTTCCAACGGCATGACTTTGTGCTTTGAGGTCTACACCATTCCTTATTATGCAACCTATCAGGGCATGAAGAACCTGATTGCATACTTCAATGAAAACGAGGATTTCTACGCATCGGTTTACACGCTGACCATGCAGTATAATCCCATGAATGAAACCATTCAGGGCAATATCATGATCATGCACTATTATCTGCTGCGCGAGGATGCGGAATACGTGCCTCCCGTGTTGGATGAGGAGATCATTCCCGGCATCGACGGCATTTTCGGTGACGTGACCGACAATGGTAAGACCGACGGCAAGCAGAGCGAGTACACGCCCGAGGATATCAAGGGCTGGCTGGACGACGGCATGTCGCTGGAACAGGTCAGAGATAAGATCAAGGATGAGGGCTACAAGGCAACCGAGCTTGCTTGGATCCTCAAGGAAGAATACGACTCGATCGACGAGCTGCAGGGCTTCTTGGAGGAATACGGCGAGGAGGGCGTAGAGTACGATCTGGACTACGTCAAGGGGCTTTTGGAGTGCGAAACCGAGGATCTGATCGATATTTATTACGCAAATAAGTAATTTTTACGGAAAGGAGAAAGGCATGAGAAAGTTTTTGAAAAATCAAAAGGGCATTACCATGATGGAAGTGTTGGTAACCGTTGCACTGCTGGCAATCGTAGTAGTTCCGTGCCTTTCTTCCTTTATCGTTGCCCAGAGGGGCAACGTGCTGGCAGAGCAAACCTACAACGAGTATACGTATGCAGCCAATCTGGCCGAGGAGCTAAAGGCCTTGCCTGTCCCGGCAGGGAAGGACTGGCGGGAGGCTGTTGAGGATAAGCTGTCCGAGGTCAACCAAGACGGGCAAGATAACATCAGCACGTTCGTGGAATTCAAGGATGGCGGTTCCTATTGCGAAATCTTCATTTATACCGGAGAGATGACCGAAATGCCGGTTGACGGCGAGCAGCCCATTCTCAAGGGGGTGATCACGCCATGATGAAAAGATTTATCAAGGATAACCGCGGGCAAGTGCTTTATGCGGTGGTGGTCACGGTTATGTTTTTAAGCGTGCTTTCCATGATCGCCATGGGATTGACGCTGCAGAATTATCATGCCGCCGGGCAAAAGCAGCAGCACGTAACCGACTATTATGCAGCGGATGCGGTCGCTGAGTTGATTCGCATCAATGCAGCGGTTGATCAGGAGTATTGGGACGTAGAGGTGTCCAATGACGGAGCGGAGTATACCATCGTGCGCGGCACGGTAACCATTATTACCGTCATTGAGGGCGGAGAATTCAAGAGCTGGGAGGTAAGCTATCATGCGGCAACCGAACAGACTGAGTAAAAACAACAAGGGCGTGACCCTTGTGGAGGTGATCGCGGTCATCGCGGTCATGAGCGTGGTCATGGCAGCCGTCACAGGCTTTCTGATCACGGGCGCACGCATGTCTGCCAACGTCAGCGGTGGCGCCACAGCGGGGATGCAGGAGCAAACCGCTACGGAATATATCAACAAGTGGATCTTGGAATGCAAGGATCCGATCGAGGCAAAGATTCTTAAAGAGGGAAGCGAGACCGAATACACAGAGTTGCATATCGGTGGGCGCATCCTGACCACGACTGACGGCAAGGTGTGCTACAACAACGTAGAGCTTTGCGCAGGGGAGATTTATTTCTACGAAATCGAAAACAACAAAATCACATATATTCTCAACGGCACAGTGCACGTTGTACATTTACGAATTGTCTCGGAGCCGTAAGAGGCACGAGACGTTGGAGGAATTATATAGATGAAAAGAATCCTTATTCTTTTGACAGCTTGTCTGCTGCTTTGCTGCGCCCTGATCGGCACGGCATCCGCGCAAGCAAGCACACTGGCAGCGGGCAGATACAGTGATCTGAATTATGCTACCGGCTCGCAAAGGTCTGCTATGTATATGGGAGACGTTTTGGAGCAGCTGCTTGAACAAAAGCTGACGGAGCAGGAAAAAGATGCCATCCGTTACAGCTTCAACGGACAAAACGCTCTGCAGTATACGCGCCCCATTGTTTTTGATCCCAAAATCACTTATGATGGAGAAAAAGAGCAGCTCTGCTTGGTGCTCATGGATGATTTCAATATTACAAGCAGCGGTGTACCCGTGTTGTGGACACCGGTTTCGGCTACGATTGGTGATTACAAGGCAGACTTTGTATCCGCGCCCGATGCAGGCAGCAACCATTATCGCGCGGTTTTTGAAAAAATTGCATGGGCAAACAGCGTGACCGCAACCATTACATATCAGGCAAGCTTTGTGATCAGTGCCGCTACGCTGAATGATTTTGTCAATTTTGCGTATGATAAAGCGGTGCAGCTTGATCAGGATTACGCGCATTACGAGGTTGCCCTGGCACAGTACCGGATTGCGCTTTCGGCATATGAGCAAAACGTTGCCGATTGGGAAGATTACCGCATGGAGTTGAGTACGTACGAGATCTATCTGGATCGCGTTGCACTGTATCGTGATTATCTGCTCAAGCAGCAATATCTTGATGACGTTGCGCAATACCAGCAGGATCTTAAGGCGTACAATCAGAATCAAGCCGAATGGACGCTCTATAACCAAAGATATGCCAAGTATCAGGCATATCTGACCTATAAGGCGCAGTATCCCGGTCTGCTTTCCGAGTATCAGGGAAAGATGAATACGGCAAACCACCAGCTGGCACTGCTGGCGCTGCTGGAGGAAAAGGATTCGCTCACGGGCGCTTCCTTCCTGGATCGCATGATCGATGACCGCATGACGCAGATCATCAAGGAGAATCAAAGCGTTTTCGTAGGTACCTTCGGAAGTACTGCGACGAATACCATTCATGCAGCCAACGAGCTCAAGCGCATTTGCACAGAATACAAGGGTCTTGAGACTGATCAGGAAAAATACGAATTCTATATCAGAGAGCATAAGAATTTAAAAAACAACCTCAAAACGCTGTATACCAATATCAAAAAGTTTTATGAAAATCCCGGTATCTACAACACCTTAAATGCGACACATCCGGATGACATCTACAAAATGGTGCGCATGATGGGATCGCTGTACGTGTACAGCTGTGTATTCGACGATGAGCAGACCATGAATCTCAACACCGTGGTAGACGTTAGAAACGGAGCTCGGGCATCTGCGCTTGTGGATGCGAATTTGCGTCCTGCAACCGATACCAACAAAGCAACTCCGATTTCCGCATGGCCTGTCGCGCCTGTAGACCCCGAAACCTATGAGGTCAGAACTTCGCCTACCAAGCCGTCGATTGAGCTGGAAGAGCCGGATGCGCCCACCGTTCCGGATTTTGAAAAGGCGGAGAGCCTGGATCAGATCCCCGAATCTATGGAGAGCCCCGATCCAATGGCAGAGCCAACTCCTCCCGATCAAACGCTTGTGCATCCCGGTACGCCGCCTTCACTGGCATGGGATAGCGTGCAGCAGGACTTGTATGATACCTACAAGGCAGGCAAGATTGTGCAAAGAGAGCAGTTTTCCTCGGCGCAAACACTGACGGTGCAGGCAACAGCCAATTATTCGGCAACGTTGAATGAAGACGAGCATTATTTCTTTGTATACTTCTATAATACCGACAGTCAGGGAACCTATCTTGGCTCCGCTGCCGTGCACAGCGGGGAAGCAGCTGCTTATCCGAGCCATCTGCCCACTCCCACTGTTCCAAAGGATCAGGCATGCTCCTATGAATTCATCGGTTGGAAGGATGCGGACGGCAATCCTGCAAACCTTGACAACGTAACCGAGAGTATCAACGTTTATGCTGCATATCGCGCCATTCCCAGAGAATATACGGTGACGTGGGATGTGGGCGGTACGCTGTATCGCGAGCAGTATCAATGGGGAACGACGCCCGCCTTCAAGGGCTCTGTTGCCAAGACACCGACCGCGCAATACAGTTATACCTTTACCGGCTGGGATAAGAGCTTGACAAGCGTTACGTCAGACGTAACCTACACAGCGCAATACTCCCGCTCGCTGAACAATTATACCGTTACCTTTGTCCGCCCGGACGGACAGAGCGCGGATTATACTTATGCGTATGGCTCAGATCTGACTGATCTTGTCAGCAGCTTCGGTGTGCCTGTCAAGTCGGCAACCGCTCAGTATACGTATACGTTCAAGCATTGGGCAGACGATCGTGGCAATGCTTATAAAGAGGGGAAGGATTTTCCCATTGTTACGGGCAACGTAACCTATACAGCCGAGTTTGACGGCACGCTCAATCAGTATACCGTAACATGGGTTGTGGATGATCAGGAGATCACCGAGATCTATGAATACGGAGAAATGCCGGTATACGGTGATACCGTGGGCGCAGAGCCGCAAAGAGCCCAAACCGCACAGTATACCTATACCTTTGCAGGTTGGGATCAAGAGGTCACAGCGGTGACCAAAGACGTGGTTTACCGTGCACAGTTTGATTCTCACGTGCGCAGCTATACCGTACAGTTTGATATTGACGGCAAGGTAACTTCTGTGGTGCTGGAGTATGGCGAGATTCCTGCTCCTGCCGAGCAGCCTTGCAAGGATTCTGACGTTCAGTATGATTACACCTTTATCGGTTGGGATAAGGAATTCCTGCCCGTTTGCGAGGATGTCGTTTACACTGCGCGCTTTGCAAGTGCGCGTCGTAAATATCCCGTCAAGTTTGTGGTAGAGGGCAGTGAGCTGAGTGCTGAGTTTGATTATGGCACGGTTCCCGTATATCCTTACGGCAATCCCACCAAGGCTGATGACAACCGTTATCGTTACACCTTTGCGGGCTGGGATCGTGAGCTTGCTGCAGTGGATGGCTCTGAGGTCACGTATACTGCGCGCTTTGATTCCATTGCGCTGGTTCCTTCCTTGGACGGTGCGGTCGGTGTGCTGAATATCGGCGCGGATGGCACGTACCGTGTGCAGCTGGAGGGAACATACGCAGATCTTTCCCTGATCTTCCAAAAGGCAGGGGAGGAGGGAGCAAGCCTTTTGCAGATCTCCTTTGGCAATGCGCAGCTGATCTTCCCCAAAGCGCAGGTCGATGCGATCTATAACATGGGCGGCGGTATTGCAAGCGTCAAGCTACTTGGCACAACCTATCAGGATCTCGAGGCATATCAGATCGAGCTGCTGGATGAAGAAGGTAAGCACGTGGAATTTTTGGTTAGTGAGTTGACTGTGATGCTGCCTTATAAGGGAGCCTTCGGTGCAGACGTGTTCCACGTAGAGGATGACGGTACCCTGACCAAGCTGGATTCCAAGTGCCAGAACGGATATCTGGTATTCTCCACCATGGATTTCTCCACGTTTGCAATCAAGGAGAAATTCGCAATTACCGCAGATGCTGCAGAGAACGGTGTTTTCGAGGTGCCAAGCGAAGCATATGACGGTGACGTGATTACCATTACCCCTGATCCTGACGAGGGCTATCACGTGGATCGCGTGATCGTGCTTTGCGACGGTGAGGAGATCGAGGTGCAGCTTGCGGACGGTGTGTATTCCTTTATCATGCCTCGCGGCAACGTACAGGTTACCACCACCTTTAAGGTAGTGGAGGGCGGTACGGCTGTTGAGGTACTGGTTGGCGTGATCGCCGCACTGCTGATTGTTGCAATCGGTATTGTGATTGCAGTCATTTTGGGAAGAAAGAAATCTCTGAAGCTTTAATTCCTGAATTCCTGAGCCGCGTGCCAAATGTGTGATGTCCTTATCGGAGAAATAAGATAGGGGTATGGGCGCAGCCCGATGAATTTGTAAAACAAATGCGAAACTGGCGATAAAACAGAAGGGAGAGTCATGCGGAAGCAAAATTCCGTAAGACTCTCTCTTTTTCTGCTTTTCAGTTTAGAGTTATGAGTTATGAGTTTGCTATCGCAAACGTTATGATATGATTGCCCTTGCAATCTTCAACTTGGCGAAGCCAACCATAA
>SVQP01000026.1 GCA_015065285.1 Oscillospiraceae bacterium | reverse complement strand
CTTTTGCGGGTCGAATATTTCGCGGCAGAGCCGCGAAATTGAGCGAGCAAAAGCGCAAGTGCTCGCTTATGCGAGCCGCAGCGGGATCTGCGAGGGGTTTGCAAGACGTCTGCTTAGCCAAAGTAATATTTTTTACTTGCCCCAACCGCTTGCATATCGGACCGCCGAGGACGTCGGTCCCTACAAGGGAATCATAAACCGTTTTCCAGATCCTCAAAGCGCAATTCTTGCGCTTTGACTTTCAAAAATCAGCAAATTATTGCAGATTTTTGAAAGTTCGACTCGAAACATCCGCACAGGGATGTTTTCTCGCTCAGGATGACACATAGTGGGGTGCTTCGCACAGGATGACACATAGTGGGGCGCTTCGCTCAGGATGACACAAAGGGGGGAGGCTTTGCCAAAGTAATTTTGTGTAGGGGAGGATATCATCCTCCCGCACGCGATCAGAGCGGATCAGCGTTCGAATGACATGACCATAAACCGTTCTCAACGGGCGGCGCACCCCACTGCCCTACGATAGATGCGGTGACAGATCGCAAGAGTTTTGCGCAAATGGCGGTTGCAATACGCGCAAACCTATGGTATAATAAGTTTACAGGAAAGCACCGCTTCCGTGTGCAATCGCAGCACGCCAAAACCGCTATCAGAATTCTTGAAAAGAGGTACATATCATGCAAACGTTTAAAAACCCCGTATCTCCCTTCGATGCTCCCGATCCTTTTATGACGTATGATCCCGTAACGGGTTATTACTATGCGCTCTTTACGCGCGGTACAAGGCTGGAGCTGTTCCGCAGCCGTCATGCAGGAAATATTGTCACAGACGGGGATAGCCGCGTCATTTATACCCCTGACGGTGAGCGCGACGGTATTTGGGGAGACATCTGGGCGCCCGAAATGCACCGTGGCTCTGATGGCAAGTGGTACGTTTACACCAGCGGCAGGCACAAGCCCGAGCCCAGCCAGAAGCGTTTGTTTGTCATGGAAGGACCTGCAGACGATCCCTTCGAGGGAGAATGGATCTTCCGCGGCATGCCCTCTCCCGATATTTTCTCGATCGATCCCACCGTGTATACCGCCCCTGACGGCGTGCAGTATCTTTGCTGCTCGCGCGTTGATCCCGTATACGGACAGGTGTTGGATATCTGCGACCTTGTCAACCCTTATACCTATGGCAAGAATTATACAACCATCGCCCGTGCAGAGCTTGAGTGGGAGCTTGTCAAGCCTTACGTAGGCGGCAGTGCCATTGTCGAAGGCGCGTTTTTCCTTGAAAGAAACGGCAGACTCTTTATCATTTATTCGGCAAACGGCTGCTGGTCGGATCACTACTGCCTTGGTGTACTGGAGCACACCGGCGGCTCTCTTTGCGATGCTGCGAATTGGAAAAAGCACCCCAAGCCCTTGCTGGAGCATGGCAACGGCTTGTACGGTCCGGGGCATGCGTCCTTCTTTGCGTCGCCCGACGGCACAGAGATCTGGTGCGCGTACCACGGCATGAAGGAGCATAACGAGCACGTCACGCCCGCAGCGCGCTTCTTCAATATTCAAAAGGTCGATTTCACCGAGGACGGTTATCCCGTTATGGGGCTGCCGATCGGTTACGAAACAGAGCTGAACCCGCCCGCGGGTGAGGCATGAAACAATTGGCATTTTGCGAACAAGAGAACGCATAAAGGAGGAAAATCCGATGAAAAAGCTGCAGGTGCTCCTGCTTCTTCTTAGCGCCGCTATGTGCTTGCCCGTGCTTGCATCGTGCAGCACAAGCCAATCCACTGATGCCCCCGATACAACCGAGTGCACAGAGACGCTCGAGGAGCAAACGACCGAAACCTTGGAAACAGAAGAGCAAACCCAGCCCGAGGAGGAGAGAGGTATGCAGATCATTCCCGATTTGGATTTAAAAGGCGGCATTGCGCTGATCTCACAAAAGGATCATGCAAACAATGATAAATTCAAGGTGCTTGATGCGCATGATTTTTACGGTGGCACCGCAAAAGATCCCGTTTGGCGTCTTGCGCAGTGGGATTCGGGGCCTTGCCTTGTGGAAAACCGCATTGAGAGTGCCCCGACAGTCATCACAGACGGCGTGGGCAGAAGCTTTTCCTATGATCCTGAGCAAAACGTTATGACCTTTGAGCTGGATACTGCGCTGTATTATCAGGGCAAGCCTGCCATTGAGGGTGATTACTGGCCGCATCTGCTGCTTGAGCAGGACAAATTCTTGCACACGGACGATGCTGACGCACTGCAAGCCTTGAATTGCGACGCGGATAGCCTGATTCTTTCCATGGATATTCGTCTTGTTGAGTTTGAGCAGACCCCGATCCAGGGCGACTGGGTGCGTGCGGCACAGTTTTTGATGTATTTTTACGTCAAGGGCATTGATACCAACGATTTTTGCTGGTTTGGCTTGCAGCTCTTTGATAACAGAAACGACAGGACTGCGCATTACGTGGGCTACGACGGTGGAAAGGCGGATGCCTCGGGCGCCATGATCTATTCGATCGGCTCCAGATACGTGTACAAAAACAGCGGACGCACGCTGTATCTCAAAAAAGTACCCGACACAAGCGGTGAGTGGGTGCACGTTGAAATCGATCTCAAGCCCTATCTGGAGGATATGCTGGAGCGAGGGCAGAAGGATGGGTATTTTAAAGCCGATTCGCTCTCGGGTCTGTGCATTAACGGCATGAACGTTGGCTGGGAAACCATCGGCACCTTTGATCATACCATGCAGATCAGAAATCTGCAGTTGGTTTCTTATACGGATTGAATAAAAAAGACTGAGCTCATGCTCAGTCTTTTTTTATGGGAAATCAGTCTCTTTTGATTTTTCGGTACATGCTGTCCTGTTGTTTTTTATTGAAAAGTGCCGGTGGGGAGGAGCAACAACCAATTATTTTTTGCTATAAAACAGGGCTGTTATTTCCTCGGTCCCATCACGCAGCGCTTTTTGATTTGTTGTCTGTATTCTTGAATCTGCATGGCAGCAGGCTGATTGCCAGAAGCGCCTGCGAGGGCAGGTAGAACGCCCAGGCAAGGTCAAATCCGGGGTGGATGATCGCATAGATCGGGCTGCTTTCGGGTAAGGTCAGGTAAGGGTCGATCAGCGAAAGACCAATGACCGTGTCACACAAAATAAAGAGCACAAGCCCGATGGCAAGCAGCGGATTTTTGCCAAACGAGATGCAGGCAAACACCGCGTTCAGGATCAGGTTGGCGTAATAGAACATGGAAACAAGCGCCACTGCATCGCATTTCTCTCCAAGCACTGCTACCGTGATGCAGATGGCAGCAAGCGAGAGCGCAGCACGCACGATCAGGTGCACCAAGCGGCGCGTTTTGCTTGTGTCCTCAAGGTACAGGCGGAGAAAATACGCGATCTGCACCACCGAAAACAGCAGCATGGCAGGCAGCTGCTGCGCGTCGGTGCGCAGTACCAGAAAATAATCTGCGCCCACGGTGAAGAGCAGGGCGATCTGGGTAAAAAGATAGGAGAAGGATTTTTCGGCAAACAGCACGCAGAACAGACAGGCAAGCAGAATTGCCGTATAGCGCAGATTGAAGGGAATGGCGCTTTGTGCCGTCTGCAAAAGCACACCAAGGATCGCTTGAACGCACAAAAATATTGTCGATAAGGCAAGCAAAGCCCTTTTGCTCTTGATCATATCCGTCTCCTTTCTTTGCAATCTACCGGGTTTATTGTATCACACCCCGGGCGCAAAGGCAAGTGGGAAAGAGCATGCTATGTGAATTTTTGCGTTTTTGGTGCCCCGGGCGCAGTTTTTGATTGACAGGCAAACAATTATCGTGTACAATATATATAACACTTTATTCCAAAAAAGGAGTTTGTACCATGAGCCCAAAGCGAATTTTACTTTTGACTTTATGTTTCATTCTTCTGGTGGGAACTTGTCTTAGCGCTTGCACCAAGCCTGACCAAGGACAGGATGATCCCGCCGACGGCACTACAAGCGGAGCTAAACCGGGAACTGAACCGGGGAGCGAGCCCGGCACCGAGCAAGGTCCCGACCAACCCGGGATCGTTGAGCCTGTTCTGACAGGACCTTATGCCGAGTCCATCATGCAGGCAAACCGTCTGGCGGACGGTGTGCAGGCATATTATGCCAACCCTATGCGTTCGGTATATCGCATTGAAAATCAGAACATGCGTCTTGATTATGCGATTTCCGCCTCGGATGCAAATCTGATCACCTCGCTGACCAATGCAAAGGGGCAGCCTTACCTGCAGAATACCATGGACGTATTTTTGACCATGCAGAACGGCAAGACCTACTTTGCTTCCGAATCCAACGCATCTTTGCATACCAATATCTATCGCCTGGGTTACTATTACTATGATACACACATCATGGGACAGAATTTCATGGGCGGTGCAGCGGTTGATGACGAGATGGAATTTGATATCTCCAAATCAAACGTCAGAGGACATGACACTTCCAATGTCAGCGTCACAGACGGTGTGATTTCATATACCGTATCGGGCGCAGACCCTTACGTCCATACCATCAGGAATCTGAAGAAGCCCGGCTTGTATTTCGAGGCGGATCAGTACAATGCCGTGCAGTTTGCGGTCAAAACCAAGGCAACGGAGGGATATCTCTATTTTGTTGCGGGCGAATACGACGGGCACTCGAGCGACCAGATGGTTCGCTTTGATATTCAGGGTGACGGTGAGTGGCACGTTTATACCGTCACGCTCAATACCGCCATCGGATATGAGGGCAAGGTCACCGCGCTGCGCTTTGACATTGGCAACATGGGAGATACCGTTGAGATCAAGGATATCAAGGCAGTCAAACTCAATACGGATGCGCCTTCGATCCTGCTGGACAGAACCTTCCATACGTACTCCGATAAGATGAATCAGGTGCTGCACTTCCTGGCTTCGGAGGAGACCACCGGCATTGCGGGCATGGGTATGATTACCAAGATCTCTGCAGATACCGTGGATAAATTGATCGTCAAGGATGCAAAGGGCACGCACGATACCCTTGACGGCGTTGACTTTGACAGCTGCGAATACGTAGGCTTTGATATCAAGAACGCAGGCGTGCTTGGCTTTATTCTGCTGCAGCACGAAAACAGCGGCAAGCTGGAGGTGACGCTGGCAGACGGCGTGTACACCGTGACTCAGACCGCATGCCCCGAGGGCGGTGTGATGCATGCAAATCCCGATTCCACTGCGGATGATTTCTATATGGGTCACCGCCTGTATACCGACCAGACGCACAGCTTTGATGCGTTTTTGATTGAAGCTGAGTATGAACGTCATCCCCTGGAGAGCGTGAACGGTGAGGATTATCTGGGTTATGACGCGCTCAGAGGCGCATATCGCTACAGTATTGGCGGCACAGGCTTTAACGTGCCCTTCTTCTCCGAGCAGAATCGCCACTATTCCACCGATATTTCGATCACGGGTGGGGAGAGAGACCGAAACCTTTACGTATACACCTATTTTACTGGCGGTGAATGCGAAAACGCGCTGCTGCTTGACAAGAATGATATGCTGCTGCCCATTCCCGTCATGATCTGCAAGAACTTCAGAGGCGAGAACGAGGAGCCGATCTATGATCCCGGTGACCCCTCTTACTCCGAAACCTATTTCCCGCTTACAGTCAAGGCAGGCGAGACCGTGGAGCTGACTGTGCTCAATCTGTACATGAATTGGGGCAAGGTGCCGCTCAAGCAGCTTTCCTCCATTCAGTTCTATTGGCCCTACTATCACCTCTCGCTGGGCACCACCGAGACCAGCTGTATCAGCCCCTTGTACGGTGCGCGCGATTTGTGGACGCTGCCCGATTTCCGCTCGATGTCCATGCCTTATTGGTTCGAGCTGCCCGAGGGTCAGGGATATAGCAATCAGCCTCAGCACACGCATGGCGGCTTCCAGTATTTCCTGCAGTATACCGATGCGCAGGGCAATTACTCCGCGACCGAAAACTACCATAATAACATCATCTCCTCCGGTCCCGTATATACCGACGTCAAGATGGATTACGTCTCGGACGACGGCAGAATCAAGGTATCCTATAACCACGTAGAGCTGCCCGAGACCGATGAGCTGCGCGCGTATTACGAGATCAATTACGAGGTGCTGGAGGATATTTCGATTGCCGATTTCGCCAAGAATTTCTCCTTCTATTCGTTCGAGGGTCACGCAGGCGCTTACCGTAAGATCGGCTATCTGAATCAGAGCAATGAGATCGTGCACGCCACGGTCAATGCAACGGATACCGAAGAGGTGATCAAGCTGGGCAACAACTATCCTTACGTATCTCTTTACGATCTGGAAACCACCGTATCGAGCGTTGTCAACAACAACGTCAATATCGGCTTTGTCGTATACGATTCCGAAATGACCATCGGCGGCGAGAAGTGCGATGCCGGCTTTGTTATCGTAGGAAAGAATTCCAAGTACAGTCTGTCCCTGGACCTTGAGAACGTAACGCTCAAGGCGGGAGACAAGATGAAGCTGTGCCTGATCATCTCACCTTGGGGCTTCTATACCTCCACCGACGATTCCAATATGCAGGCAATTCGCGAGAACACCTGTCTGGATGCCGTTCAGTTGACCGTACACGAGGGCAAGGCGCTGGATAGTGTGTATCTGCCCATGGTACAATCCGAGAACGGCAAGAGTGCTGAGTTCACCATTTCGGGCGGCACCAACTACAAGGCTGTCCGCATCTTTGGCTTTGATAAGCTGACCGTTCCCGTGATCTATGAAAAGGTCAATGGGGAGTGGGTCGAGCTGACCATCAACTCCTCCAAAACCCCCGACAGCAAGGGATATGCACATCAGTATGACGGCTATGCCGTATACTATGACCGCAACGGCACCTACTCCTACGCATTTGCCTTTGACATGGACAACGTCGAGAGCCGCACCTTCCGCATTGTGTGCGAAAAGGATTTTTCCGGCTGGGGCGAGACTGAGGAAAAGCCCGATAAGGGAAATCAGGTAAACGTATACGTGGATGCTCCGATGCTGACGGGCATCGTTGTCGGTGCAGGCGGCATTGGCAAGGCTGAGATTTCAAGTGATAAGAGCTATTTGCGTATCTATGGCAGCGGAGACGGTGCAGGCGAGGCGTTCTTCTCGACCTATCAAAGCTCCACTGCGTCTCCTACGGGCCGTTATCTGGCGGTCAAGTATCGCATTCCCGCATCCAATGCGGAAACTGCCGAGTTTGAATTCTTCACAAGTACCGTGCATCACTCTGCCAGTGCGGGAGATAGCTTCTCTGTCAGAGAGCTGATTGAGGACGGTGCATGGCATGTCATGGTGGTGGATATGGCAGGGCAAAAGCTGCCCACCTTCACGGCGGATTCCGCAGGCACCTATGCTGCGCTGCATCTGCGCTTTGATATTTTCAATGCTCCCATGTCGGCACAAAGCTACGTGGATATTGCATACGTTGCCATGAGTGACGAGCTGTCCGATATCTGTGAGCTCAACAAATCGGGCACGGGTGAGATGTATCGCTCCGGCTCTGTGGTTGGTTTGCTTGATTTTGCAACCGGCAACATCAGAAATCCCGGTCCGAACAGCTCCACCGATCCCGAAGACTATATTGATCCCTCGTCCGGTTGGACGGCAACATCCGTCCGCTATTCCGGCATGATCGACTATATTAACGGTGAGGGTGACGGTGACGGTGCGTATAATGCGCGCGGCGGTAACACCAACAAGGGCGTAGACCTCTTTGATCTGAACAACGTTCCCGTAGAGGGCAATAAGCTGGTGCTTACCGGTTGGGCAATTGCCGAGGGTGGTATTGACAAATACATGTGGTCTGCGGACGGCGGTGTAACCTGGCATGAGTGTGTGCTGTACGGACGCGAATCGTTCCAGATCCTCAATGCATCCGACGGCATTGCCGCAGCAGCCAATTCCTTCTTTGCCTCCTCGGGCTACAACGTGCTCGAGCATCCCGATAAGATCGTGTTCCAGGGCACAGAGGGCGTTCCCTCGGGCGTTACTGCTGATCTTTCCGCCTACGCAGGGCAAACGGTCGACGTCATTGTCGGATTGGTTCCTCTGTCAGATCCCGACGGACTGGGACTGATCGCGGTAGTGCGCGGCGTGGAAGTGCAGGAATGATCGAAAAATAAAAATAAAGCCGATACGGAAAATTCCGTATCGGCTTTTGGTTTGCAAGAATCATCAAACGGTGGGAGCGGGGCAGGGGGTGTTGGCAGCCAGGAAGGCGTCAACCTCGTCCGAGGTGGGCACGCTGGGTGCAGCACCGGGGCGGGAGACTGCAATGGCACTTGCCGCACTTGCACGACGAATGGCATCGGCAGGGGATGCGCCCTGACTGATCGCGCTGATAAAGAAGCCGGTGAAGGTGTCGCCTGCAGCGGTGGTATCCACTGCCTTGACGTCGTAAATACCGTGCGAGACGCAGGTCTGAGTGTCATCGTAAATGCAGCCGTCCTTGCCAAGCGTCAGCACCACCTTCAGGGTGGGGAAGGAGGCGCGAATGGCTTTGAGAATATCAGCGGGAGCCTCGTATCCGGTCAGCTGCTTGCCCTCGGTCTCGTTGAGCAGCAGGTAATCCACGCTGCCAAGGCCTGCATCGATCAGGCTCTTGTCAAAGGGAGAGGGGTTGAGCACTACGATCATGCCCTTTTGCTTTGCAGAGGCGATCAGGTGGGAAAGGGAAGAGATCTCGTTTTGCAGCACCAGCCAGTCACCCGCGTCAAAGTCGGTCAGCACCTCGTCGATATAGGCGGGATCGTTGCATTGGTTTGCACCGCCAAACAAGAGGATGCAGTTGCGACCCTTGGGGTCAACCTGAATGATGGCGTGACCGGTGGGCGTATCCACCTCTTTGACGTGCTTGACGTTTACGCCTGCGCAAAGCAGCATATCGCTCAGCATGCCTCCCTCGGGACCGATACAGCCTGCGTGATAAACGCGTGCACCTGCGCGCGCAAGCGCGACCGACTGGTTCAGCCCCTTGCCGCCGCAAAAGGTGTTGCGCACGCTTGAAGCCAGCGTTTCTCCCTCGGCAACAAAGTGGTCAACCGAGTATACGTAATCCAGGTTCAGAGAACCGAAATTCAGAATTTTCATAAAAATCTCCTCCTTATGAGCAAATCAACTTTTCAAGCGGTGCATAGCCCTTGGCGCCGGATTTGAGCTCGGCATCGGCAAGTGCTGTGGCACGCACGGTATTTTGCAGCGTCTGCATGGAAATGCGACGCACGGTTTTCAGATAAAGTCCAACGCGGTATTCGTGCATGCGCAGCTTTGTGGAAATTTCGGGGGCGGAGAAGCCCTTGTCGGCAAGCACCTTGACCGACATCATATCCGAATATACACGCACCACCTCGCCAAGCACAATGATGGGATCCACGCGACGGAAGCGGAAATCGTCCAGAATCTGCAAGGCATCTGCGCGCCTGCCGTCTGCAATGGCATTGGCAAAGGCAAAGGAATCGTATTCCACAGCGGGGATCGCCACGCGCTGCACGTCCTCAATGCTCACCTCGGTTCTTTGATGCGAGAGGGCATAGCAGGCAATTTTGTCAATCTCACCGGCTAAAGAGAACATATCTCTGCCGCAGTATTCCACCGTGTAGGTTGCCACCTCGGCAGAAGCAGTTGCACCGTGTGCGGCATAGTGCTTTTGCGCCCAGGCTGCCAGCTTTGCGGGGGTGGAGCGGTCAAATTGCACAGCGGTTGCGTATTCGCAAAGTGTGCTGAGCAGGGAAGAGGGCTTTTTGGGCAGCGTGCCCGGGTCAAAGCCGTCGGACGCTGTGGTAATGATCAGCGTGTTATAATCGTAATCCTCCAAGGCTGCCAGCACCTCGCAAAGTGCCTGTATCTCGCCTTGCTTGATGCTCATAAAATCCGGATTCTGCAGCACCACCAGCTTGCGATCCGCCATCATGGGCGGGGGCGCCAGCGCGTCCAAAAGCTTATCGGGGGTGTATTCACGTCCGTCTATAACGGCATAATTGAAAATATCAAAGGCGGGATCTGCGCAAATGGCGGAGTACGCCTGCTTGATCGCAGCGCTTTTGAGGTAATCCTCCTCACCGAAAAAGAAATAGCAAGGGCGGGGCGCGCTTTTGATCTGGCGACGAAAATCGGCTTCTTTGATAATCGGATTCACTCTCACCCCTCCTTTGCTTAGCGTTACGACTATTATATCATCTTTTGGACGCTTCGTCAATGAAAAAAACGCATTTTGTCCAAATCCTCTGCGTAAGGTGCACACAGCGTCATGAGTTTCGCTGAAAATGCGCGGCTGCGGTTGACCCTGCACAAGATTTATGATATAATAAAATTTAGTGTGAATTTGAAAAGAAAGACGAAGGAAATCATCATTTGGCAGAAAATATTGTAAGAGAGAATAAAATGGGCACCATGCCTGTGACAAAGCTGCTGCTGTCCATGTCGTTGCCCATGATCGCATCCATGCTGGTGCAGGCACTTTACAACGTGGTGGATACCATGTTCGTCTCCTATATCCCGTATGCAGGCGAGGGAGAATCTCCCGCGGTTGCGGCACTGAGCATTGCGTTTATCGTGCAAAATCTGCAGATCGCAGTCGGTGTGGGCACGGGCGTGGGTGTCAATGCGCTGATCGCGCGAAATCTTGGCAAAAAGGATTTCAAAACCGCAAACGCCATTGCGGCAAACGGCATGTTTTTAGCCGCCTGCAGCTATATCTTCTTTTTGCTGCTGGGGCTTTTTGCGGTCAAGCCGTTCATGCAGCTCATGAACCAATCCGACCCTGCCGTGGTCACCGAGGGCACAATTTATTTGTCCATTTGCCTGATCTGCTCGTTCGGCTCGTGCGCGCAGCTCATGATTGAGAAGCTGATGCAATCCTCGGGCAAGACCATGCTTTCTATGTATACGCAGGGGCTTGGCGCGATCATCAATATCGTGCTTGACCCGTTCTTGATCCTGGAAACCGGCACTCCCTTGTTCGGTGGAGCCATCACCATGCCTTTCGGCTTGGGCTGGGGTGTTGCGGGCGCTGCCGTTGCCACCGTGCTCGGGCAGATCATATCCGCAATTTTCGGTATTATCATCAACCACAAGCTCAACAAAGAAGTGCATCTGACCTTCCGCGGCTTCAAGCCCGATTGGAAGCTGATCAAGGAGATCTACGTGATCGGCATTCCGTCCATCATCATGGGCTCGATCGGCTCGGTTATGACCGGCGGACTTAACCTGATCTTCAACGGCTTTGGCGCACTGACCACCACCGCGCAAAACGTGCTGGGCATTTATTTCAAGCTGCAAAGCTTTGTATTCATGCCGGTGTTCGGTCTGAATAACGGTCTGATCCCTATTGTGGGCTATAACTACGGGGCGCAAAAGAGAAAGAGGATCGTGCGCGTGGTGTGCGTATCCTGTATTTTTGCGGTCAGCTTTATGCTGGTGGGCATGCTGCTTATGCAGATCATTCCCGGTCCGATGCTGAGCATCTTCAACGTAGCCGAGGGCTCGGATACCATGTATTACGGGCAGATCGCGCTGCGCACCATTTCGCTGAGCTTTATCTTAGCAGGCTTTTCCATCACCATCTCGGCAGTGTTCCAGGCGTTTGGCAAGAGCATTTTCTCCATGTTCGTTTCGATTGCAAGACAGCTTGTGGTGCTGCTGCCCGCAGCGTTTATCTTGGCGCAGATCGGCGGACTCTCCCTGATCTGGTGGTCGTTCCCGATTGCGGAGCTGATGTCGATCGTCATGAGCGTGATCTTTTTGATCATTTTGTGGAACAAAACCATCAAAAAGCTGCCGCCCGACGGTCCTGTGGTCCGCGTGGAGGATATGTGAGCAAAAAACTTTTAAAAATCTTTTGAAATTTTCAAAAAACACTTGACAATTTTGGTGTTTTGTGTTTATAATATATGATGTCATTGTGTAAAAGCGAAAATGTCGGCTGTGAGACGATACGCTTCCGAATGAATCAGCAAGGAGGTGCCAAACATGCTTAGAACTTATCAACCTAAAAAGCGTCAGAGAAAGAAGGAGCACGGTTTCAGAAAGAGAATGAAGACCGCTGACGGCAGAAACGTTCTCAAGAGACGTCGTGCAAAGGGCAGAAAGAGACTGACATACTGATTCTCATAGAGGATCACACATAAAAACCGCCGATGACCTACACATCTGTTTATTTTGTTGTTTGTTGAGTCATCGGGGTTTTTTTGCGAATACAGCTTTGAAAAAATGCGGATCGAAACACAAGGATCTGCACAAGTCGAACACAAAAACAAAAATCACGGAAAAGCATCGACACACAAAAGACACAGGACAAGGGGGCATACAGGGTGAAGGAAACTGCAATTAAAGAAAATCACCTGTATCTGAAGGCATTCAGACAAGGCGGACGCTTTGTGGGCAGGACCGTTGCGGTCTACGTTCTCAAGGACTATGCTGCCAAGAGGCTGATGCTGGCACATCCCGAGAAGAAATACGTCAACAGAGTCGGGCTCTCGGTCACCAAAAAGGTGGGCGGAGCGGTAGGTCGCAATCGCGCCAAGCGCATCATTCGTGCAGCCTACAGGGAACTGATTGGCAAAAAACCGATCAAAACGGGATTTCTGATCGTGATCAGCGCAAAGCCCGAGATCGCGGGGAAATCCTCGCGTGACGTTTATGCGGATCTTGCGCGCGCCATGCAAAAGCTGGAAATGTACCGCAAGACTGAAACCCCATGAAATTTTTATGTAGATTACTCATTCGCTTTTACCAAAAGTTTATATCCCCGCTCAAGCCGCATCCCACATGTAGGTTCACCCCTACTTGTTCTGCCTACGCTCTCGAAGCGTATACACACCGTGGCTTTGTTGTTGCCTCGTTGTTGACTGCGTGGAGAATCCTGCGCTGCAATCCACTTTGCCCGGCAGGATATGATCCCGTTCCCATGACAGGCTTCAAAACAATGGGATGGCGGTACAAAAAACCGAAAAAATCTGAGGGAGATAGCAATGACAACGCGTTCGATCCATGATCGGACAGCCCCGCTTTATTGATTCCGATAAAGTATGCGGGCGCATTTTTCAAGCAAGGCGAAAGCCTTGACAAATACGTGAGAGGAATTTTTCACCCTTTGAAGGTGAAAAGAATGAAAAACATGACTATGAACAATCGAGACGTAAAGTCTGTGTTTGTAAAACTGATTGCCGGAATTGTTCTGGCGCTGATGCTGGTCAGCGTAGCCGCTCCCGTTGCATTTGCAGCCGAGGAGGGCGAGCAGCAGACCACGGCAGCAGATCAGACCACGGCAGCAGATCAGACCGAGGCAGAGACCGAGGGAGAGACCGAGGGCGAAGCCGAAGCTCCAGAAACTACGGTTGACTTTGATCAGCTCGTGGATATTGCCGTGATGCTCAAGAGCAACGACGCTGCTCGTCAGCTGTTCTTGGCTGCATGCGGTAAGAACGCAACAGGCACTTATTACAAGTATGACGGAAGCTATCTCAACGACAAAAAGGAGTTCGAGTATGATTCCGCACTGTCGAGCTTTGTAGCCGTAGATGCTTGGGATGCCGCATATGTGCTGCAGATCCTGGAGGATGCCAACAACCTTGCCAAGGATAAGGCTGAAATCCCCGAGACAATGACCGAGGCGGATGCCGGTGTGATCATCGAAAAGATGAAGGACACCGTAGACCTTGAGAACAAGGGTAATATTCTGGATACCGTTCTTCGTGCGATCGGCTACGTACTCAATCTGGCAACCAAGTACCTGACCTTTGGCACCAACAACTATCTGCTCTCCCTTCTGTATTTCGGTCTGGTGATCGAGATTCTGATGCTGCCCTTTGCAATTTCTCAGCAAAAGAACTCTATCAAGCAGGCAAAGCTGCGTCCCAAGGAAATGGCGATCCGCAAGCGCTATGCAGGCAGAAACGACCAGGCAACGATGCAGAAGATCAACCAGGAGATCCAGGAGCTGTATCAGAAGGAGCATTTCAACCCCATGAGCGGTTGCTTGCCTCTGTTGATCCAGCTGCCCATCGTCATGGCGCTGTACTACGTGGTCATTGACCCCATGTTCTACGTGCTCGGACAGGCAAAGGCATTCTCCGGCGCAATTATTCAGTATTTTACCACCTCGCAGGCAGCAGGCGGCTTTGGCGGCACGCTGAGCTCTGATCGTGGCACCATCGAAATTCTTTCCAAGCTGCGTGTAGAGGATGCGATCAATCAATTCGCAAGCCTTGAAAAATTCGAGTATTTCACCAACTCGGTCGATCTGTTTGATGCTCTTAAGCAGATCGTAGCAGACGGCATTCCCAGCTTCAATATCGGCGGATGGAACTTTGGTCTGACTCCCTGGTCTGCCGTTACCTCCGGCATGGAGTTCCTTGCACAGAACTGGTGGCTGTTCTTGGTACCCGTACTGACCTTTGTGGTATACTTTGGCTCTATGAAGATCAGCAGAAAGCTGACCTACCAGCCTACCACCTCCGAAAACGATAAGGCAACCGGTTGCTCCAACAACATGATGGACTTCATGATGCCCCTGATGTCGGTATATATCGCATTCATCGTTCCCGCAGCAGTTGGCGTTTACTGGATGTTCAAGAGCGTGCTGGGCACCATCAAGCAGCTGATCATGAAGAAGGCAATGCCTATCCCGGTATTTACCGAGGCAGACTATAAGGCAGCCGAGAAGGAAATGTACGGTAAGAATCCTCCCAAGGCTCCCAAGTCCAGCGGCAGCAGAAATCCCAACGTGCGCTCGCTGCACCACATTGATGACGACGAGTACGATGCCAAGGGCAACTATATCGGCAGAACCGAGCAGGAAGAGCAGCCGGCTGACGCAGATGAGAGCAAGAAGAACCAGAAGGCTCCCGCTATGGCAGAGCCGCTCAAAGATGAATCGGATAAGAAGCAGAACGATACCGATTCCGACAATACCACAAATTCATAAAACGACAAGAGGAAAATAAACGTGAGAAAAGAAACTGTTGTAAGCGCAAAGACGGTTGAGGAAGCAGTTGCAAAGGCAGTTGCAGAGCTCGGTGCCGGCAGCGCGGAAGAGATTGAATATACCGTTCTGGAAGAGCCGAAGAAGGGCTTGTTCGGTATCGGTGCAGTGCCTGCAAAGATCAGCGCAAGCTACACCGTGGGTGGCGAGTATCTGGCTCTGGAATTCCTTCAGAAGCTGGTTGCAAACATGCAGCTCAACCTGACCGTTACCCTTGCAGAGGGCACCAACGACGATAAGGTCATCAATATTGACGGTGAGAACGCAGGCGTTCTGATCGGTCACCATGGCGACACGCTGGATTCTCTGCAGTACCTGGCTAACCTGGCTGCAAACAAGAAGGAGGACGGCGTTAAGAGAGAGTACGTCAAGATCACGGTTGACGTTGAGGGCTACCGCGCAAAGCGTGAGATGACCCTGCGCAACCTTGCCAGAAGAATGGCTGATAAGGTACTCAAGTACAAGAAGAGCGTCATGCTCGAGCCCATGAATCCTTATGAGAGAAGAATCATTCACTCCGAGATTCAGCACATTGAGGGCGTTTCCACCAACTCGATCGGCTCGGAAAACAACCGTAAGATCGTGATCTACCTGGAGGAGAAGCAGTCCAAGAAGGGCAAGAACGACGAGTTTGCTTCCTTTAGCGAGGAGTATTAATCTATAAAAACACCGCAGAGCATGCGCTCTGCGGTGTTTTTCTTTGTTGACAAAGTTTGCCGCATGCGGTATAATTAAAATGATATAGTATGGAATTTACAGAGGTACAGATATGATTACGGATACCATAGCGGCAATCAGCACACCGTACGGTAAGGGTGGCGTGGCACTCATTCGCGTCAGCGGAGAGAGGGCTGTGGAAATTGCCGAGCGCGTGTTCAAGCCTGCGGGCGGCAAGGCGCTTTCTGCGCTGCAAGCCAACCACATGGTGTATGGCAGAGTGGTGGATGCGTCCGAAGGGGATCTGCCGGTGGATGACGGCATGGCGGTGGTGTTTTACGCACCGCACTCGTTCACGGGTGAGAACACGGTGGAAATTACCTGCCATGGCGGCATTCTGGTCACGCAAAGCGTGCTGACCTGCCTGCTGGCTGCAGGCGCAAGACCTGCACAAGCAGGGGAATTCACCAAACGCGCGTTTATCAACGGCAAGCTGGGGCTTTCGGCAGCCGAGGCGCTGGGCAGCCTGCTGGAGGCGGGCACAAGGGAGCAGATGCTGCTCTCGGGTGCGGGCATGCGCGGAGAACTTGGCAAAAAAACCAATGAAATATACCATGGGCTGTGCATGGTGCTCTCCAGCATTTTTGCGCGCATCGATTATCCCGATGAGGATCTGGCGGACATGAGCCGTGAGCAGATGCGAGAGGCGCTGAGCATTGCACTGGAAAAGACCGAGGCGCTGGCGGCTACCTATCGCACGGGGCACGCAGTTGCCGAGGGCATTCCCACCGTCATTTGCGGACGCGCCAACAGCGGCAAAAGCTCGCTTTACAATCGCATCTTGGGCAGGGAAGCGGCAATTGTGACCGACATTGCGGGCACAACGCGCGACGTGCTGAGCGAAACGGCAGCCATTGGGCGTGTGACGGTGCGCCTGCACGATACGGCAGGCTTGCGCGAATCGGATGATCGCGTGGAGCAGATCGGTGTGCAAAGAGCGCTGGAGCACCTGCAGAGTGCAGAGCTGGTGCTTGCGGTGTTTGACGCTTGCGTGGCACTGACCGAAGAGGACGACGAGCTGCTTGAAAAGCTTTTGCGGCATAGCGGCTGCGTGATCGGTGTGCTCAACAAAACAGACGTGGCAACAAAGGAGCAGATCGAGGTGCTGCGCACCCGTCTTGCGGATTGCACGGCATGCACCATCAGCCTTTCCGCCATGACGGGCGAGGGCTTTGACGTGCTGGTGCAGGCGGTGAACGACCGCTTTATTGATGGCGATATTGACCTTGTGCACGATGCCGTGGTTGCCAATGCGCGCCAGCATGCGGCACTGACCATGGCAAAAGAGCGCATTTGCGGTGCGATACAAGCCATTGATACAGGGCTGCCGGTCGATCTTTGCTGCTCAGACGTGGAATTGGCGGCAGAAGCTGTTGCCGAGGTGGACGGCAGAGCCGTTTCCGAGGACGTCGTGGCAGGCATTTTTGCTCATTTTTGCGTAGGAAAATAAAAATAATATACATAGGAGACGCGTTATGAATCAACAAACTGATCCCAAGTATCAAGCGTTATTTACCCCTTGGAAGATCGGCAACGTCGAAATCAAAAACCGCATTGTCATGTGCCCCATGGGCGGCACCTCGCTGTTCGGTTGGTTTGAGCTGACCGGTTGCCACTTCGACAGGGAAGCAGCCAAGCTGTTTTTGGAGAGAGCCGACAACAACGTGGGTCTGATCATCCCCGGCATCGCGCCCGTGCGTGATACCTTCTGGGGCAAGTATCTGTGGCAGAACCCCAAGATGTTCGAGGACCTCAAGGAATTTATGGACGAGATCCATAAGTCGGGCGCCAAGCTGTTCATTCAGCTGACCGCGGGCATGGGTCGCTCCTGGGCAATCACCGATCTGGTGGCTCCTCTGCACAAAAACAAGCTGACCCGTACGCTGATCAAGCCCATTCTGGATACCAGTCACGAGCTTGCCAGCCCCAGCCCTCAGCCCTCCCGTTGGGCGCATGATATCATCTGCCCCCAGATCACTGTCGAGCAGATCCACGAGATCATCGAGGCATTTGCCAAGACTGCAAAGCTGTGCAAGGAGGCAGGCGTAGATGGTGTTGAGGTGCACGCAGTGCACGAAGGCTACCTGCTGGATCAGTTTTCCATGGAATTCTTCAACAAGCGTACCGACGAATATGGCGGCAGCTTTGAAAATCGCTACCGCTTCGCAGCCGAGATCGTCAAGGCGATCAAGGAAAAGTGCGGTGCGGATTATCCCGTTTCTCTGCGCTACTCGGTAGAGTCCAAGATGAAGGGCTTTTGCGAGGGCGCTATGCCGGGTGAGGACTACGTAGAGGTAGGCCGCACCATGGAAGAATCCGAAAGGGCAGTCAAGTTCCTGCAGGATGCGGGCTACGACATGCTCAACGCGGATAACGGCACCTACGACTCCTGGTACTGGGCACATCCGCCGATGTACATGCCTCAGAACTGCAACCTGGAGGACGTGGCGCATATCAAGCAGTTTGTGGATATTCCCGTGGTTTGCGCAGGCAGAATGGAGCCCGAGGTGGGTGCCAAGGCAATTGCCGAGGGCAGAATTGACGCAATGGGTGTTGCCCGTCAGTTCCTGGTTGACCCCGAGTGGGTAACCAAGCTGATCGAGGACAGACTTGAGGATATCAAGCCCTGCATCTGCTGCCATGCCGGCTGCTTCAATTTCTCCCGCTCCAAGGGTCATGCCAACACGCAGGATCTGACCGATACCATGGGACTTTCCCGTTGTGCGCTCAATCCTCAGACCATGCAATCCAAGAAATATCACATCGAACCTGCCAAGAAGCAAAAGAAGATCGCAGTCATCGGCGGCGGTATCGGCGGTATGGAGGCTGCAATCGTGTGCGCAAAGCGCGGACACAAGGTCACCTTGTATGAAAAGAGCGATAAGCTGGGCGGTGTGTTCATCGCAGCTGCTGCCCCCTCTTATAAGGAAAAGGATCGCGAGCTGATCGCGTGGTATATCCGCGAGATGGCAAAGCATCCCATCGATATCAAGTTCAATACCGAGGTCAAGGACGTCAAAGCGCTTGATGCGGACGAGGTCATCGTGGCAACCGGTGCCGTGGCAAAGCGTATTCCGATTCCGGGTGCCGAGCGCGCTGTTGAGGCGGTGGATTTCCTGCTTGGCAACAAGACGGTGGGTGACAAGGTGGTCATCATCGGCGGTGGCTTGACCGGCTGCGAGATCGCATACGAGCTGTATCTTCAGGGCAAGCAGCCCACCATTGTGGAAATGCAGGACGACCTGATCACCACCAAGGGCATCTGCCTTGCCAACACCTCTTATCTGCGTGATTTCTTTAAGACCAACAAGGTGCCGGTGCATCTGGAAACCGGTGTGGGTGAGATCACCGAGCAGGGCGTTGTACTCAAGCACAAGGATGGATCTGCCGAGCAGATCGAGGCAGATTCTGTCATTCTGTCGGTTGGCTACAATCCCGCTCCCATTGCCACCAAGGGCGTGCACGTGATTGGTGACGCCAAGGCGGTGGGCAATCTGCGCACGGTTATCTGGGGCGCGTGGGACGTGGCAATGAAGCTGTAAAATGCGTAGGGGCGACCTGCGGTCGCCCGCGGGCGCACACAGTGCGCCCCTACGATTGAATTTAGATGATGAAAGGATATACGTCTATGATACTGACAAAGGAACAACAGGCAATTCTGGACGGGGAAAAGGGCGAGACCATGGCAAAGGTCATGAAAACGCTGGTCATGTACGGTGACGCGTTTGAGGCTGAAAAGCTGGTGCCCATTACCTCCAAGTATAATCACCTTGTGACCTCGTTTGGTCTTAAGGTCATGTCTCCCGTGTATGATCTGATGCAGCAGCTGCTGGATGCAGGCGTGGTTTCGGATCAGAAATTCTCGGTTGACCCAAGACCCATTGACAAAAACGTACCTGCCAACGTGCTGCAGAATTTTGTATTCAACAAGTTCATGTACACCAAGCAGGATTTCTATGAGGATCAGCTGCACAAGCTGGGTCTGATGGATGATAACGCATTCTCCTGCACCTGCTATATGGATGAGGTGGGCAACAAGCCGGGTAAGGGCGACGTGCTGTCCTGGGCGGAGTCCTCGGCAGTTGTGTATGCAAACTCGGTGCTGGGCGCAAGATGTAACCGCAACTCGGGCATCATCGATATTATGGGCTCAATCGTGGGTTACGTGCCGTATTTCGGACTTTTGACAGATGAGGGCAGACGCGCAAGCTGGGTCATCAAGGTGCAGACCACCAAAAAGCCCGAGGCACAGCTGCTAGGCTCGGCGATTGGTATGAAGGTCATGGAGGACGTGCCTTACGTGGTGGGGCTTGATCAGTGGATCGGCACCGAGCTTGACGATGCCGCTTGCGCATACCTCAAGGATTTCGGTGCGGCAACCGCCTCCAACGGTGCGGTTGGACTTTACCATATCGCAAACCTGACCCCCGAGGCAAAGGAACTGGGCGAAGCTCTGATTGCAGAGGGCGCAAAGGAATATATCATTGACGATGCGGAGCTGCAGCGCGTGCAGGACAATTATCCCGTGATGTGGAAAAACGCGGATGCCACTCCCAAGCTGTGCTTTGTTGGCTGCCCGCACCTGTCGCTGGAGCAGCTCAAGAGCTGGACTGATAACATTGAGGCAGCGTTGGCTGCTAAGGGGAACAAGAAGGTGGTGATTCCCACCGTGCTGACCGCAGCTCCCGCTGTGCTGGAGGCATTCAATAAAACCGAGTATGCTGCAAGACTCAAGGCAACCGGTGTGATCACGTCCTATATTTGCCCCTTGATGTACATGAACAATCCGCTTTGTAAGAAGATGCCGGTCATCACCTCGTCCAACAAGCTGCGCACCTATACAAGCTCGAGATATTACAGAGACGAGGAAATTCTGGAAGCAATTACGGGAGGTAGCAAGGCATGAGAGAATTCAAGGGTAGAGTAGTCACCCCCGGCGAGGTCAAGGCAGAGGCGCTTGTCACCACGCAGGGCTTTAACACGCTGGCATCCTTCCAGATGGCACTGCAGTTTGGCGATAAGCAGGTCAAGTGCGGTGACCAGAACAACTCGGATATTCACGGCAAGCCTATGATCGGCAAGGCACTTTGCCTGCCGCAGACCATTGGCTCGACTACGGGCGGCTTGGTGCTGTATTGCGCGTGCGCCATGGGAAAGAGCCCCGCGTGCATGCTGTTTGCTAACCACATCGATTCCTTGGCAGCCGCAGGCGCGGTGCTTGCCGACGTTTGGGTCGAGGGCGTGAGCATGCCCGTCGTAGATTGCCTTGGCGATGAATTTTTGGCATACGTCAAGGACGGCATGACCGTTACGGTCAAAGCAGACGGCGTGGTCGTGGTAGAATAAGAATCGAAAAAAGAAAATCCCCGCATCATGACGATGCGGGGATTTTGTCATGCGTATTTGGGTTAGATTTGCCATACGCGAACCGACCGTTGGTAGGGGCTGACGTCCTCGACAGCCCGTTTCACAAATGCTTTTGCATAATATATTCACTCAGTAGCCTGCCATCCTTTTGTCGAATGGCAAAGGGCTTTTCGGCAACGATGCGAAAACCGAATTTCTCGTAAAGTGCTTTGGCACGGTCATTGCCCTCAATAAACTCCAATTCCATGATAAGAATGCCGCGCTGCTGTGCTGCCTTGATCATTTGCTCGAACATGGCAGAACCGATGCCAAGCCCCCAGTATTCTTGCAAAATCGCAATGGCAACACTGGCTCTGTGTCCCATTTTGATGCCCGACTTGAATCCGATCTCGCAGTTTCCCGCTAAAACTCCGTCAACAAAGCAGGCAATGGCAAGAGTGTGTGGGGACTCGCGAAGATTTTGTATCCAGGCTTGTTCGCGCTCCAGGGGCATGCTTGCCCATTCCTCGGGATAGCGTGCCAAGAATTCGGTTTCACCACAGGCTTGGGTGATGTATGCAAGCATATCTGCTGCGTCCTCAACCTCGGGGGAGCGCAAGATTGCTATTCTGCCGTCTTTGAGTTGTATTTGTATTGGTTGAAATATCATGGCGTTTCTCCTTTCGGTCATATATCGTAGGGGAGCAATGATGGCGGATTGGTATTCGGGGGGGCGCGATCAAAGACCGCTTTCGGGCGGGAGGATGATATCCTCCCCTACAAGAAGATGATTTCACGCTATCCCAAGCCTCTCCTTGATCATGCTTGCCACCTCGTCGGGGGCGAGATTTGTGTTGTCGATCTTGATATAGCTCTCAAAGGGCAAGCTCTCGTCCTTTCGGGAATTGAGCCTGTGCATCGCGGCTGTTTTGCGCATCTCGCGCTCGCTCCATTCGATGTTGCGCTTGGATTCCTTGTTGGCAAGGCGGTTTTCGCTCTTGTTGCGCGCAAGGCGCACGTCAAAATCTGCGCAAAGCTCCACTACGTGGCACTTGGCACCATGCGATGAAAACAGCTCCGTAAGCTCATGCAGATACGAAAATTCGGCAGGATCATCGAAATCCATCATATAAGTGAAGATCAGACCGGGAAGGTCTCCCGTGGCAAACTGCTCAAATACGGTCTTGCGGATGGTCTCGTTGAGCGCGCGGAATCCGGGGGTGCCGAACTCGAACAGCTTGAGAGAGAGCTCGATCGACATGTGATTGTGAAACAAGCGCAGATCCGTGATCTTGGCAAGCTCCTGCCCAACCGTCATCTTGCCCACCGCATGCGGACCTGTGATGATTACCAACGTTTTACTCATATCTTTTCCTTCCTTAAAATATCCAAAATATGGTTAGTCGCGCCCACCATGTCGGGACGTTCGCAAATGCTCAGGTGGTATTTCATGTAAAGTGCAAAGGTCTCTTGGTCCATCGCATCCACCGCGTCACCGATATAATGCGTCAGCATATCCGCACCCACGTAATGCAATCGCTGCACGGGCAGGGGAGAGATCAGCGCATCAACGTCCTCTTTACGGTAAAGGGCAAAGATCTCCGCAGGCGTAGAGCTCAGCGCAAAGGTATCGTAGTCGATCAGATCTTTGTATTGCGGATCGTGGATACCACCGCGCGCAAAGCAGAATTGGTAAACCGTCATGTCGCTGTTGCAGTATGCGACAAAAACCGTGCCGCCCGGACGGGTCACACGCACTGCCTCGCAAAGGGCGGTGCGCTTGTCCTCGTCGGTGTAAAGATGATACATGGGACCCAGCAGAAGCGTGACGTCGTAACTGTCCGAGGCAAAGTCCGAAAGATCAATTGCATCGCCCTGCGAGATCATAACATGCTCTTGCTTGGCGGTGTTCTGCTTGAACACTTCAATATTGCATTCCATCAGCTCCACGGCAGTTACGTCGTAGCCTCTTTGCGCAAAATAATGCGAATAACGTCCGGTACCCGCACCGATTTCAAGAATGGTCATACCGGGCTTTAAGTATTTTTCAATATAGTGTAAGGTAGTCAGGAACTCCACCGAGCCGTGCAGCGAACCAAGGCGCGCATGCTCGTCGTGGCTTTCATAATAGTTTTTTAGTGCTTCAATTCTTTCCATAGTTTCCTCCAAATAGAAAAACGGTGCAAATCGATCTGCGCGACTTGCACCGTCTATATCCAAATATCGATAGCCTATCGGTTATCTTGAAAAATGGGTATGACAATACAAGCCCGACGTATCCCAATTCATGGGGTACATGCCGCGCACGTTTTCGGTATTCAGAATGATCGTAAATACAGACATTGCCATAGCTCCTTTTTGTGTTTTGCTTAAAGTATCACGCACTTTCTCATTTGTCAAGAGACTTGCGGTTTATTTCCACTCCCGATCCAGCACCTTTTTTCTGTTCTTGAGAAAGTCCATCAAAAAGCGGCAGTTTTGTTCGGTAATTTTGCTTTCCTCACTGTACCAACGCGCATTGTTGAGCGCAAGGGACTCACTGATGGAGGTCTTGTAGCCCTGCATGTGAATGATGCAATCGGTCAGCACGTCGGAATAATAGGTCTGATAGCGCTCGCAAAGCTTTGCGTAAAGCGCATCGGAGCGCGCCACACCGCGGAAAAATTCGTTGGAGTATTCAATCCTGCTATCCACCTCGTAATATATATTGGGCTCATTGGTCCAGGGCACGTACAAGCTGTAGTCGTAATCCCAGATGGGTCCGAACGCAAGCTTTTCTCCTGCGATCTGGTAGGAGTAGAAGGATTTCCACACGTGGTCTCGCTCGCCCATGATCTGGTCAATGATCATATGGTCGATCAGTGAATCCACGTCCATATATTTTTCCATTTTCTTGGCGTTGCCCTCGCGGCAGGCGTCCAGAATCTTGTTGTAGTGATCCTCCAGCTGTGCAAAGAAGGAGTAGAATTGCTCGTCCGAGCAAAAATCCTCTTTCTTGGGGTATTTGAGAGAGAAGTACTTGTTGCACCACGCTACGTAGAAGTAATCCTCACCGCGCACGGCTTGGGAGTCAAACTGCGCGTCCTCGTCAAGGCATACGTAGAAATTGAATTGGTCAAGGTCGGTCATATCGGGCGTGATGGTCTGCTCCAGATCCATGCGCCCCTCGTTTTCCTGCACCTGCTCGCAAAGCGTGTAGAGACCCATATATTCACCGTTGAGGTAAAGGTTGACGTGATGCGCCGTGGGGGTAAATGCCAGTGCCTCGGACTGTGCGCCAAGGTAATAGGCAGCATAATTGTGCATGCAGGAGGGATCCAGATATTCCGCCAGCAGCACCCAGCTCTTGGCTTTATCCAGCCCGAACAGGGAAACCTTTTGGTTGAACTTGATACGGTAAGGCTTTTTGGGGTAGCCCTGCGTGGAGTTGCCGCGCAGTCGGATGCCGCCGCCTGCGTCGTGCACCTCGTCCTCTGTGTTGATCAGGTCAAAGGAGACGTCCACGTAGGTATCCCCGGAGGAGATCTGCACATCGCCCGTGTCCAGTCTGACAATGGGCAGCTCATAGGTGGCGTAGTCCAGCTTGAGCACCACCTCTGTGTCTGCCGTCACGTTTTCAAGCGAGATCGTATTGCCGGCAAACACCTCTCCGTCTATTTCGTATCCGTTGTATACGTAGCCGAATTTGACTTCGAACGATACGGGCACAAACGCGGTATCGGTTACGTCCTGCACCACCTCACCGCCCGAGAAGATCACGGCATCCTCAATCGGGCAGACAATGCTGACCACCACGCGTCCGTCGTCCGGCTCGGTCTCGATTTCGGTCTCGGTTTCGGTTTCCGATTGAATGTCCGAGCTGCCTTGCGTGGTCTGCTCATCGGGGCTTTGCGTGCAAGCGCCCAGCAAAAGGCAGAGCAAAAGGCAGAGACATATCAGTCTGTTTTTCATAAAAAGTCCTTTCTTATTCGGGATCCGGCTCCAATCTCTTACCCATCAGCAGCACGTAAGCCACAATGCCCAGCTGAATGATGCCTGAAAGCGCAATCAGCCAGGGAATGCCGCCCTGATAGGTGTAGCCAAACAGCGGCAAGGCAAAATTTTTGGAGATCGCCACGAATACCGTGCCAAACAAAAGTCCCGCAGCTGCACCAAGGTTGAATACGATCTGATAAAACGAGGTGTAGCAGGTGCGGTTGACCTGCGGCATATTCAGGTATTGCATGTTTGCCACGATCGAATTTCGCCCAACGCCTGCAAAGTGCTGCGGCAGTCGGATCACAAGCAGCATTGTGACCAGCAGCCAGGGGGCAAGATCGGGGCGGATGAGTGCGTAAAGCAGCTGCAAGGGCGCTTCAATGAGCAAAGCAAGCGCCAGTGCCCGCAGCCATGAGGTTTTTTGAATGCGGTGCTGCCAGAATTTCATAGAGAAGGGGAAGAAGAAGGGGTAGACGAAAATGATCAGGCAGTAAAGGAAATAGGTAATGCCAATGGTATCCATCAGGTAAACCTGCAAAAAGGTATTGTGACAGTATACCGAGAACTGCCATGCAAACACCACAATCATGCAAAGCATGTATTTTTTATTTCCGAGCGGAATGGTGATAATATCGCGGAATTTTGGCGAACGGATGAGGGGGTAATCCACCTCACGCGGCAGCGAGAGCAGCACCACGTCCAAAATGCCCAGCACAAAGCCGATATGGCGCACATATTCCAAAAACTGCAGCTGCGCAGGAGAGAGCGCTTCCATCTGATCGGCAAAGAATGCCGCAATCAGAACTAAAACACCGGAAAAAAGTGCTCCCGCGAACTGATTGAAGGTCATATACTGTGCACGCATGCGCTCAGGCAGGAACTTGACGTGCCATGCGGCATAGCCCGAAAGTGCAATAGTGTTGAATATGTTGGCAATAAACTGCAGCACTGCCATGCAAAGTACAAGCATGGTCGCATCGGTAATAAAGTGGGGCAGCAGAGTCAGCGACAGAATGTTGAATACGTAATACAGTGTTTTACAAGCCGCCAGCACAAAGCGTCTTTTTTTGAAGCGCGTGAGCAGTGAGGGGGCAAAGATGACGAACAGACTGGCAATAAAGGGGGAGAAGGCGAGAATGCCGATCTCCTCGGGCTCCATATGGTAGCTTCTTAAAAATTCCGTCCAGAATATACCGGTGGTGATATAGTTGATCACCGCCTCAAGGGCAACGGAAATTACAAGAATGCAGCGAATGCGTGCGTTGGGGTCCTTAAAATTGAAAACCTGACCCAGAGTCATTTTGTGTCTTAACATGATAATATGGATTCCTTTACGCAAAAAAGTCAAAGCCGAACAAGCAAACGCGCACGATATAGGCGATTGCCAGAATTGCGCCCAAAAGACAGGTCAACACCCACCAGAGCACCCTTTGCCATTTCTTTTTGAAAAGACCGGGATGAAAGATCATCCACAAAAAGGGGATGCCCGTAAAAAAGACGGGGTGATAGTAAAAGGCAGCGGCAAAGTCCAGCCGCAGCGCAGCCAAGTGCGCGCGGGTCATGCCGCAATAGGGGCAGCAGAGCTTGAAGAACAGGTATGAAGGGCAGGTGCTGCCCCAAAAATGGGAGGCAAGAATGGCAAAAATGCCAAAGACGCCAATGCCAAGTACGTGCAAAATAAGCAGCCTTACCCATCTGCGCGCCCACAGCGCTTTCAACCAATTCATAAGCGCTCTCCTTTCATGCTACACTTAACACTATTCTATCAAAAAAGCAATGGTTTGTCAAGTCAAAAGCAGAGTTGACGGAACAAGAAAAACGTGGTATAATCAAGGCAGAAAAAAGATCAAGGAGTGAGTATGATGGAAGCATCACTCAAGCAAATATCGGGGCTGCGCCCCGAAACCATTCGCACCTACAATGATGGTGTGGTGCGCATGATGAGCATCCTGCTCAATATTGCCGCAGATTCGTTGGATGCAGGCATGGTGGACGAGATCTCGCGTGAGTGCGGCGTCAGCCGCGCGTATGCCTATGCGGAGTGCTTGGCGGCTGTGTGCGGACTGGACAGCTCGGGACGCGACCGCGATCTGTTCCGCCATTATTTTCTGCCCATGATAAACGAGCTGGATCCCGCGGATTTTGAGAACGATCCCTATTATCAGAATATCAGAATCAAGCCGGGCAAGAGCGGCAAGTGGGAATACAGACAAATGAAGCTTGCGCCCTGCGAAGCCTTTGTCTGCAACGATTTTTTGGTGACCAAGGACAATCGCATGATCCCGCAGATCGGCTTTTTCATGCGTGAGTTTGCCTTTCCCGGCGTGTTGGAGAACGGCAGGGAATGGATGACGCTGATGCCCAACGAGACCGTGACCACCAAGCCGGCGGTTGCGCAGGCGCACGGCAGAGTGCTGACCTTTGGGCTGGGACTTGGCTATTTTGCGTACATGGCGGCAAGAAAGCCCGAGGTGGAATCTGTGACCGTGGTGGATCTGAGTGCGGATGCCATCTCGCTGTTTGAGCAAAACCTGCTGCCGCAGATGGAGTGCCGCGATAAGATCAAAGTTGTGCATGCCGATGCGTTTGATTTTGCCCAAGCGCATTATCCGAGGGGCGAATTTGATTTTGTGTTTGCCGATATCTGGCACGACGTATCGGATGGCAAGGATCTGTACCTGCGCTTTAAGTCCATGGAAAAGCTGGCGCCCGATATGGAGTATTCCTATTGGCTGGAGGAGTCGATCAAGTGCTATCTTGACGACGCGCTGTGGCCGTAACCCGGCTTTTGCAAAAAAAATTACTTTTTTTCAAAAAACGCAGAACTTTTTTGAAAATTTCGCTACTATATAAGTGAAGGGCGCAACCGGGGACGGAGCATTGTTACGCAAAATAGCCCCCCTCCGGGAGGGGGGAAGGCGACCTCAGATATACAATGATCGCCGGGGGGAGAAGGCGAATATAAACGGTATATGACCGTATCACCCCAAGCGTATAACCAAACCCCTTATCATATAAGGGAAAATTTGTATGTAACAGAGAACCGTCCCCTGTTACATTATGATCCCTTCTTTAGGTTCGATAATTTTGTTCCATGGTAATTTAACCATTCTATTCTCTAAATGCGAGGTGATACACTGTGAAAATAGCAAAATTCAGTCCAACCAAGATGGTGACTTTCAGTATGGTATTGCTTGTGTTTATATTTATTAGCACTGGATGTAACCGCGCGAATTTTTCGCTACTGCATGATCGGGATCAAATTCAATCAATATATCTTATAGATTATTCGATGATAGATACCACCGACCTTTCGGTCCTACCAGAAGATTCCGTCCCAATTGAGAATGTTGATGCTTTTTTAAATGATTTAGAAAAGTTAGATTTCGTAAATTTTATTCTTGGAGATCCTGTTTTGGAACAAACTTTAGGAATATATATTTTGTATTCTAATGGGGATGTGGAAATTATTTATTATTTAACGCAGCTATATTCCTCTCAAGGAACTGTGGCCTATCGGAATATCCAATGCAATTTTAATGATTATAATAATTTAGTGCGATCATATTACGATAAATCAACAGGTCAATAATTGATCACAGGGGACACTTAACGTGAAAACCAGCCCCGCAGAGTGACAAGATTGCGCTAAAACAAAACCCAAGTGTAATTGGGCAAGCAATCGCCTTGATCCCCCCCGCCGCCTTGTGGCGGGGGGCGATTTGTTTGAATTTAAATATTCTTGATTGTGTAAATAAGGCTCGTTTGTATCGCAAAAAAATGCGAGAAAATTCCCACGTCTTATTGCAATTACCTCGCGTGTATGGTATAATCAAAGGGTAAATACCATAAACCGAGAACAGAAAGGGTATTCAAAATGGCAAAAAAGGTAATTGATAAATTTACGGCGCTGGCAGGGGAGAATACAGACCCCCGTACCAGAAGATATCTGGCGCCTAAGAGAATCGTTTGGTCGCAGGGTAACGTCAGCGGTGCTGAGCATCTGCTGGACGAAAAGAGCAATCAGATCACGCTGGTGGTTGGCCAGGACAACTGCACGCTGCGCAACGAGCCCGGCAAGCCCCATGCGGCAATTCTTGTGGACTTTGGCATTGAGTTTGCAGGCTCTGCACGCTTCCACACCTGGATGACCAAGGGCCCCGGACACAACGGTGCTGTCCGCGTTGCCGTCCGCTTTGGCGAGAGCGTGATGGAGGCGCTGACCCCTCTGGGCGAAAAGAACACCACCAACGACCACGCAATCCGTGACAGCGTTTACAGCCTTGGTATGTATTCGGGTATCGAGACCAACGAGACCGGCTACCGTTTTCTGTACATAGAGCTGCTGGATGAGGATGCGTTCATTACCTTTAAGGCAATTCAGGGCGTATTTCACTATATGGATCTGGAATACAAGGGCACCTTCCGCTGCTCGGATGAGCGCCTGAATCAGATCTGGGATACCGCTGCATATACCGCACACCTGAACATGCAGGAATACCTGTGGGATGGCATCAAGCGCGACAGACTGGTTTGGATCGGTGACATGCACACCGAGGTCAAGACCATTCTGACCACCTTTGGATATACCGACATCGTGCCCAAGTCCTTGGACGTTGTACGCGATGAAACCCCCGTTGGCACATGGATGAACGGCATTTCGTCTTATTCCATGTGGTGGCTGATCATTCAGCACGACTGGTATCGCACGGTGGGTGACACGGTATATCTGTCCCAGCAAAGAGAGTACATTCACGATCTGATGAACGTGCTGGCTGACTGTGTGGACGAGGATGGCGTGGAGCACATGCCTGAGAACAGATTCATGGACTGGCCCAACAACGATAATCCCGGTGCAATCCACGCAGGTCTGCAGGGGCTTCTCAAGATCGCGCTGGATAAGGGTACCTCGCTGCTCTATACGCTGGGCGACGTGGCTTTGGCAGAGAAGTGCGCAATGGCAGCAGTGCGTATGAGAAAGCACGTGCCGGATCCCTGCGGCTCCAAACAGGCAGCAGCGCTGCTTGTATTGGCAGGCTTGGCAGACGCTAAGGAGACCAACGAGAAGATGATCGCTCCCGGTGGCGGACACGGCTATTCCACCTTCTTTGGCTACTACATTCTGAAGGCAAAGGCGCTGGCAGGCGACTTCGCAGGCGCTTTGGATGATATCAAGCAGTACTGGGGCGGCATGCTGGATATGGGCGCTACCACGTTCTGGGAGGATTTCCACCTTTCCTGGATGGAAAATGCAGGCAGAATTGACGAGATCGTGCCCGAGGGCAAGATCGATATTCACGGTGACTACGGTGCATATTGCTACGTCAAGTTCCGTCACTCTCTGTGCCACGGCTGGGCTTCCGGTCCTTGCCCGTACCTGTCCTCTTACGTCATGGGCGTTCGTTCCATCTCTCCCAACACCTACGAGATCAAGCCCGAGCTTGCATACCTCGATTGGGTTGAGGGCACCTATCCCACCCCCAAGGGCGAGATCTATATTAAGGTTACCAGAGATGAAGACGGCAACCAGAAGGTTGACGTTCAGGCACCCAAGGGTATTTTCATTCTCAGATAATAGCAAAACAACGATCGGCAGAGGCATTGCGCCTCTGCCGATTTTTTGGAAAAAGAAAACCACGCGATAGTCGCGTGGTTCAATAAAGGCTTTGCCGATGAGAGGAAATCCTCCAAATATGATATAATTAGTTTGACCTGCCAGTCAAAACTAAAAAAACATATTTGGAGGA
>SVQP01000001.1 GCA_015065285.1 Oscillospiraceae bacterium | reverse complement strand
CGGTGCCCTTCTGTCTCCAGGGCTTCTTACCGCCACCGGAAACCTCGGTGCGGGTCAGAGTGGACTGAGTGCCCTGTCTCTGGTTGAGCAGATATGCTCTGACTGCAGCATGGAGGACTGCGCCGTTTACGTCTGCGCCGAAAATCTTATCGCACAGATCCATAGTGCCGACTTCGCTGCCGGACATGTTATATACTTTTACCTGCGGCATTGTTTAGTTCCTCCTTTTCTTATGCTTTCACCGAATCACGAATGAATACGATGCCGTCCTTAGCGCCGGGAACAGCGCCCTTGATGGCGATCAGATTTCTTTCGCTATCGATCTTTACAACTTTGAGATTGAGAACGGTGACCTGTTCGTTACCGTACTGACCAGCCATGTGCTTGTTCTTGAAGATTCTGGCGGGGTCGATAACACCCATGGAACCGGACTGGCGGTGGATAGGACCTACGCCGTGGGTTGCCTGCAGCTTGTGCTGATTCCATCTCTTGATCGCGCCGGTGTAACCGTGACCCTTCGTCATACCTGTAACGTCGACCTTCTCGCCTGCGGCGAAGGTATCGGCTGTAATGACGTCGCCTACGTTATAAGCGGAGCAATCAGCCAGACGGAACTCCTTGAGGTACTTCTTGAAAGCAACGCCTGCCTTGTTGAAGTGACCCTGCTGGGGCTTGGTCAGGTGCTTTTCCTTAGCATCCATAAAGCCAAGCTGTACAGCTTCGTAACCGTCATTCTCTTTGGTCTTCTTCTGTGCGACTACGCACGGACCGCATTCAACGAGAGTTACGGGAGTTACGTTGCCGTTCTCGTCGAATACCTGAGTCATACCGATTTTCTTACCGATAATACCCTTTTTCATTTTGTTTCCTCCTGTAAATTATTGGTCGGTCGCCGATGCGGTTGGACCGACATGATTTACAAAGTTACCGAGCCGAAGTTTCTTTCTTCGTCGGCTGTTATCTTTGTTTTGCAAGTCTTGATATCGCGGTGCTTGATATAAGCTGATTAAAGCTTAACCTCGATCTCAACGCCTGCAGGGAGCTCGATGTTCATCAGAGCGTCGATGGTCTTTGCCGACGGCTTCATGATGTCGATCAGTCTCTTGTGAGTGCGCATTTCGAACTGCTCACGGCTATCCTTGTACTTGTGCACTGCGCGGAGAATGGTGATGATCTCCTTCTCAGTGGGAAGCGGGATAGGACCGGAAACCTGGGAACCGTTATCCTTAGCAACCTTGACGATCTTTTCAGCCGCGGTGTCGATAAGGGTGTGGTCGTAGCTCTTCAGGCGAACTCTGATCTTTTCCTTTACTGCCATTTTGTTTTGCCTCCTTTTAGATTTCGTTCCGTTCTTGGTCGCCGCCTCCCTGCTCTATACGCACGCGTATATATTAATGGAAGCCTTGCCGTCGCCCGGGACGATTTGTTAAAGTGGGGCGAATCCCTAACACCGCTCCGTGTGTTTCTTTTTACGCCCGATAAAAAAGGATTTTGTCCGCGCATCAGCATCTGCGCCAAACAAACTCCGACTACCTTGTGTAAATTGAAACCCTAGAGCAACACTATGCCGCATGTTGCACCGTGTATTTGTAGAGATATACCTTCGCCCGATTCTCGGACATACTCCGCGAAAATTACCTTTGAGGGCGTCCCCTCAAAGCAACCTCTCGCTTCATCGCATATCAAGCCCTATCATTATACAACATCCGCTTTCAAATTGCAATAGTTTTTCGAATTTTTTCATGACGATTTTTAACGAATATTTGCCACATGTTTTGTGCGTTTTGCACAAATTTCTGCGACATTTTGCCATTTTGTCGCCCTCACAGCCGCTTTTCGCAGGTCAAACCGAGCCCTCAAGCATACTTTTTATTCCACACGCCCGCCCATTTTTGTGCATATTGATAAAAAGCAAGAAATTAATTCGCGAATTAAGGATTTTGGTTACAAAATATTCATAATTATGCTATATAATAATACTGTATATTTATGTTTTGGAGGTTCCCTTCCGGGAGTTTTTTATATGAACGCGCAAGCCCAGAAAGTCAAAATGTTTTGCAGGACCGCAGCTGCCCTTAGCATTGTGGGAATCCTGCTATACACGCTGTGCTACTTTTTCGCAGGTGACGGCTCGGACTATTTTGTAGCCGGTCATCCGCTCCCCCTGATTGCCAACATCCTGAGCATTGTCTCGCTGATATGGTTTTTGTGCGCAGGTGTGCTGATCCCCAAGGATTCTCTGCCCACGGATGATTTCATGATCGCAACAGGCAAGCCTTTCGCCATCGCAGCCGCCCCTTTAGTCGGAACGCTGGCAGCAGGCGCCATCAGCTTTACCTACTACGAGCCCTCCGATCTGATCGCAGTATTCTTCTTACACGAAAAGGCGGTGAGTGCATCCACCATCTGCGCATTGCTCTGTGCCATCGGTGCTGTACTGTGCGGGACGTATTTCTTCTTCCGCATGATCAACGTACCCGGTCTCAATCATGCGTGCGTAGTCCTGGGAGTTGGTCCCATCGCGCTTTTGACGGGTCTTTGCGGGCTGACCTATTTCGAGCTGGATCACCACATGAACGCCCCCGTCAAGATCGGGCTGCAGCTGGCATGGATCGCAACCATGCTGTTTATTATCAGCGAGCTGCGCTGCACGTTGAACAAGGCGCAGCCTCGCAGATATCTGAGCACCGCCTGCATTGCAGTTTTCACCAACGCGTGCGCATGCGCTCCGCTGCTCAAATACCTGATCGCAGCTGACAACGTATCTCACAAAACCAGAATTTTCGGATACATTCTGTTCTGCGCATGCAACTGTGTGTATATTGCTTACCGCTTGTTCCAATTCTACGCACTCTGTACCAAGGATACCCCGACCGATTCCCCGGCGATTTCCCCCGACTCCGATCAAACGCAAGGAAAGGATAACCAAGATGGCTGCCAACAACAGGATTCAATGGCTTCATAAGAAAATAACAGAGTTCAGCTATCCCAACGCCATGCGTCTGGCTGAGCGTTTCAATATGTCTCATCGCCAGGCACAGCGCGACGTGGATTTTCTGCGCAAGCAGCTGGGCGCGCCCATCGCATACGATCCCGAGCACAAGGGCTTTTACTATACCACAGAATTTTCTCTTCCCGTGCTGCTGACATCGGATAACGACGAGTCTTACATGGGCGTTGTCTCCTCTATATATAATAATGATGATTTTGCAGCGGACAGTTCGGTCATTCAGATGCAGATGCCCTATACTGCCGTGGTGGAAATCCCCGACAAGCTCTCGGTGTTGGAGCTGCGCTCCTTTATCATCTCCAAGGAATCGCGCAACCGCTACGTGTGCGAATTTCACAACGTCGAGCGTTTTTTGAGCGTGATCATGGCGCTGGATTCCCCCATCCGCATCATGAGCCCCTACTGGATCCGTGAGAGACTGATCGGTATGGCTGAGCGCGTGCTCAAAGCCAACAAATCCATCGATTCCGAAGAATAAAAATATTTTCAAGATTTTTTCAAAAACCTATTGACAACTCGGCGGAAGCGTGCTATAATGTCATGGTGTCCGACAAGGACGTATCCAAAGACAGCAGGTTTCCGTAAAAGCCACGCTTCCCTGCCGAGGAGAGATCAACCGCATATCTGCGACTACGGTCGCTTTGTGAGTCTTTCTTCGCGCGAAGCTATGCTTTGACGGAAGAAAGATTTTTTTATTACTCATTCTCACTGGGAGGTGAAACACAAAATGCCTAGCAATGCAATTCTCGAACAAAAGAAAGTGATCGTTGCTGAACTGGCTGCAGACATCAAGGATTCCGCAGCAGGCGTAGTGGTAAACTACCAGGGCATCACTGTTGACAGCGATACAAAGATGCGTAAGGCTCTTCGTGAAGCAGGTGTTAAGTATGTTGTTATGAAGAACACACTGACCGGCCGTGCTTGCGACGAAGTTGGTTACGGCGCTCTGAAGGAGCACCTGAACGGCATGACCGCAATCGCTATCAGCAAGAACGATCCCGTTGCCGCAGCAAAGATCCTCAAGGAATATGCTGAAAAGATCCCCTCCTTCGAGATCCTCGCAGGTTACGTTGACGGCGGCGTCATCGACGCAGCAGGTGTAAACGCACTCGCAGAGATCCCCTCCAAGGAAGTTCTCATCGCAAAGTTCCTGGGCTCTATCAAGTCCCCTCTGTACAACTTCGCATACGGTCTGCAGGCGATCATCGACAAGCAGAACGGTGGCAGCGAAGAGGCTGCAGAAGCTCCCGCAGAAGCTTAATTTTCTGCATCACACACAAATTTTTAAAAACACTCACAATTCAGGAGGTAATTTATCATGGCATCCGAAAAGATTACAGCTATTGTTGAAGAAATCAAGACTCTCACTATCCTCGAGCTCGCTGACCTGGTTAAGGCAGTTGAAGAGGAATTCGGCGTATCCGCTGCAGCTCCCGTTGCAGTTGGTGGCGCAGCAGCTCCCGCTGCAGCAGCAGTTGAGGAGAAGACCGAGTTCGATGTAGAACTCACCAGCTTCGGCGCAAAGAAGCTCGACGTTATCAAGGTTGTTCGCGAGATCACCGGCCTCGGCCTGAAGGACGCAAAGGACCTCGTAGAGGGCGCTCCCAAGATTCTGAAGGAAGGCGTTTCCAAGGAAGACGCAGAGAAGATCAAGGAACAGCTCACCGCTGCTGGCGCAACTGTTACCATCAAGTAATTTCCCTTCCGGAAATACACACAAACAATTTGCTACTGTTTTGTCTATGGATAGCAAAAAGAACCGTGTTGCAAGTCAACACGGTTCTTTTGCTTTTCCTGATTTTCCCTTATAAAAAAAAGAAAAAGCCGGGAAACGGCTTTTTCTTTTTCATTTTATTTGACAATCAGTCCCACGATCCAATCCCAGAGCGGCACCAGCGCAATGGGGAAAAAGACTGCAGGCAGATAGTTCATGATTTTGAGTTTGGTCACGCCCATAACGTTAAGTCCAAGTCCTACGATCAGCACAGAGCCCACGCTGCTCATGGTATCGATCACGGCAGTGGAAAGCCCCTGCCCTGCCAGATAGGAAACCAGCGCAATGCCACCCTGAAATACCAGCACAAATACCGAGGAAAGCAGCACGCCCACGCCCATTGTGGAGGACAGAATGATGGACGAAACAAAATCCAGCATGGATTTGGTGTAAAGAAGATCGTGATTACCCGAAAGTCCGCTCTGGATAGAGCCGACAATGGTCATAGAACCCACGCAAAACAAAAGCGATGCGGATACAAAGCCCTGCGCCACCGGCACGTGCACCGAAGCAGCCGCTTGATTGCGGTTAAACAGCGTCTCTACCTTCTTACCAAGCAGATTGACCCAACGGTCAATGTCTATCAAGCCGCCAACCAGCACGCCAAGCACGATCGAGAGTATGGTGATGATGGTGTTTTCGCTCGAAAGTCCGCCCACAAGCAGATCGGGAGAGACAACCGCATCAGTCACGGCATCATTGATCACGCCCTTAAGTGCGCCCCCGATACCCACCATGACCACGGCAAGGCCCAAGCCCTTCATGATCGATTCGGATACCTCGGCATACCTCGGGCTGCTCAGCTTACCTTTTTTGGAGATCAGGTGGATCAAAAGTCCAAAGAACGAGCCCAGAATGACGGTTCCGGTGTTAACCAACGTTCCCCAAAGAGGAAATTGCTCCATCAGAACTCAACCACTTTGTCGATATACGCCTTGAGCTCGGAAATGGGCAGACGGATCTGCTCCATGGTGTCTCTGTCGCGAACCGTTACGCAGCCATCGGTCTCGGACTCGAAATCATAGGTCACGCACAAAGGCGTGCCGATCTCGTCCTGACGACGGTAACGCTTACCGATCGAGCCGGTTTCATCAAATTCGCAGTTATAGTACTTAGCAAGCTGGTCATAAACCTCGCCTGCCTTTTCGGAAAGCTTCTTGGACAGAGGCAGAACAGCAACCTTAACGGGTGCCAGTGCGGGATGCAGATGCAGAACCACGCGCACGTCGTTCTTTGCAGGATCCACGACTTCCTCATCGTAAGCGTCGCACAGGAACGCCAGTGCAACTCTGTCAGCGCCCAGAGAGGGCTCGATGACGTAAGGAATATACTTTTCGTTGGTTTCGGGATCGAAATACTCCATGCTCTCGCCCGAAACGTTCTGATGCTGGGTCAGGTCATAGTCGGTTCTGTCGGCAATGCCCCACAGCTCACCCCAACCAAACGGGAACAAAAATTCGATATCGGTCGTGCCCTTGGAATAGAAGCACAGCTCCTCTGCGCTATGGTCACGCAGACGCATATTCTCTCTCTTCATGCCAAGGTTTACAAGCCAATTCTCGCAATAGGATCTCCAGTACTGGAACCATTCCAGGTCTGTGCCGGGCTTACAGAAGAATTCCAGCTCCATCTGCTCGAATTCACGGGTACGGAATACAAAGTTACCGGGCGTGATCTCGTTACGGAAGGACTTACCGATCTGACCAACGCCAAAAGGCATCTTCTTACGGCAGGAGCGCGCCACGTTCTTGAACTGCACAAAGATGCCCTGTGCGGTCTCGGGGCGCAGATATACCGTATTGGTAGACTCTTCGGTGACACCGATAAAGGTCTTGAACATCAGATTGAACTTACGGATGCTGGTAAAGTCACCCGAGCCACAATCGGGGCAGCAGATGTGCTTTTCCTTGATATAAGCCATCATTTCATCATCTGTCCAGCCTGCGGGATTGTCCTCAAGACCGTTCTGGAATGCATAATCCTCAATCAGCTTGTCCGCTCTGTGACGTGCACGGCAAACCTTGCAGTCCATCAAGGGGTCGGAGAAGCCGCCCAGGTGACCGGATGCCACCCAGGTCTGGGGATTCATGATGATCGCGCTGTCCAGACCCACGTTATAGCGGGATTCCTGCACGAATTTCTTCCACCAAGCCTTTTTTACGTTGTTCTTGAATTCAACGCCCAAAGGACCGTAGTCCCAGGAGTTTGCCAAGCCACCGTAGATCTCGGAGCCGGGATAGATAAAGCCTCTGTTCTTACACAGGGCGACGATTTTGTCCATAGTCTTTTCGCTGTTGTTCATAGTAACCTCCAAAGGGATATATTTATCATCCACATATTTACCCATGATAATACTTTATTTTACCATATCAAATCTCGCTTGTCAAGGGCTGTGACGCTTTGCCGTTACGAAATTGCGTATTTTTGCGCAAGATTCTCTATTTTTCGTTGTTTTTTCTATCTTTTGTTTATTTCTTTGACAAAAAGTTAGGACGCCACACACGGTGGCGTCCCTGTTTTTTCTCATCAAATATATATTTGCAACACGCGGTGCGTGCTGGTCATCTGCTGCGGGAATTTATATAAATTCTATGAAAATCCCTTAAGGGCAATCCTTATAGCAATATTTTTTGAGTGCGATTATGACATTGTCATTACTTTGCGTAATCCACTACGCGACTTTCGCGAATGATGTTGATCTTGATCTGACCGGGATACTGAACCTCGTTCTGAATCTTCTCAGCCATTTCTCTTGCAACAATCTTCATATTGTCATCGCTGACAGTCTCGGGATTTACCATCACGCGGATTTCTCTACCCGCCTGAATAGCATACGCTTTATCAACGCCACCGAAGGATTTTGCAATCTCCTCGATCTTTTCAAGGCGCTTGATGTAGTTATCCATGTCCTCTCTACGGGCACCGGGTCTTGCTGCCGAAATAGCGTCAGCTGCCTGTACTAAGAAAGCGATCACGGTCTTGGGTTCAACGTCATTGTGATGTGCCTCGATGGCATGTACCACCTCACGGCTCTCCTTGTACTTCTTGACGGCATTGACACCGATCTGTACGTGGGTACCTTCAACGTCCTGCGGGAACGCCTTGCCGATATCATGCAGCAAGCCGGCTCTGCGTGCAAGCGCAGCATCCACGCCAAGCTCCTCTGCCATCACGCCTGCCAAGAAGGCAACCTCGATGGAGTGCTTGAGTACGTTTTGTCCGTAGCTGGTTCTGTAGCGAAGTCTGCCCAGCAGTCTGACAAGCTCGGGATTCAGGTTACGAACGCCAACCTCATAGATGGCGCGCTCGCCTGCCTGCTTGACTGCGGTGTCAACCTCTCTCTTAGCCTTCTCCACCATTTCCTCAATACGGGTAGGATGGATTCTGCCGTCAGAAATCAATTTTTCAAGTGCAAGTCTTGCAACCTCGCGGCGAACTGGGTCAAAGCCCGAAAGAATAATGGTTTCGGGGGTATCGTCCACGATCAGCTCAACGCCGGTCAGCTTTTCAAGCTGCTGGATGTTTCTGCCCTCTCTACCGATGATGCGTCCCTTCATATCGTCATTGGGGAGCGCGACGGTCGAGATGGTGACCTCTGCAACCTGATCGGATGCGTAGCGTTGAATTGCAAGGGTGATGATGTCGCGAGCCTTTTCCTCGGCATCTTCCTTATACTGTGCTTCAAGCTCTTCAAGGCGTCTGGCAATTTCCTCCTTCGCCTCATTCTCCACGCGAGCCACCAATTCTTCCTTGGCTTGCTCGGCAGAATAACCCGCAATGGTTTCGAGCTTGTTCATCTGCATTTTCAGCTGCTCTGCGATCAACTCGCGGAACTGCTCGTTTTCTTTAATCTTTTTGTCAAGCTGTTCGCTCTTGTGTTCAACCTGTTCGGTCTTTTTCTCAAGAGTTTCTTCTTTTTTGGCAAGTCTGGATTCGGTTCTTGAAACTTCGTTTCTGCGTTCTTTCATTTCACGCTCAAAGTCATTACGCTGACGCATAATTTCCTCTTTGGCGGAGAGCAATGCCTCTTTCTGTGCCGAGGCTGCTTGCTTGGTTCCTTCTTCAACCAAGGATTTCGCCTTCTGTTCGGCAGAGCCAATGATGCGCTCGGCAACCTTCTTGCGGTACAAAACACCGACCAGTACGCCGACAACGATGCAAACCAAAGCCACAACTATTGTGCTAATCCAAAAAGTCGTGGGGTTTTCCCATGGCATTTTCTTGTGCACCTCCTTTTCTGTTTTTTTTGTTTTCATTTGTTCATTGTTGTATGTCAGTATAGCAAAAAACACTTTATGCAGTTTACAATACTTATCATTATTATATACAAAAATGCAGTTTTTGTCAAGAGGAATTGCAATCTTTCTTATAAAAAGCACCAAATAACGCTGCGCGTGCATATACACGCGCAGCGCACTTTCATTTGGTTTGATTATTTTCCCGCCACGCTCATGTCGCGTACAAGCACTGCGGGCGAGCCAAATACGGTAAAGCCGCCGGGAATGCCCCAGTCAACCGTATCTGCAATGCTGTCAATGCTCTTGAGCAGCTCAAAGAAATTGCCCGCGATGGTAAACGAGCGCACGTATCCTGCCTTTTTGCCGTTTTCGATCACAAAGCCCTCGCTTTCAATCGAGAAATCGCCTGTGGTAGCGTCCGCGCCTGCGTGCAAGCCCTTGACCTGAGTGACGTAAATGCCGTTCTCTGCCTTTGCAAGCAGCTCGTCCTCGGTCAGATTGCCGGGGCAAATGCTGAAATTAAAGGGAGCGATGCCCACCTGCGACGCATAAGAGCCGCGCATACCGTTACCGGTAGAGGCAACGCCCGCCTTGGCTGCGCAGGTCAGGTCGTAAAGCAGCGTGTTGAGCACACCATCCTTGACTACGTCCTTTTTATACGTTGCAACACCCTCACCGTCAAAGTGGGTCTGTACGGGAGCGCCTGCTCTCATGGGGTCGTCGGTAATGCTGACGCAATCAGCAGCAATCTTTTGCCCTTCCTTACCTGCCAGCAAGGAAAGTCCCATCTGCGCATTCTTTGCCGAGAAGGCACTGGAGAACACCGAGAGGATCGAGCGCATTTCGCTGCCCGCAAGCACAACGTTGTACTTGCCGGAGGCTACGCTGCCCGCGCCGATCTTGGCTGCTGCCTCTTCGGTTGCTTTTTTTGCAAGCGTGGAAACCTTTTCTTTATCCGAGCACAGAGAAAATGCAAAGCCGTCTGCGCTCTCTTCTCCAACCTTGATAATGGGCATCGCATAAATACCGTTCAAGCCGATGCGATTGGAAAGCTCCAGACCGTGCGAGTTGCAAAGATAGATCTCAATGCCCGAGGAGATGCAGGCAGACTGCGTACCGTCAGTCACACCCTTATGTGCCGCGTACACCTGCGCTTGCATATCCAGCGTCATTGCCTTTGCTTCTGCAGCTGTCAAGGGGGTAAATTCGGGCAAATCCAGAGTAGCATAGTGCTCGGAGCCTGCAAAAATGGGTGCGGTATCTTCTTTTTCAATATAGCGCGCATTGTCGCAAGCGCGGCGCACAAGATCCTCAAGCTCACCCTGCTCAAACAGCTCGGTAGAGGCATATCCCATCTTACCGTCCACAATGCAGCGCAGGCTGATGCCACCGCCCTCTCCGCAGCTAAAGCCGCTCAAAGAGTCCTTGAGCGCCTCTGCAGAAAGGCTGGAGCTGCTCATATAATAGATCTCATATTCAGTCAAGCCTGCCGCCTTGGCAGCTTCAAAAATGATATTTTTAGCACAAGTCAATTCCATGTCTCCATCCTCCTTATCTGCCACCAACCGTGATCTCGGATACACGGATCAGGGGCTGACCTACGTCGGTGGGCACGCTGCCGCTGGAAGAGCCGCACATACCCTGTCCGGTTGCCAGATTCTGACCGACCATGTCAATATCCTTGAGGATCTGGGAGCCGGTACCAATCAAAGATGCACCGCGCACTGCCTCGCAGATCTTGCCGTTGCGTACGATATAGCCTTCGCGAACCGAGAAATTGAATGCACCGGTCAGGGGGTTGACCGAGCCGCCGCCCATCTCCTTGGCATACAGACCGTATTCGATGGAGGCAATGATGTCCTCGTTTTTATCGGGGCCGTTATCAATAAAGGTATTGGTCATACGGCTGGTCGGCTCGTAATCGTAGCCCTGTCTGCGGCTGTTACCGGTCATGGGAAGCCCCATACGACGAGAGCCCAGACGGTCGATCATGTAGCTCTTGAGCACACCGTTCTCAATGAGCACGTTGCGCTGTGTGGGGTTGCCCTCGTCATCGATGTTGACAGAGCCCCATGCGTTCGGGATGGTACCGTCGTCAATGGCGGTGACCTTGGGATTTGCAATCATCTGACCCAGCTTGCCTGCCATTTGCGAAGCACCGATGGCAACCGAGGTTGCCTCCAGCGAGTGACCGCAAGCTTCATGGAAAATGACGCCACCAAAGCCGTTTTCAATGGCAACCGTCATCTTGCCTGCGGGGCAATAATCGGCATTGAGGTTTACAACTGCCTGTCTTGCAGCCTCGGTGCCAATGTCCTCGGGACAAAACAGATCAAATACCTCAAGACCCATGCTGCGACCGGGCGAGCAGGAGCCGGACTGATTTTCGGTGCCGTTGGATGCCACGGCATTGACCGCCATACGGGTGCGGATGCTTCTGTTGGTGGTATAAAGTCCCTCGGAGTTTGCAACAAGGATGGAATGATCCACCGTCAGCAGTGTGCCTGCAACCTGTACAATGCTCTTATGGTAGTCCTTTGCCGTGTTGCAAGCCAGCTTGACAAGATCGATCTTCTGCTTCATATCTGCTGATGCGGGCACGGTGGTAACGGGATGAATATTGGGGAATACGCGTTCGCAAAGGTGCAAGGAAACAGCGCCCTTGACCTCACCGACAGCCTCTGCTACCGACTTTGCGCAGCGGATCAAGCCCTCTCTTGAAATATCCGTGGTGGTTGCATATACGGTCTGCGTGCCTACAAAGGTGCGGATGCCCACGCCCGAGAGCACGTTGTCACCAATCGCCTCAATTTTTCCGTCCAGCATGCGGACGTTTCCGTTTTGCGTCAGCTCCTGGTAAATCTCGGCAAAGTCGCCGCCACCCGAGAGCGCAATTCCGAGGATCTCCTCGGCAAGTCTTCTGTCAATCATATCTCTTGCGTTCCTTTCATGTTTTCAAGTATGGAAATAATCTGCCCAAGCTCATCCACGCAAGCATCGGCAAGCTCCAAGATTTCTTTTGTGGGTGCGATCATGTCAGGCGCCATGACCGTATACATGCCTGCTGCCCTGACCGCGCGTACACCGTTGAAGGAATCCTCCACTCCCATGCACTCGGCAGGCTCTATGCCAAGTCGCTCTGCCGCGATCAGGAAAATATCGGGCGCGGGCTTGCCGCGGCTGACCGTATCTCCCGTGACGATTGCGTCAAAGTACTTTTTCATATCCGATTTCACAAGATGGCGATCCACTCTGGGTGCGTTGGTAGAGGTGGCAAGACCGATCTTGTAGCCGTTTTGCTTCAGATAATCCAAAAGCTCGTAAGCGCCCTTTTTGATGGGCAAGCCCTCTGCTTCGATCATATCGTCATAAATCTTGTTGCGCAGCTCCCAGAAGGGACAAAATGCGAACGCGTCACCGTAGAACTCTTGCCACAGCTGCTCGGTTCTTGCAAAGTTGGTGCCTGTGCAAAGCGCTACAAACTCCATAATGCGCGGCACACCCGTCTGCTCGGCAGCCTGACGCCAGGCTCGGTGATATACCTTTTCGGTATCGTGCAGCGTGCCGTCCTTATCAAAAATGACTGCGCGGATCATCAGTCGGGGTTCCTCTCTCCCAAAAGGATGTGGTATTTCTGATAGAACTCCTCAAATCTGCCCTGGTCCAGTGCCTCGCGAATGCGACGGGTCAGCTGATTATAGAAATACAGGTTGTGCTGCACCGCAAGGCGCATGCCAAGCGATTCCTTCGCCTTGATCAGGTGTCGGATATAGGAGCGGCTGTAATTCTGGCAGGTGGGGCAATCGCAGCTCACACCGATCGGACGGGGATCACGCGCGTACTTTTCGTTGAGCACGCTCATCTTGCCCTCCCAGGTAAACAGCGTACCGTGACGCGCGTTTCTCGAGGGCATGACGCAATCAAAGAAGTCCACACCCAGATGCACTGCCTCCAGAATGTTGCAGGGAGTACCGACACCCATCAGGTATCTGGGCTTGTTGACCGGCATGTGCGGCTCAACGGCATCGATGATACGGTACATGTCCTCAGTGCTCTCGCCCACAGCCAGACCGCCGATGGCATAGCCATCCAGATCCAGCTCTGCGATGCGCTGCATATTATCAATTCGCAGATCCTCGTAGGTGCCGCCCTGATTGATACCAAACAGCATCTGCTGCTTGTTGATGGTCTCGGGCAGGCTGTTGAGTCTTTGCATCTCAGCCTTGCAGCGAGCCAGCCAGCGAATGGTTCTCTCGGAGGACTGCTTGACGTATTCGTAGGTTGCGGGGTTTTCCACGCACTCGTCAAATGCCATGGCAATGGTGGAAGCGAGGTTGGATTGGATCTGCATACTCTCCTCAGGTCCCATGAAAATGCGCTTGCCGTCAATGTGCGAGGCAAAATACACGCCCTCTTCCTTGATCTTCCGCAAGGAGGACAGCGAGAAGACCTGGAATCCGCCCGAGTCGGTCAGAATGGGTCTGTCCCAGTTCATGAACTTGTGCAAGCCACCCATATCGTGGATCAGCTTGTCACCGGGACGAATGTGCAGATGGTAGGTGTTGGAGAGCTCGACCTGACAGTCAATGGTCTTGAGCTCCACCGTGGATACACCGCCCTTGATGGCAGCGCAGGTGCCCACGTTCATAAATACGGGGGTCTGAATGTCACCGTGAGGGGTGTGCAGCACGCCTCTGCGTGCTCTTCCCTCTTGTTTTTTGAGTTCGAACATAATAGCTGTGTCCTTTCTTGGGCAAGTATCAGTACAGGATACCGCCTGCTTTGTATTCTTTATGATCTTTCAAATTGTCTGTCTAAGTTTTTCTTGCTCATTTCCATGGCAACCGGTCTGCCGTGCGGACAGTAAGTGATGTCCGGCAGTGCCATGAGCTGATCGGTCAGCCATACAAGATGCTCGGGCGGATAGACGCGCCCTGCCTTGATAGCTGCCTTACACGCGCCCTGATACAGTGCCTTTTCAAACACAATATCACGCGTCAGGGCAGCATTTCCCGTGCCGCTTTGCAATCTCTCGGCAATCACGGGCAGCATTTGCGCCACCGCTTCCGATTCAAGTCCTACGGGAATGGCGTCCACCGTGACCGTAAAGCGACCCGTGGAAAAGCTGAAGCCAACTGCTTCAAGCTCTGCGCGGAAATCTCCCAGCGTCTGCACCTCACCCGAGGTCATCATCACCTCGATGGGCAGCATCAGCAGCTGTGAGGCAGCCTCCTTGCGCTTCATGTTTGCCTTGAGCTGCTCAAACAAAATGCGCTCGTGCGCTGCGTGTTGGTCGATCAGCAGCATGCGCTCACCGATTTCCACGATCAGGTAGGCGTTGAACACCTGACCTGCCAAGCGATACATGCCCTTCTCTGCCGTGGGTACGGGCTCTTTCTCGGGCTGCACAGGCAGCGGAGTATGCGCTTGCTCGGGAATCTGGGGGCTCTGTTGGATGTGGGGTGTCTTTGGCTGTGGGGGATTCTCCTCCTTCGGGGACGTCTGTGGAATCACAGGGGTCTTTGGCTCCGGGGGCGCTTCAGGGATACGGGTTGCAGGCACCTTGGGCGGCTGCGCAGGCGCAGGCGCTGCGGCTGCAGCCTTTTCCTGCCCTGCATTTTTTTCGGGCTTTTTGCCCTGAATGTATTGCTCTACGTATTGCTGCGCGGTCAGGTGCTCCCATTTGTTCTCCTGCTTGGCAGGAGCGGGGGGCGTATCAATGCTCAGCTGGCGCTTGCCCAGCGATTCACCGCGCTCCACCGAGGTAAAAGCATCCGAGACCGAAGGCTTTTGCTTGGGAATCTGCAGCTCGGGGCGTGCGGTATTCTGCTCAAGTGCCTGTCTGACCGCGTAATACACGCTTTCAAACACCGGCTTTTCGTTGGTGAACTTGACCTCCAGCTTGGCAGGATGCACGTTGACGTCCACGCGCATCGGGTTGAGCCCGATAAACAAGACGCAGCACGGGAACTTTTCGGGCGCGCAATACGAGGTGAACGCCTGCTCCAGCGCAGCGCTTGCCGTTTTGCTCTTGATATAACGGGAATTGATAAAGAAATTCTGATAGTTGCGGTTGGGGCGCACGCTGTCGGGGCGACCTACGTAGCCCTTGACCGTTATGCCGTCAAAATCCCCGTTGACCTCGATGAGTCGGGAGGCGAAATCCTTTCCGAATACCGACCAGATCGCGCTCTTCAGGCTTCTATCCCCTGCCGTTTCCAGCTTGACGTTTCCGTCCACGATCAGGCAAAAGGCAATCTCGGGATGCGAGAGCGCAAGCTTTTCCACGTTGGCTGTCACAGCCATTGCCTCGGTCACGTCTCTCTTGAGGAATTTGCGACGCGCAGGCACGTTGGCAAACAGATCCTCGGCAATCACGGTGGTGCCCACAGCACAGCCGCGCTCGGTGATATCCACGATCTCACCGCAGTCCACGTCCATCTGCGCACCCAGCGCCGCATCCGGTGTTTTGGATAGAATGCGCAGACGGGAAACTGCTGCAATGGCTGCCAAAGCTTCGCCGCGGAAACCAAGCGTTGCAATGCCGTCCAGATCCTGTGCCTCGCTGATCTTACTGGTCGCGTGTCTTCTGATCGCCATGGGCAGATCCTCGGGCGGCATGCCATGCCCGTTATCGGACACACGCATAAAGGTCACGCCACCGTTCTGAATTTCCACGGTGATACGTGACGCGCCTGCGTCTATTGCATTTTCCATCATTTCCTTGATTGCGGACGCGGGTCTGTCCACCACCTCACCGGCAGCGATCAGATTGGCGACCTCAAAGGAAAGCACGTTGATCTTACCCATAGTAACTCCATTAAATCAATCTTTTTTTGATATCAAACAGCAGCGTCATGCACTCATAGGGCGAGAGCGTGTTGATATCCACGTTTTTGAGCTGCTCGATCACCTGCTCGTTGATCTGATCCTCGATGGTGATCTCATCGCTCGGCTCTTTCTCCTTGACCTCTGCAGTGTTCAGCGCCTTGGCGGTCTGCTCTACCGAGAGCAGCACCTGTCTTGCGCGCTTGATCACGTCGTTCGGCAGTCCTGCCAGCTTGGCAACCTCAATGCCGTAGCTGTCGTCGGTTGAGCCGCGCACGATCTTGCGAAGGAAGGTAATACTGTCGCCGCGCTTTTTGGCAGCGATGTTATAGTTGACCACGCCCTCAAACTCCTGCTCCATAACAGTCAGCTCGTGGTAGTGGGTTGCAAACAGCGTTTTTGCACCGATGCGGCGGCTGTGGGTATATTCCACAATGGCGCGCGCGATGCTCATGCCGTCAAAGGTCGAGGTACCGCGTCCAACCTCATCGTAAATGATCAGGCTGTTCTGCGTGGCATTTTGCAGAATATAAGCCACCTCGGTCATCTCCAGCATAAAGGTGGATTGACCTGATGCCAGGTCGTCCGACGCGCCCACGCGCGTGAAAATCTTATCCACAATGCCCACGCTTGCCTCGTTTGCAGGCACAAAGCTGCCGATCTGCGCCATCAGGGTAATCAGTGCCACCTGTCTCATATAGGTAGATTTACCTGCCATATTGGGGCCCGTGATCAGCATCAGGCGGTTGTTCTTGGTATCCAGGTGTGCGTCGTTGGGCACAAAATAGGTATCCTTGACAAACTGCTCCACAACGGGGTGTCTGCCGTCCTTGATCTCAATGACGTCACTGTTATCCACCTCGGGGCACACGTATTTGTTGCGTGCGGCAACGGTTGCCAGGGAGAGATATACGTCGGTTTTGGCAAGCAGCGCAGCGGTTTTTTGCACTCTCTCGCTGTTCTGTGCCACAAATGCGCGGATCTCCTGGAACAGCTCGTATTCCAAAGCACAAACGCGGTCGCCCGCGCCAAGGATCTTGGCTTCCATTTCCTTGAGCTCGTCGGTAATGTACCTCTCGCCACCCACCAGCGTCTGCTTGCGGATATAATGCGCGGGCACCTGATCCGCAAAGGATTTGCTGACCTCGATGTAGTAGCCGAACACCTTATTGTAGCCCACCTTGAGCGTTTTGATGCCGGTGCGCTCACGCTCTGCGGCAGCCGTTTGCTCTACCCAGTTCTTGCCGTCGCGCATAATGGCGTGCAGCTCGTCCACCTCGGCACTGTAGCCGGGGGCGATCATGCCACCGTCACGAACCGAGAAGGGCGGCTCCTCACAAATACCTGCGTTGATGCGCGCGCAAACGTCCTCGAGCAGATCCAGCTCGCGATAAATGCTTGAAAGCTCCTCGCTCTTGCAGCTCTGCAGCAGTGCCTTGACCTCGGGCAGCACGGCAGCGGTATTTGCCACGGCACGCAGATCCTTTGCATTTGCCGTACCGTACACAATGCGCGTCATCAGTCTTTCCATGTCAAGCACGCCGGAAAGCAGCTCAGAAAGCTCCTCGCGCAGCATAAAGTTGCCATACAGCTCCTCTACCGCGCTCTGACGCTTGGAGATCGCGCCAACCGAGAGTAGCGGATGCTCCACCCAGCTGCGCAAAAGTCTTGCACCGGGAGAGGTCTTGGTCTTATCCAGCACCCAGAGCAACGAGCCCTTTTTCTCCTTTTGGCGCATGGTCTCGGTCAGCTCCAGATTGCGGCGCGTGTTGGCGTCCATTTCCAGATACTGCCCGTCGGTATATACCTGCAGCTCCTTAAGATAAGGAGAATCTGTCTTTTGCGTCTCGTAAATGTAGTCGATCAGTGCACCAACAGCACAGATCAGAGGCTTGTCCGCTGTGTCACGGGTCCTGATGCTGTCGCCAAAGCGCTCGCGCACGCGCTCCAAGGCATCCGCATATTCAAATCTGCCGGGCTGATTGTCACCAAGCACAGCGCCCAAGCGGTCGGTCACGAACGCTGCGGTTTCAGGAAAGCTCTTGCGGGACAGATTGGCGATCACCTCACGGGGCGCGTAGGTTGCAAGCTCGTTGCAAAGTCTGGTCTCTGCCTGCTCACCGTCAAAGGACGTGGCACAGATCTGCGCGGTGGAAACGTCTGCAAAGCACACGCCAATGGCATATTCGCCCACGTAAATGGCGCAAAGATAGTTGTTCTTTTGCTCAGAGAGCAGCGTGCTCTCAATCACCGTACCCGGGGTGACCACACGCACTACGTCGCGCTTGACCAGTCCCTTGGCGGTGGCGGGATCCTCCACCTGCTCGCAAATGGCAACCTTGTAGCCCTTGGCGATCAATCTGCCTATGTACCCTTCTGCCGAGTGGAACGGCACGCCGCACATGGGCGCACGCTCCGCTTCACCGCAATCTCTGCCGGTCAGCGTCAGCTCCAGCTCACGCGAGGCGGTGATGGCATCGTCAAAGAACATCTCGTAAAAGTCCCCCAGACGGTAAAACAGCAAATGATCCTTGTATTTATTTTTGACCTCGAAATATTGCTCCATCATCGGAGTCATGGTCTTATCCTCGCTTCTTAAGTTTTGGAAAATCAGTGTCCGCAGCTGCCGCCACAGGTGGAGCAGTCGTGCGTGCAGGATGAGGGCACCTCGCCCGTAATTTCAAACATGATGGTGTTGTTGACAGCGTTCATGAGCGCATTGACCTCATTCTGTGCAGCCTCCAGCTCCACGTAAACGGGGTGGGCTACAATCTGATCGTACAGCTCGTTGATGCGGTTCTGGATCATCTCCAAAAATCTTGCCTCAACGTCCTTCTGGCCTGCGGTCTTTTCCAGTGCGATCTGCTGTACCTGATATTCGCGCATCAGAGTGCGCAGTTCCATATCATTCTCATACGCCTCTTTTGCGTTTGCCATGCGTACCAGTCTCTCGTCCTCCTTGAGCACCTTGCCAAGCTGTGCTGCCAGTTCAAAAATTTCCATTTTTTTATCCTCTTTTCTTTTATTTTTCAATTTCTCCCCACAAAGCAAATGCGTCGGCGCGGTCGATTTTTACGTTGACGAATTTGCCTTGGTGCTCGGGGCTTGCATGGAAGAACACAATCTTGTTCCCCTCCTCGCGTCCCGAATAAATCTCAGGGTTATTTTTGCTGGGTCCGTCGCAAAGCACGCGGATCACCTTGCCCACCATAGGCTGGTTTTTCTCCAGTGCGATATCGTGCTGCAGTGCCAGCAGTCGGTCAAATCTCTTGCCCGTTACCTTGGCATCCACCTGCTCCATCTCTGCGGCAGGCGTGCCCTTTCGGGGCGAGTAGATAAAGGAAAACAGCATATCAAAGCGCACTGTTTCCAAAATCTGCATGGTGTCCTCAAAATCCTGCTCGGTCTCGCCCGGGAATCCTACGATAATATCCGAGGAAAGCGCCGCATCCGGCATTTTTTCTCTGATATAGCGCACAATGTCAAGGTATCTCGCCTTGTCGTAATGGCGGTTCATTGCCTTCAGAATCTTATCACTGCCCGATTGCAGCGGCAGATGGAACTGACGCGCTACGTGTTTGGAGCTTGCCATGACGTCAATCAGCTTATAGCTTGCATCCTTAGGGTGGCTGGTCATGAATCTCAGGATGAAATCTCCCTTGATCTTATCAAGCTCTGCAAGCAGATCGGCAAAATCATAGCCCATGCCCTTGGCATAGGAATTGACGTTCTGCCCAAGCAGCGTAATATCCTTATATCCCTTTTCCACAAGCTCCTTAACCTCGGCGACAACCTCGTGCATCTCGCGGCTTCTCTCTCTGCCGCGCACGTAAGGCACGATGCAATAGGAGCAGAAATTATTACAGCCGTACATGATGGAAACCCATGCGCGATAATTGCTCTCGCGGCAGATGGGCATGCCCTCGGCTACGACGTATTCAGTCTCCTCGGGGCAGAAAATGCGGCGCGAGCGCGCAATTTTTTGCCAGAGCAGCTCGGGAAAACGGTGCAAGGATGCCGTTCCGAAGGTAATATCCACGTAAGGGTATTTGTGCTTGATATCCTCACGGCGGTGCTCCTGTGCCACCATGCAGCCACATACCGCAATGATCAGCGAGGGCTTTTTTGCCTTGAGGTGCTTATATTGTCCCACAATTGAGAGTGCCTTTTGCTCGGCATGCTCGCGAATGGCGCAGGTATTGACCGCGATCAGATCCGCCTGTGCAGGGTCATCCGTCAGCTCATAGCCCATGTCCTGTGCCATACCTGAAAGCTTTTCGCTGTCCGCTTCGTTTTGCTGGCAGCCAAAGGTCAGCACAAAGCATTTGGGCGCATGTCCCATGTCTTCGGAAAGCTCTTTTGTATAGCCTCTGAGCTTTTGAATATACGTGCTTGCGTCGTATACGATTTGTTGGTTCATTCTTGTTTCTATCCTTAAGTTATTATAGTATCTCAATTTATTATTATACTATATTTCGACGCGCATTGTCAAGAAGTTTATAAGATTGCATTGCAAAATGTGGCGGTAAAATTCTCCTTTGCATCAAAGTCCATGGCAGAGGTATACAGGCTTTCCAGCTCGAAATGGTATTCGCCCGCGCGAGCAAAGCATTCGCATGCGGCATCAAGCGCGCTCTGTGCCATTTTGGCAGCAAATCTGGCTCTGCCGCGTACACCGCGCAACGCATCCGGATTGCAAAGGCGCCGCAGATCCACACGCCGCACGTGCGCGCCTGTGTTGCGTGCAGGCTCTGCCGTGGTCACACACAGTCGGTTTTCGGGAAAATACAGCGCAGAGGTCATGCAAGGCTGCAGCACGTGCGGTGCGCGGTAGCACTGCGAGCCGCGCTCCCTTGCCGCATCACAGAGCTTTTGCATCACGGCATACTCCAAGCCGTAGAACGGGAGCAGCACCACCACGCTGTCCGCAAGCCTTTCATAGGTATCAAAATGCACCTTGCCGCGCATGCCAATGCTATCGCAAAGCCCGATATGCCATGGCTTGCCGTCGCCCTTGGGAAAATGAGACGCAATGCGCGATGCGGTGCGCAAAACCCGATCGGAGCAAACGCAGGGTGCAACCAGGCTATCGCGAATGCGCAAAAGAGACCCTGCCGTGTGCAGATACCCGTGCGCCTGCGAAAATCCCTGCTGCTTATACGCATCCAGCACGCGGATCTGCTTATTTTGCTTGGCAAGCGCTTCGCGATCCCAAAAATCTCCAAGATTGACGATCACGTCACGCACTCCGGGCAGCATGGGCTCCATGACGTGCGGCGGCGTGGTATCCGCCAAGGCGATCTTACCCTTTTTCGCATGCGTAAGCACCAGCCCGTCCAAGGATCCCGGGTCGGAGGAGCAATAATAATACTCCACCTCCCAGCCACGCCTGAGCGCTGCGCTTGCCACGTCACCGAGAAAGCGGCTCTTGCCCGTGCCCGGACCTCCCTTGATCATATAAAGCTGCGAGATATCCTGCCGATCAAAGCAGTCCGCATAATAGCTGACAAAGCCGTCCTGGGTATTGGCGGCTGCAAAATATGCTTTTTTCGTATTGTTTTGCATAAGGCATCCTCATTTCTGCGAGTTTTCATTCCATTCTATGCAAAAAAGCCGCCCGATGACACCTCATCGGGCGGCCTTTTGCCTCTGTGCTCACGACTCTCTTGTAATAATGCTGACGCCTGCGGGGGAAATGCCGGTCTGCTCATACACAATGGCATTGATCTGCGCCAAGGCAGATGCGCTCAGCTCTCCCTCGTGCTGCACCACAATGCTGACGTTCTCTCCGCTGATGACCGCCACGCACTGCGCATACCCCTTGGTCTTGATCAGCGATTCGATCTTGGCTTCGTTTTCCATCTCGCTTGCGATCTGTCTGATCTCGGCAACTGCCTCTGCCTTGACCTGATCGGTAGCATTTTCGTTGTCTACCACCGAATTGAGCACCTCAAGCGCCTCGTCACGCGCCTTTTGTCTGCTGATCTGCACGCTGTTGAAATAGGATGAGGAGCCGGTGGAAGTGCTGTTTTGATTGCCCGTGCTTGAGCCCGTGCCGAGCGTGGTACCGTAGTTGGTGGTCATGCCCGCGCTCTGATCATACTGGTAGGAATCATCCGCAGCATCGCCTGCGAAAAAGATCCAGTTCAGATAGACCGCAAGCCCGATCATGATCACAGCACCCGCAATGATCAGGTTGCGCTTGCCCATTTTCTTGAAAAAATCACCGATGGATGTAAATACCTTTTTGACGTTCATACGTAAAGCCCTCCGTTTTTGTTTTACGCTACATTATATCGTGCCGCGCGCGATAATATGCCTGCTTCATTGATTTTGTGATGCACTGACGTGAATTTTATTGGTGCCGATGCCAAAGGCAGCGCTGATCAGCGCTGTCAGCTCGTTTTGCACGTAAGGGTCTGCTCCGCCCTCGCATACAATCCCCACACCCGCGATGGCAGGCTGCCTGCGCATCAAAAGCAGGGGCGCTTGCGCGCTGCCCGATCCCACCAGCACGTAGGATTCCTCCCACGTGCTGCTATCCGCATCCGTCTTGCTTTGCACGTCGCAGGCATACACGTATTCATAGCCGCCCGAAAGCGTGACTACCACCTGCACCTTGCCCACACCGCGCACCTGCGCGCACAGCCGTGCGATCTCACCGCTCAGCTGCTCGCGATAGCTCTGCAGTTCACTTTGCGCGCCAAGCTCGGTGCTGTTACTCTGTTCCTTTTTCTCAAATATCGGCAGATCCAGACTGCCCACCACCAAAAGCCCCAGCCCAATCAAGGCACCTAAAATCACGATCCACAGCTTGCCGCTGCGTTTCATTTGCCCCACCGTGCCCGAAACTCCCGAAACTCCGTCCGAATACATCTCATCCCTCCAATCAATCCAAAACCACCGTGCATGCACAGCCAAGCAGCTGCTGCACGTATGCGCGAATCGGGTCGGGATCCTGCCAGATCGCCTTTCCCGAAAGCACGAGCGTGACGTGCGTGACCTTATCCTGCTCATCCCATTGCGCAAGAATGCGACACTGCTCTGCCCCCAGACCGAATTTCTGCTCCAAGAGCACCTGCAGCTGCCCGACCAGCAACCGATCCGCCACCTGTCCGTAATCCGGCTCTTGCGCTTCGGGCTCCAGCCACTCCTCGGGGATCTCCCACTCTCCTTGAGAAATATCCTTTACCGTGTGTACCAGCGGCACGCATACAAGACAAACCACGCAAAGGCTGCACAAAAGCTTGACGTGCGCCTGCCCTTGCGAGGGCACGAGGGTGCAGACCAGCGCGATCAATACGCTCATCCCTGCCAATGCAACCAAATACTCTCCCATGCTACGTCACCCAAGCTGCAGCGCAGGACGCAAATGCCCCCACCGCTATGATAAATACTGCCGTGCATATTGCCACGGCAGCCGCCATATAGCCAAACAAGCTGCCCGCCTCGCCAAGCAAGGCGCTCTCACTTGCGCATCCAAGCAGATGCGCAATGCCCGATCCAAGATCAAACAATCCACGCAACAGCAGCATGCGCACAAGCACGGGCAGGCAGCCAATCAGCAAAAGCAGTACACCGCTCATACCTGCCAAGCCGCGCAAAAGCCCTATGCCTGCGGCAAGCGTATCCAAAGAGCCTGCCAGCGCCCCACCCACGACAGGGATCATTTGCCCGATGGCATACCTGCCGCTGCGCATGGCAAGGCTGTCCGCACGAGAGGCGATCAGATTCTGTGCGCTAAGGCACAGTGTCAGCACAAGCGTCAGAATACCAAGCACGGTGGTATACCCCTTTTTGAGAAAGCCGGACACGCGCGCAAGATCCACCCCCGATTCCATCACAGCGGGCAGCGCCATTGCCATGCACGCGCCAAACAGCGGCGGTGCAAGCCCTGCGCACACGCTGTGGCATACGTTCAAGCCCACCGAGAGCATGACGTTGCCCACCGAGGCGCGCGCTGCATTGCCGCCAAGCAGATACATGGTGCTCATGAGTGGAATCATACCCTGCATGAGCGTTTGCAGAGAGGAAAAATAGTCCAGCATGGCATCCACCGCAGCATATCCTGCCCCTGCTATTGCCAGATACAGGCACAGCCTTGGCACAAGACTTGCATGATTCATGCTCCACACCTGCCCCAGTGCGCGCATCATGCCGCACAGCAAAAGCAGCCCCAAAACCGAGGCAAGCAGCGCACCGCACTCCTCAAGGTGCAGCCCCACTGCCTGCAATATCACACCAATAAAGCCCGAAAACGAGGTCAGCTGCGAGAGTGCCTCTTGCACCCTTTGCGGATCGGGATCAAACAGTCCCTCGGGTAAAATCCCCGACAACGACTTTGGCAGGTAGCTCTCCAGCGCCACGTATTCCTCGGGCAATGCGGAAAAGCCCGCATCGGTTGCAGCTGCGGGCAGGCACAGCACCCCTGCAAGACAGAGCACCAAAATTGCGCAAAATCCCCATCTTTTCACCAAAGCAGCTCCTTTGTCATTCCCAAAATTTCTCCGATCAGCGGCAGCGCCTGCAGCACCACGGCAATCTTACCCGCACTCTCAATCGCTGCTGCCAAGCCTGCCTCCCCAAAATCGCGACAGATGCCTGCGCCCAGCGTGCAGACAAGTGAAATGCCAAGTCCCGAGAGCAAAAGCTCCCCGTAGGCTGCCGGCATGCTTTGCTGCGAGAGCACCGATATCAGCTCCACAATCGGCTTGGCGGATGCCAGCACCATGCTAAAGATCAGCAAAGTGCCCACAGCGCGCACGGGGAAGCTCATCTCGGCTTTCCATTGCCGCAGCACCCAGATGGCTGCTATGCACAGCATGGCAATGCCGCAGATCTTGAAAACGTCCATATCAAAAGCCAAAGGTGGCGTATATCAGCGAAAAGAGCTTTCCGATCTGCTCAATCAGCATCAAAAGCACCACCACAATGCCTGCCAGCGTGACCAGTGTGGCTTGCTCATCCCTGCCCGATTTATTCAGAATCTGCGCTGCGACCGATACCAAAAGCCCCACGCCCGCCACCTTCAAGATCAATCCAACTTCCATCTCTCACCACAAAAGGATCACCGCGCCCACCGCGCATATGATCCATATCATTCCGTTTGCTTTGACTCTGATCGGCAAATCCGATTCCAGCTGCATGCGCTTTTGCCGCAAAAGCTCAATGTAATAGTCGCACCGCTTGATTTGCTCATCGCGAAAGCCGCCACCAAGCCCCTGCCCGAACGCCTGCAGGACGCGATAGGTCTCGGCATCCAGATAGGATTTCACGTGTGGCAGCAGCGCCTCGATAGAATCGATCTGCCCGGGGCATTTGCAATCCGCCAATATTCCCTTATCCATTTCAAGCAGGATCTGCTCAGCAGGCATGGCATAGCAATCAATGCGCCCTTTGATGAAAAAAAGCAGCGAGATCAAGCCGTCGTGCACCTGCAATCTCGCGCGCTCGTACCGCGCAGCCCCCAGCGCAAAACCCGCACCGCACGCAAGCACCAAGAGCGCACCCGCTATCTTAAACACAAGCATCCGCGCTCTCCCAGTCCGTAATCTGATAGGAAAAGCTACCGTTTTGCCTTGAGATGCCCACGTACGCGCCAAACATTTTGCAATCGTGCAAAAGTCGCAGCCCCGTGCGGCAAAGCAGCTCCTCTACCGTACAGGCATGTGCCGATGCTATCAGGGGCACACCGCAATTCTGCACCGAGGCGAGTGAGAGCGCCTCCTGATAATCCCCGATCTCATCGCAGATCATGACCTGCGCATTCATGGTGCGGCAGGCGATCTCCACACCAAGACGACGCGGATATCCCACCAGCACGTCAAGACAAAGCGCAGCACCCGTTTGCAAAAACGGCATTTCGCCACGCGTGTCGATCACCACCACGCGCAAGGGATTCTCCCCCGAGGCAAGCGCGCATGCCACACCGCGAAGCAGCGTGGTTTTGCCCACACCGGGCGGTGAATAGATCAGCACACCCTTGGTATAGCGGAATTTCTGCATGAGATTGCAGATCTCCCTGCCGCTTGCCGCAAAGTGCGCGGGAATACGAATGCAAAGACCTGAAACGTCATAAACACCGATCACCTCGCCCTGCTCGCAAGCAGCCCTGCCGCATACACCAACGCGTACGCCCCCGTCCAGCGTCAGATATCCCTCGGCAATGGTGGGCGCGTGCGAATAGAGCGAGCCACCGCACATGCGCGTCAACGTTGCGGTCATCTCGGTTGCGCTGAGCACGCATCGCAGCAAAATGTTGCGCCCGTTTGCCACCACACTTGCGCATCTGCCCGTGTGCAATCGGATCTCCTCAATATGCTCGGGCAGCTTACCGGAATACAGCTCCGAGATCAGCCGTTCGGGCAGCATGCGTAAAAGCGAGGGCGGCAAATAGGTCCTGCGCTCGATTCCCGCGTCCTCTTGTCTGTTGACCATGGTGCTTCGCATCGCCTCACCCCCTTACAGAAAAACTATATGCACGCCTGTCCGCAAGTATGCGCACGGGTTGCCTGTGCCCTTCTTCCCTTGCAGCAAAAAAGCTCCGCTATGCAGCGGAGCTTTGCTTGTATTGATTCATTTTTTTGCTTTTGCGGCTCTGACCTTGACTGTAAAGGATTTTGCACAGCGCGGACAGCGCACGGTATGCTTGCCCTTCTCGCGTGGCAAGCGCAGCGTTGCGCGGCACTTGGGGCAATCGCGGAACACGTGCGTATCGGTATCCTTATTGCCGTTGTGGCGGCGAAACAGACAGCGGATCTTATATTCAAACGCACACCATTTGGCGTTCTCGGCTTGTCTTTTATAGGTTTTTCTGGAGAGGGTGCGCGTCACGCTCCAGATGCAGATCCCCAGTGAGAGCGCGTACAGCACCCACGAGACAATCATTCCGGGCAAGGTTCTGCCCCAGATCCAGGAGATAGGCAAGGAGATGATCAGCACCACCAGCGAGGTCACGGACAGCACGCGGTTCAATCGGTCGTTGCCGTAGCGCCCGTACATAAATTGATATAGCTTTTCTTGGAATTTTCCCATTTTTATTCTCTTTTCGGCTTTGATGTACTCATTATAGCATCCATATATGAACGTTTCGTGAAAGAATGAGGCAGGTTTGGTAACGCAGACTGAATTTTTTGTAACAAAGCCAAAAGAAAAGCCTTGCTGTGCAAGGCTTTTCAAATTTGTATCAAAACAGAGGCTGTGCCATATCGACGCTGCCGCCCGTAGTGCCGTTGCCTGCCTGACCCGATGCATTCGAGCCCTGCACGGTAATGGTGCCGTCGGCATGCAAGAATGCGCTGAACTCATAGCCGGATGCAACGTCTACCACACCGCTTGCAATGATTCTTGCGGGTGTGCCCGAGGTAGCGCTCACGCCTGCCATGGCATTGCCCGCATTTGAGCCGTAGCCCCAAACCGAGCCGTCATTCTTCAAAATGATCATGTTGCCATGGTGCAGCACCGCCTTTTTGACACCGCCGGTCACCTTGACAGCACCGCCCGAGCCTGTGCCCTGCGCCCAGGAGTTCAGGGTGCGCCAGCCTGCATAGTAGAGATCTCCGCTGCTGTTGACCAGCACGATCTGGTGCTCGCCCGTGGACATGTAAACCACGTTTGTAAGCAGCTTATGCGGCGAGGAATAGCGATCGGAATCGGTGCCGAACTTATTCCAGCGGTTATCACCCAGCACGTAGCAGGTATTGCTCTTGTCCGTATAGAAGGTATTTCTTCTGCCTGCGCCAATCAGCTTGACGTTGCTTGCCACCACTTGGAAGGAAGCTGCGTTTGTACCGCTGTTCTTAGAGCCCAGCTGACCGTAGGTATTGGAGCCGACGCCCCACAGCACACCGTCCTCATCCAGCACAAGCAAATGGTCGTGCCCTACGCTGACGTCCACGATCTTTTTGTCAAATGCCACAAGACCCGGCTTATCGTCAGGTGCTGTGCCGTTTCTGCCCAGCTGTCCTGCACTGTTGTTGCCAACCGTGTACAGCTTGCCATCCAGCGTCAGGTACGCCATGGTGGTATTGTTGTTGTTATTTTCACAGTCGTTGCTGTGGCAGACCTCCACCTTGGCAACGTTGCTTGCCACAAAGGTGGGCACTGCCACACTTGCGCCACCCGGAATTCCCAGAATGCCGCCTGCATTCAAGCCCCAGGCATACAAGTCACCGTTGGGCGCCAAGTAGTACATGGAATGACCGCTTGCCGTAATGCCGGTTTGCACGCCCTGCACCGTTTCCTGCTGTCCTTCTGCCTTGGTGTTGATAATAATGGTGCCCGAGCAATCGGGAGTAAAGGTTGCCTTGCTTCCCTGCACGCTCTGCATCTCGCCCATGGAAGGCACAAACATAATCGAGCTGACGCTAAAGCCCTGCTTAGCACTTGCGCTGACCTCGATGGTAACGGCTTGCTCACTTGCAGCAAACTCCAGCTTGGTGCCGGTCTCGGTTACGGCATTGCCGTTGACTGTGACCTCAACGCGCTCGGGATTATAGGAAATTACGACGGATTTATCCATCATCATCTCCAGATCCGAGGGAGAAATGCCGAAATAGCTGCACAGAAACTGAATGACATATTCTCTTCTGTTTTGAACAAAGCTGTACATGTTGTCAAGCGAGGTGCGGTACTGGCTCTCGGATGCGCCCCAACGCATGGTTTGCAGCTTGACCAGCGGCTCTCTTTGTGCCACGACCGCATCCAGCTCAGCCTCCAGCTTTTCGGGCGTATAATACTCGTTGAGCACGTACGCAAAGCGGGCAATGAACTGCTGCTTGAACTCGGGATTCTTGCACAGATTGTGCATGATGGTGCCTACCACGGTAGACGTAGAATCAATCCAGCCAAAGAAATTTGCATGCTCGGAGGTATCTGCTCCGTGGCCGTGCGGATACATGGAAATACCCATATCCATATCCAACAGCGTAAAATACCACTTGGTATCCATGCCGCTGGGATCGTTTGCATCGCGGTTTTTGAAGACCTTGATATTATTCTCAGGCCAGTCGCGTGCGTTGAAATACAGGCGCGAGACGTACATATCCATAAAGGAATGGATGTCCAGTCGCGCTGTGACGTACTCGTAATGCTCCTTGACCGAAAGATCATGAGAGCGCATATAATCTACCAGTGCGTTGAACTCATCCGCATCCTCTTGCGTGGACTCCATGGGAATAAAGGGTGCACCGGGGTTGCCGCCCAGCACAAGTCCATCGTAGTCACTCTCGATAATGGCAACACTGTCCTTATTCACGCCATAGTGGGATTCCACGTATTCGGGGCTGTAACGCTCACGCGCATTGTAAACGCCCCAGAATTCACCGTTGATAAACAGCAGAACGGGCGCGTATGCCATGGTGTGCACGTCCAGATCGCGGGAAACTCTTTGCATGTACGCGTCACGGATATAGGAATCCATGCAATCGTTGCCCGAGTTTCTCAGAAGCAGACGCGAAAAATCGGTAATGGCATTGCCCTGCTCATCGCGGGCATAGCCGCCAAACAGATCGTAGTTCAGATCTCCGTCCGTACCGGCTGCTAAGTTGTTGGCACTCTTATAATACAGACGCATGGACTTCATAGGCCAGCCGGACGAGCCGTGACCACTGATGGCAAGCTCCACGTAAGAGGAGCCGTGACGCTGACCGTCGGGCGAGAAGACCTCCATCAGACCGATCTGTCTTTGGTTACCGTTGCCGCCTGTGCCGTAGTAGTGATTATAAAAGCCTTGGTTTCCGTAAATCAGCGACTTATCCATAGACAGTGACATCATGGTCACGCCATAGTCGTAAAATGTCTCGGAAATAAAATACGTATTGGTAAAGATGTCTGTGGTATCGGTTCCGTTGGTGGCATACGCCTTGATGACGTGTGCACCGGGCAGCTTGGTGCTCTGCGGGCGATAGCTGCCGCCCATAGCGCCCACCGAGCCGTCAATGGTCGGTCCCCAGGATACCGAAGAGGTATCCGACAGCTTAATTTTGCCCGAATACAGCTTGCCCTTGACCTTGGGGTCAGAGCCGTCGATCGTATAGTAGATCTGATACCCTTCCTTGGCGCTCAGCTCCAGATCAAAGCCTTGCTTATAAATGCCTGCATCAGCTGAGAACAGCACCTCGTTGACGCGGGAGCCGAGCACCGTGTTGGTGCCACCGGCACTCTTGGGGCAAGCAAGGCGCAGGTTGGCGGTGGTCTCTTCGATCAGGTTGACCTTGTGGAATCCGCTGTAATGCTGCAGTGCTGTACGCACAGCCACCTTGTTTTTGGAAAGGTTATCTACCGAGAAGGTCAGCTCGTGCCCAAACTCGGCTGCTACAAAATAAGAAACAGTTCCGTTGATCTCATTGACGGCACAAGCCTCATCCGGTTCCTGCCCTGCAACGGCAAGCGAGAGCTGAATATCCTTGTTATCCAGAATGATTTCCCACTCTGCGTCATAGGAATTGATCTCAAGCACTGCAAACGAAGGATCATATGCCGCAGCACCGTCTCTGGCGGGTGCCATACGGATCAGGTAATAGCCGCCTGCCGCTATCTTGGCATCATCCGCGAAGGCAAACTGACGGTAAGCATCTCCGTCACTTTCACGGTAATACAGTGCTGCATCCTTGAGAAAGACCTCTTGCTCTCCCAGATTATAAAGCTGAATAAAGCCGTGCTCGGCTGCCGCATCCGTTTTTTTGCCCGTACCGTATACCGAAGAGATCAGCACGTCCTTGAAATTCTTTGCCACCTCGTACGTCGGGTCATCCGGAGTCAGCAAGCCCTCCTCTGTGGTCTGCTCGTCATCGGGCGGATTTGTGCCGGAAGTGGTCCCATCGCCGCCCGGGGTGGTTCCCTCACCGCCCTCGGAGGTTTGCTCCTCGGGGGGATTGGTACCGGGTCCATCGGTCGGATCGGTGGTGGACGGATCATCTTGGCAAGCAGCAAGAGCGCCTGTCAAAAAAACTGCTACAAGCAATAATGAAAGCATTGCGCGGAAAGATATTCTGTTTTTGTGCATGGATATCTTCCTCCTTAAAAAACAAATCTATATATCTCTGTCAAAGCATGGTTGTGGATTCTATATTGTACCATACTTTTCTTAATTTGTAAACACTTATCCACCGCTTTTTTGTAAACATTGCCCTGTTTTGCACCAAATGTGATAATTGTCACACGAAACAAACACCGACTGCCCATATGGGCAGTCGGTGTCCATTGATGCAATCATTCTTTTGCCAAATCGGGCAAGCCTCGCTTCCGAATTATTGGGAAGGAGCAATCTCAAGCAGCTGCTTGAGTGCCTTGGCCAAAACCTTTTCCTTGGAGCGGACAGCCGAAGCAACACCGGTACTGCCATTCTTCAAAAGCTCTTGGAAGATCATGCTTGCACCGCTATCCTTGGCGTTGACTGCAAAGTAAGCAGCGGTAAAATCGCAATCCTTGGTCTGCATGATCAAAGAGAACATATCTATAGCCTCCGGATCAGACAGATTCTTCATTGCCAGCTTCTGGTATGCAGCACTGTACTCGTCGTCCGAGAAAATCGCAGATGCCTCCAGCACGCAGCCTGCCAATTCCGGATCCTGACAGCTCTTGGGTACCATCACAGCGCAAGCCAGATAGTTGACGGGAGAGTGATACTCTTCCTGCGCTTTATCAAGCTTGGGATACGGAACAAGACCCACTTGCATCTCACCGCCAAGCTCGCCCTCCAGCAGATCGCCAAGCGTGGTGCCGAGGAACAGCGCTCTGTCATCGGCAAACGCCTTTGTGGGAATCATGGCAGCATCCTCACCGGACGCCAGATAGTCCGAAATGGACACGTACAAGCCATAGTTCAGGCAAAGCTCATACAGCATTTCATAGGTTGCCACCAATCGATCACTTTGTGCCAGATCGGGCATGCGATTGGTATCCTTGAGAATCAGACCGGACTCGGTTGCCACCATAAACGCATTGTCGGTATCAAAGGTAACGCCTGCAAAGCCGAATCGGTCGCCGTCGTCCCTTCTGCCATCACCATTCAGATCGGAGTACATCACCTTGGACATCATGAGCATTTCGTCCAGCGTCCAGCGACCCTCGCGTACCATCTCATAGGGGTATTCCAAACCGGATTCATCCATCATTCTTGCGTTGAATGCGATTACGGACGTTTGCAGCGTGACGTCGGGCGTTGTGGCACCGGTTGCCATGAACAGATAATTGCCAATGCTCAGCGTATCGTTCACAGAGGCATCCCACCAGGGCTGGTCAAAATCCACGTAAGGCAGCTCGCGCAGGTTGAGCAGCCGGTCGCCCTGTACAAGCTCCGCGCCTGCTCTTCCCATTTGCTGATATACAATACTGTATTCACCACTTCCGCTGATTACGTCATTGCGCACGTAGTCATTGATCTTTATGGGATCGGATTCGGTTTTGAAAATCAGGGCGATGTTGTACTGCTTTTCAAGCAGCGCGTTGCGATTTGCGGTTGCCTCTTGAATGAATTCATGTACCTCCACGTTATCGTTCAGTGCCATATCCTGATTGCTCAGCACGACTGCATAGGCACCGTCATATTGGCAAGGGGGCAGCGGTTCGTACGGTTCAGGATCCACGTAATCAATGCTTTCATCATACCAAGTCTCTACTTCCCAGCCGGGATTTATATTGGTGCCGTTATTGATATAGTCGTCACCGATTCCGGGCTGGTACTCAATATGCTCCGTGCCCTCCATGTTTTCCAGCAGCTCGCCGATCAAGCCGCCAACCTCCATGTCCGCAAGGTTACACGCAGTCAGTGCGCTGACCAGCGTAAGGCACATCAGCACGATTGCAAGTCTCTTTTTCATATACAAATCCTCCTTTCGGGGCTTCTGACCCAATTATAGCACATATTTCACAATTTGTAAATAGCGCGCAAGGTCCTTCTATCTATATAGACGCCAAAAAAATGAAAAAGTTTCACAATTTTTCAAAAAAGATAAAAATTCCATCAAAAAAAGGGGCTATCCTTGCGGATAGCCCCAATCAAATCGGGTCATATGTACTTAGGGCTCGTAGCCGTAAGCCTTCAATACGTCTCTGAGTGCCTTCTTGGTGTTCTTTTCACTCTTGGTGATGTCCTTGATAATAGAAGGGCTGGAGTTGTTCAGAGCGGTCTGGATAATGCTTGCGCAAGGCAGACCCTTCTCGTGGAAGTGCGTATAACCAAAGTCAAATACTCTGTGACGAATGATTACGTCAACCATCTCTGCGGACTCGGGGTCACGTGCGTTCTTGGATTTTGCAACCTTATCATACAGAGTATTGGTTACCATGTAGTAAGAGGTGGATGCCAGAACCTCCAGCATGTAGCCGGCAACGTCCAGGTCAGCCTCACTCAGGCTCTTGGGAACGACAACAGTGCTTGCTGCGCCGTTAACAAAGCTCAGATACTCTGCCTGCTTCTCATCATACTTAGGCTGAGGCAGAATGCCGAAATCGTGCTCCATCTCGCGCAGACCGGTACCTGCAGACAGGTAGCCTGCATAGAAGAGTGCTCTGCCCTGCTTGAATACGTTATTAGGCTCTGTGTACATAGCATTGTTTGCCTGATACTCGGGCACGGTTACGTGGAAGGCGTTCTGGGTTACGATCAGCTTATAGATCTTATCGTATACAGTCTGCAGTCTGTCAACGTCAGGCTCGTATACGGGCAGGTGGTCGTCATCATGGGTGAACATGGTGCAGCCTGCGCCAAAGTAGAAGTTGTAGTCACAGTCCAGAGACCAACCTACAAGACCGTAGAAGTCATCGGTGTAGATAACCTTACCGTCACCGTTCAGGTCGCCGGTCTGATCCTTGGTAATGGTCAGCATGTCATCCAGGGTCCAAGTGCCTTCTCTTGCGTCGTCGTAAGGCATATCGATGCCCTGCTGGTCAAACAGGTTCTTGTTGAACATAACGGCAGCAGTAATCAGCATGGAGGAGGGCAGCAGGTCGCCGCACGCCAGCATCATGTTGTCACCGATCATAAAGCCGTTCTTGCAGTCCTGGTCCCACCAGGGATTGTCAAAGTTGACGTGATTGAGCTCGGTCAGGTTGTACAGGCAGTTGCCCATACCCAGCGTGCATGCGCTGTTAACCATGTGCTGATATACGATGTGATAGTCACCGGTACCGGAGGTAACGTCGTTCTTTACCTTGTTACCGAGCGTAACGTAATCAGCCTCAACCAAAGCATTGAGCTCGCAGCCGTAGTAGCTCTCGATCTTGTCATCTCTTCTGTAAACAGCATCCTCAAGGGGGTCAGCGGAGTTATTTTCCTCAGGTGCCATATCGGTTGCGCTGTTGCAAAGGATGTTGATCTGCATGTCCTTGAGATTTTCATTCTCTTCAAGGTCTGCACTGATCCATTGGGTATCCTCTTCAACATTGCCGCCCGTGGTATCATCACCGGAGCCGCTGTTGGCACAACCCGCAAACACACTGATCAGCATGATGCCGCACAAAAGCATAACTAAAAGCTTTTTGTACATAAGTGTTTCCTTCTTTCATAAAATTTTATAATTAGACAGATATATTTTAACACACAAGCCCCTGCTTGTCAAGCAAAAAATTCCTCTCGCTTTTTGTGCAGTTTGACAATAAGAGAGCGGCTGCGCGAAACTTTGGGCTCCGCGCAGCCGCATGTTTTGGATCAATCGTCGTAGCCGTAGGCGTCCAGAATCTTTCCGAGCTTGATTCTGGTTTGTCTTGCAGAGGTGGTCAGATCTCTGACGATCGAGGTCTTATTGCTCTGCAGCGCGGTCTGCACCACGTTGTGGCAAGGCAGATCCTGACCCGAGAAATGAGAATAACCGAAATCAAATACCTTGTGACGGATGATGATATCCACCATTTCAGCCGACTCGGGGTCACGTGCATTCTTGGACTTTGCAACCACCTCGTAAAGCGTATCGGTGGTCATGTAATAGGACGAGGAAGCAAGAGCCTCCATCATGAAGCCCGCAAGCTCCAGATTACGGTCCGAAAGGCTGCTGGGCACTACCACCAGGGATGCGCTTCCGTTCACAAAGCCCAAATAATCGGTCTGCTTTTCGTCATATTTAGGCTGGGGCAGAATACCGTAGTCGTCCACCATATCGCGCAAGGAGGAGGTGACGGACAGGTAGGTCGGGAAGAACAGTGCGCGACCGTCTCTGAACACGGAGATGGTGTGGCTGTACATATTGGGGTCCTTTGCGTAATCCGCATAGATGACGTGGAAGGAATTCTGTGTGATCAGCAGCTTATAAACCTTTTCGTAGATCTGCTGCAGTCTGTCGGTATCGGGATCGTACGAGGGCAGATGCTGGTCATCATAGGTGAACATGGTAGCGCCTGCACCATAGAAGAAGTTAAAGTCTGCATCCAGCGACCATGCGGTAATGCCGTAAAAGTCATCCGTATACAGAACCTTACCGTCACCGTTGAGGTCACGGGTCTGATCCTTGGTCATTTCCAGCATATCATCCATGGTCCACGTGCCCTGTCTTGCATCCTCGTAAGGATACTCAATGCCTTGCAGGTCAAACAAGTTTTTGTTGAACAGTACGGATGCGGTAATCAGCATACTGGAGGGCAAAAGGTCGCCGCACGCCATCATCATATGCTCACCGATGGTAAAGCCGTTCTTGCAGTCCTGGTCCCACCAGATCTGGTCAAAGTTTACGTGCTCCACCTCGGAAAGGTCGTACAGGCAATCGTTCTGCGCCAGGTTGCACGCAGCATCGATCATGTGCTGATACACAAGGTGATATTCACCCGTGCCTGCAGCCACGTCGTTCTTGACGCCGGAAGCAATGGCTTCAAAATCAGGCTGATAAATGTTATTGAACTTGACTCCAAGCTCGGTTTGCAGCTTGTCATCTCTTCTGTAAACAGCGTCCTCAAGAGGATCGGTAGAGTTTTCCTCGGGGCTGATATCGTATCTGTTATAAGCCAGGATGACCACTTCCTCGCCCTCCAGCGAAAAGCTGAGTGCATCGGGGTTCAGATCGGGGCTGACCCAGTAGTCCTCTTCAACAGTCGAGTCATTCAAATTGTTTTGCGTGGTCTCTTGATTTTGATTTCCGGGCAGCTGTACACATGCAACAAGCATGCCCATCAGCATAGCGGCAATCAACAAAAGAATCGTAATCTTTTTCATGTCGGTTCCTTTCTTGGTCATAATTTTTCATACTAAGTTTACCACAAACAGGCAGAACTGTCAAGTCAAATCTGACAGCTCTGCCTGCTTTACGCACTATTCTTTTTTATTACCGTTCTTTTTCTTGCCCGATTTGCTTCTTGTTCCCAGCCAAATGATCAACGCAATGCTACCCACGCTGACCAGCACCGACAAAATCACTCTTGCAAGCACCGAAAGGATGGAGAGCGGGATGGCAATGATCACAGTCAGCGCCCAGAGTATGATGATCAGTCCAGATCCCAAGGCTGCCAGAATGAGCAGCAAGAACAGTGCCCAGTATTCTCCCATGGCTCGCACAGGCTCGGGCTCGGTGCTCAGCACAAAGCGCAGCTCTCCGATGGGTAATCCCTCCAGATGTGCGGCATAGCCCGTATCTGTCTTCTCAAACGCATCAAACGCCACGCCCTCGGGCGCGATATCCACCATGTAAAAGGGGGTGTTGATATAAACATCCAACGTGCCGAATTCCGCCCAGCGGCTTGCGGGAGAGAGCAGATACACGTAGTGATAGATTGCGGGCTCGTAATCCCCGTTTATGGCCGGGAACAAGGGGGCTGTGACCGTGTTGGTCAGTCGCTCTCCCGGTGCGAGCGTCAGTTCGTATTCAAAGCACTCCAAAAGCTCGTTTGAAATATCCCATTCGCGGATATCGTTCATATATATCCCGTGGTCATCCCATTTATTGTCTTCCAGGTTTGCCACGATGGCATTGAACCAATCGTGTGCGGGCACACCCGATGCGGCATCATGCTTTTGCATGGCAATCTGCTCAAAGGTCACGGTTTCGCGAGAGGTCAGCGTGACGCTGCCTTCAATTTCGGTTTTCATACCACCGTTTTCGTACAGCTTCCACTCCACCTCGCCAATATCCTCGCCAAACACGTACAGCACGACCTGCCGATCGTTATGAACAAATCTGCCAAGCTTGACGCCCTCGCCATGCACGTTGCCGCCGTTGCTGTTTTCCATCAGAACCATGGTGCGCTTGGCATCATGATCAAAATACGCGCCCACAGTGGCTGCATTGTTTCCTGCCGGTACACCGTCTACCGTATACGTGTACACGTGCACGGGCAAATCCCGCTTCAAAAAGCCTTCTTCGTAATAAGTATCATAGATGCGGTCCACGCACTCCAGCGCGTTTTCCATCTGATAACGGTACCCCCATGCATAGCGCACCGTAGTTTGCACGCTCTGCCCGTTGACTTGCGCACCGTATTTTCCCGACAGATCGGGAGCATCAGGCTCACCGTTCTCATCGTGGAAATAATCACCGTATACGGGTGTTTGCCCGTACGGGAACAGCAGCTTTGCCGTCACGGTCATATCGGTGGGGTTATAAAAGCGGTACTCTGCCGTAACGCTTGCATTGTACGCCAAGAAATCCTTCATGTCCGCATAGTAGCTTGCGGGAAACTCACCAATATCAAAGGTCAGCGTTTCATGCTCGACCACCAAGGGGCAATCCCCTTCGCTCACCACAGCGCCCACCGTATCGGTTCCCTCCCAGTAGCTGGGCGCGGAATTGGCGGATACCGGCAGTGCAAGTGCTGCGCAAAGCAGCACAATCAGCATGAGTGCTGCGACGATTTTATTCTTGTTTTTCTTGATTTTCTTGCTCTTCTGCATGCTCCTCCTCCTTTTGAGATGCGACTTGTGCGAGATTCTCCCTCTCTGCCTTTTTCTTCTTTCTCTTTTTCACTGCTCTGATGATCAAAAATACCACCAGCAGGATGACCAACGCCAGAATGACCCAAGGCAGCACGTACACGATGAATAAAAACAGGATGATCAGGATCAAAAGAATGGCAGCCACCCAGGTTGATCCGTCCGATGGCTTTTGTACCTCGCAGGTGGAGAACACCAGATAAGGAAATTCCGCATCTCCCTGCCAGTGGTATCCTTGCTCGGTTTTGGTATATTCACTGTTATGTGGCATGGGCTGCTCGCGATCCAGCAGATGGTGCTGTGTGATCACCTGCACACTCGTTTGCCCATACGCGCTCCATTCTTGCTTGTGCGCCATGGCATAGGCGTAAATGTAGATGGGCGGATCGTAGCGGTCATACAGCGACGGATACAGCGGCGCCGTGAGCGTCACGCTTGCGCGCTGTCCCGGTGCAAGCTCGACCGAAAACAGCTGCCACGGCTGCAGGTAATAATCGGGCAGCGGGCTTTGATCGCCTACGTTGTATGCAGCGGAATCTTCCCTTTTATACTTATCGGTATACGCAAGGAATGCGTTGAAATAATCCTGCTCGGACACGCCGCTATGCGCGTCGTACCCAAGCATCACGTACTCATACAGCGTCATCTGGGTAAGAGAGGTCTGCTTGACGCTTGCCTTGAATTCTTTGTTCTTGTTTGTCTCGGTTTTCCATTCAATCGCATCCATTGGCTTGCCTACCGAGCAAATGGTAATATCTTCGCTGATATAGGCGGTTTGGAAAATGGAAACCGTATCCTGAGTGCTCGCGCTGTCATACGCGTACCAAGGGATAAACAGCGCACAGCTCTGCGCATCTGCCGGGATCTCTGCACGGATCACAAAGTTTTTTTCCTTTTCGCTCTCATCCATCTCTACACGGTACGTATACACGTATACGGGTGCATCAGGGGTGAATATGGGATGGGAAAGCAGCGTATCCGACAGATATGCCAGCCCGAAATCGGGCAGATAGACGTCAGGATTTTGCATGTTGGAAGCGCTTTCGTAATAGCCCGTTCCATGGGTAAACGTATGACGCAGCTGCGGTGTGATCTGCGTGCCGTTTACCGCAACCGTAAATTTCTTTGCATCCGTACCCGCGGGAATGCTTTCGGAAGGGTTAGGATACGTGCCCATCGGGGTTGCCAGCTGCTCGGTCACGGCATGATCGGTTGGGTTATATATGGTATACGTGGCTCTCACCTGCGCCCCGTACGCCAAAAGCTCCTGCGCGTCGGTATACGACTCTTGCAAAAGATCAGCAATATCAAACGTCAGCTCCGCCTGCTCGATAGCAAGCTCGCTTTGCCCGTCCGCTACGAATACGCCGCCCGAAACGCTGCCCGCCCAAGGCATGGGCGGATCAAAGGCTGCATAAGCAGGCATGACGGCAAGGACGCATAGCAAAATAGCCAGTGCGCCTGCCGTCATACTCTTCATCATATTCTTTTGTTTCATGGATGTTCCTCCTCTCTTTTGGGGGCTCTATCCACTAAGACAGAAAAATTTCCTTTTGGTTTCGTTTTTTCGGATATTTTATTCGCCGTACAGTCTGTCCAGGTCGTAGAATTCTCTTGCCTCGCGGGAGAACACGTGCACGATCACGTGGCTGTAATCCAGCACGATCCAGGAGTTGTTGCCTCTGCCCTCAACAGCCTCTGCCTTAACGTCTCTCTCTTCCATTTTGAACTCCACCTCGCCTGCCAGCGCCTTGACGTGGGTGGAGGAGGTGCCGTTTGCCAGCACGAAATAGTCCGCAATATCTGTCTTGTTCTTGATCTCAACGATCTTGATATCCTTGGCTCTGGTATCTTCCAGGATCTCGGCAATCGCCTCTGCCAGCTGCAAAGGGTCAGCACCGATCAGCGAAGGCTTCTTTTGGGTTTCGGGGGTATAGATTTCTTCCATTTTTGAAAATCCTTTCAATCTTTGGTTTAGTTTTCTACTCTTGATTGCAATATCAGGCTATTTCTTGCGCAAAACGTATCTGCGCTGATGGGTGCGCTATCCGCAATCAAGCCTGCCACGGTCATGTCAAACGAGGCGATCAGCACACGCGCAAGGTGGGCTCTTCTCTGCTCGCCGCTCATGTCCGCAGGGCTTGCATCCCAGAACATGGAGCGCAATTTTACGCAGTCCGGGAAGGTGCGCGAATCATCGATATAATCGGCAAGATACACGATCTGCTCGCACAGCGTCATGCCCTCCCTGCCCGTGGTGTGATAGCGCACGGCAGAAATGATTTCGGGATCTGCATACTCTGCGAACTGCGCGGGAATCAGCAGCGCAGCCGTTCTTGCATGCAGCGTTTTGGGCGCAGCCGTATCCATGGGAGTTACGCTTGCGCCATTTGCCTGCAGGAATGCCACGTGTTGCTCTGTGGACCATTCCTTGGTCACGTCGTGTAAAAGGGCGGCTACGCGCAGCACGTGCTCCTTCTCGGGGCAGTACAGCTCTGCCAGTCTTGCAGCCATTTGCTCCACTGCCAGCGTATGCCGCGCGCGCTTTGGCGACATGTCTGCCGTGACGCGCTCTCTGAGCGCCTGTATTGCTTGGTTTTTGATCTCTCTCATACGTAAAGTCCGTTTTCCTTGATATATGCGGAAACGCTCCGGGGCACAAGTCCTTCTATGCTCTGCCCTGCCGCGATTGCGCGTCTGACGTCGGTGGAGCTAACCTCGATTGGGTCGGATACGATCCTGCGCACCACCTTACCGTACTTTTGATTATAGTAGGCGATCTTTTGCACGATCTCCTCGTCCAGTGCCTTATCGCTCTCACGACGGATATAGACGGGATAGCAAAGCTCAAAAATGCGTTCCGGCTCTCGCCAGTCACCAAGTGTCAGCATCATATCGGTGCCCATGAGCAAAAACAGTCGTCTGTCCTCGCCAAAGAGCGCCTCGAGCGTATCCACCGTGTAGCTCTTGCCCTCGCGCCGTATCTCCAGATCGCTGACGATCACGCCCTCCATCCCCTCAAATGCCAGCTCGCACATGCGCAGTCTTTGCGCCGCCGTGACCTCACCGTCCATTTGCTTGTGGGGTGTCGTGCCCGTGGGAATGACGTACAGCACGTCCAGCCACATCTGCTCCATAAAAGCCTTGGCTGCCTGCACGTGCCCTGTATGCACGGGAGAGAAGGTACCGCCGTAAATGCCTATGCGCAGCATGTTACACAAGCTCGATGCGATTCTTCTTTTTTTCGGAGCGGCGGTACAGAATGATCTTTTTGCCGATCACGCCAACCACCTCGGCACCCAGCGCCTCGCCAAGCGCATCAGCTGCCTCTCTGGGGGTGTATTCACAGTTTTCCAGCACGCCAAGCTTGATCAGCTCCTTGGCGTCAAGCGCGTCCGAAAAGGTTTTGATCATATTTTCGCCAAGCCCGTTCTTGCCGATCTGCATAATGGTGGGCAGATCGTTGGCAAGGCCGCGAAGATATGCTCTTTGCTTAGATGTTATCATAGTAATCTCTCAATCCTTATTTGTGTGTTGCACCAGGAAATCCACCAGAAGCTTCATGGCTTTTCCTCTGTGGCTGATGCTGTTTTTCTGCTCTGCCGTCATCTCGGCATAGGTTTTATCCATGGGCGGATAGTAGAAGAGCGGATCATAGCCAAAGCCACCATCTCCTCTGTATTCGTTGATGATCTCGCCCTCGGTTCTGCCCTCAAAATAGTAGCCACGGGTCAGATCCTCGGGAAACACGCAGGCAATGCAACAAACGAACGCGCCGCTTCTGTCCTGCTTGTTTGCAAGATTGTGCAAAAGCAGCCGGTTGTTCGCCTCATCGTCTCCGTGCTCACCGCTGTATCGCGCACTGTAAATACCGGGAGCGCGATCCAGCGCGTAGACCTCAAGTCCCGAGTCATCGCCCACACCGATATATCCGCTCGTAGCAGCCGCGTGCGCCTTGATAAAAGCGTTCTCGGCAAACGTGGTGCCACTCTCCTCGATCTCCTCGGTCAGTCCCACGTCGTCCAGAGACAAGATCTCCACGTCCGGGATATAGCCTGCCAGAATCTCGCGCAGCTCCTTGATCTTCTTTTGATTATGTGATGCAAGTACGATTTTCATATTCTTACTGTTCAAAAAGTGCCTTGATAAAGTCGGCAGCCACAAACTCCTGCATGTCGTCGATCTTCTCACCCACGCCAATGAACTTGACGGGAATGCCCAGCTCTCTCTTGATAGAGAGCACGATGCCGCCCTTGGCGGTGCCGTCCAGCTTATTGAGCGTCAAGCCGGTAATGTTGGCAGCCTTACCGAATTCCTTTGCCTGAATGATGGCGTTCTGTCCGGTAGTTGCATCCAGCACCAAGAGGTTTTCTCTTGCAGCGCCCGGCAGCTCGCGGTCAATGACGCGGTTGATCTTGGCAAGCTCGTTCATCAGGTTGGTTTTGTTGTGCAGTCTGCCTGCCGTATCAATGATCAGCACATCAGCCTGCTTTTTCTTGGCATAGTTGATGGCATCGAACACCACAGCTGCGGGGTCGCTGCCCTCGTTCTGGCGCACCATTTCCACCTCTGCACGGTCACACCAGACCTGCAGCTGGTCGATCGCTGCTGCACGGAAGGTATCCGCTGCCGCAACCACAACCTTTTTGTCCTGCGCCTTCAGGCGCTTGGAGATCTTACCGATCGAGGTGGTTTTGCCCGCACCGTTGACACCGATGACAAGCACCACCGAGGGGGTGGTGGAGAGGTTGAGCGTGCCACCCTCTCCGATCATATCGGTCAGGAGCTCTTGCAGAGCTGCCATAACCTGTTCTTTTTCCTTGATTCTGCCGTCCTTGATGCGGTCACGGAGCTCGTCAATGATCTCCTCGGTCGCACCCACGCCGACGTCTGCCTCGATCAGAAGCTCTTCCAGCTCATCAAGCAGATCCTCGTCCACGCGGACGAAATTAGAAAGCACGTCATGGACCTTGCCGAACAATGCGTCCTTGGTCTTTTTCAGTCCGGCTTTGAGCTTATCCAAAAATGCCATCCCAGTTACTCTCCTTTTGTTTCTCAATATCGTTGACGTCCAGCGTCAGCACCTTGGAGATACCGTGCTCGGGCATGGTAACACCATACAGTCTGGTTGCAGCCGCCATGGTACCGCGACGGTGCGTGATCATGATGAACTGCGTGCCGTCGGTGTACCTTTTGATGTACTGCGCAAGTCTTTCTACGTTGACCTCGTCCAGTGCAGCCTCGATCTCGTCCAGAATACAGAACGGAGTGGGGTTGACCTTCAGGATCGCAAAGAACAGCGCAACGCCGATAAACGCCTGCTCACCGCCCGAGAGCTGCATCAGATTCTTGATGATCTTTCCGGGAGGTGCCGCCTTGATCTCAATACCGGATTCCAGAATGTTCTCGGGATCGGACAAGGACAGCTCGGCAGAGCCACCGCCAAACAGCTCGGCGAAGACCTTGCCGAAGTTTTCGTTGATCTGATTGAAGGACTCTACAAAGACAGCCTTCATCTCAGCCTCCAGCTCGGCAATGATCTTGAGCGTCTCGGCTCTGGATTTTTCCAGATCGGCAATCTGCTCGTACATCTCGTCGTATCTCTTTTTGACTTCCTGATATTTTTCCACAGCACCCAGGTCCACGTGACCAATCGCACGCAGCTTGTTGCGGCAATCTGTTTGCAGCGCCACCATTTCGCAACGGTTTTCGGGTGTAATGGCGGGATAACCGAGCGCGATGGCGTCAGCACGCGTCATCTCATAGTCATCCCAAAGCTTGGAGGAAAGCTTATCCAGCTCCTCACGCAGGTGCGTCAGCTTTGTCTCGCACTTGGTATATTCACGGAAGATAACCTCCTTCTGGCTCATCTTCTCGCGCATGCGGGCATTCATCTCATTGAGCTTTCTCTCAAAGTCCATGCTGTCGCTTTCCACGCCTGCACGCTTTGCATTGAGCTCCTGTAATCTTTCCTGTCCCGCCTCAAATTTCTGTCTGTTATCTGCCTGGAATACGGTATAGCCCTCGATCATATCCTCCAGCGAAATAATTCTTTCGCGGGAAGCGCGGATCTCCTCGGCATACAGATCAACGCGACTTCTGCAAACGCTCAGCAGCGTGTGCTCGGTCTCGTTATCCTTTGCAGTCTCGCTGATCCTGATGATCACGGCAGTCATGCGGTCGTTCAGGTCCGCCACGTGATCCTCCAGATCCAGTCTCTGCTCGTCCTTCTGTTGTCTGACCGCGGTGATCTCCTTGACCACACGTACAGCATTCAACTCGTCCGCCTGCAGCACAGCCAGGTCTTCCTCGTATCTCTCGCTCATGGCGATGATCTGCTCGTAGTCCTCGCGCATTTTTTCAAGCAGCGTGTTGTTGGCTTCGATCTTTGCGTTGATCTGCTCAAGCTGTGCGTTCTCTGTGTTCATCAGCACGCCCAAAAGCTCACGGCGATCCTCGCTTGACGCCTTGTCGTCGGTAATATCCTGGATCTGCTGCTTGTTGGTATCTGCGTCCTTTTGCAGCCCTGCCAGCTGCTTGTCGCATGCGTCGCGCGTCTCCTTTAGTCGCTTGATCTCGGCAGCTCTGCCAAGCACGCTGGAGCCCTGACGCACCGAGCCGCCCGTAAACGAGCCGCCCATATTGATCTGCTGACCGTCCAGGGTGACCACGCGCACGCGGTAGCGCAGTGCCTTTGCCATGGCGGTTGCATTGTCGATATTATCAAAGATCACGGTTCTGCCGATCAGCGAGGAGACCACGTCCCTGAACTTATCGTCGCAATCCAGCAGCGTGTCCGCAACCGCGATATAGCCACGGTAGCCGGATGCATCGCGCATTTCGGGGGTGGGCGCAGAGGGGCGCATGGAGGTCAGGGGGAAGAAGGTTGCTCTGCCCGCCTCACCCTTTTTCAAAGCATACATGGCAGCCTTTGCGGTCTCTTCATCGTCCACTACGATATGCTGCAAGTTAGCACCCAGTGCGGTTTCAATGGCGGTGACGTACTTTTCATCCACTGAGACCACCTTGGAAAGCGGTCCGTAGATCTTGCCCACGGGTGCTCCGCCGGGAGCGGTGATCTTGCCTTCAGCATAGCGGTTCATGACAAAGCGCACGCTGTTGGCATAGCCCTCAAAGCTTTCTTCCATCTGCTTGAAGGTCTGAATTCTCTGCTGCGCGGAATCACGGCGCAGCTTGACTGTATTGAGCTGCTCGATCAACTCGCCATAGGCACTGTTGAGCTCGGTCAGCTTTTTATTATAAGCATCGATCTCGGCTGTTGCCTCGTCGATCGCCTTTTGGTAATCTCCAACCGTTTTTTGCTTATCGGCACTCTGCTTTTGCAGTGCTTCTGCAGCGCGCTCGTAGGTTTCCATATCGGCAAGAATGTCACTGTTGCGGTCGCTGCCGCTGTTCTTGGCATTCTCCAACACAGAAATACGCACGCGAATGTCGGTTGCCTCAGCCTCTGCCTCACGAATATCCGAAAGCGCGGTAGCAATATCTGCCTCCAGCACTGCGATCTTGGCACGGGTGGTACGGATCTCCTCGGTAATAGCGCCCTGCTCCTGCTCCAGCTTTGCACTCTGCTCGGCAAGCGCCAGAATGCGCGCGGAGTGCTCACCGCAAGCCTCCTGCTCCTGCTCCATGTTCTTTTGAGAAAGCGCCATGGCAGAGTTTGCAGCCTCAATCAGCTCCTTGGTGTGTGCGATATTGCTCTCGGTCACACGGAATTCGCTATCCAAGGTATGATTCTCCTGCGTTTGCTCGCGGATCTGGGTCAGCAGTTGCTCGGATGCCATCTTGTTGGACTGAGATGCCTCGAACAAACGGTTATTCTGCATTTCCATTGCCTGCAGCGAATCCTCTGCGGTTTGCAGGTCAAAGGAGGAATGCTTGAGCGCATCCTCTGCCACTGCAATCTCATTGCGGAAGCGCTCGGTATCATACAGCCAAAGGCTGACGTCCGCACGCTTTTTGCTGTCCATGAGCTCGATGGCGCGCTTTGCCTTGCCCGCCTCCTTTTCCAAAGGACCTACCTGCGCGGATACCTCAGAGAACACGTCGTTGATACGCACCATGTTTTCCTCAGCCTTGGCAAGCTTGCGCTCCGCCTCGTTCTTCTTATGGCGGTACTTGGCAATACCCGAAGCATCCTCAAAGGTGCTGCGGCGTTCGTCGCTCTTTCTGGAAACCATTTCGGCAATTCGACCCTGACCAATGATGGAGTAGCCGTCTCTGCCGATACCGGTATTCATAAACAGCTCGTAAATATCGCGCAATCTGACCGCACGGCGGTTGATGAAATATTCACTCTCACCCTGTCTGAAGTAACGTCTGGTCACCGTAACCTCATCATAGGGGCAATCCAGCTTAGCAAAATCTCCCGTGTTATCAAAGGTGACCGACACCTCGGCATAACCCATGGGGCGGCGGCTGTCCGCGCCGCCGAAGATAACGTCCTCCATCTTGGTACCGCGCAGGGATTTGGACGAGATTTCACCCAGTACCCAACGCATAGCGTCCGCAATGTTGGACTTACCGCTTCCGTTCGGACCGACAATGACGGTAACGCCTGCCTGCTCGTTGACCATGCCGTTATCAAATACCAGCTTGGTTCTGTCCGGGAAGGATTTAAAGCCTTGCAATTCAATCGATTTTAAGTACAATGTTCCGTCTCCTTTTCATAGAGTTGAGGCGCTTGGCAATTGCGTGCGACCAATCGCAGCGCGCTGCCGAATTCCTCTTGGAGTCGCGATAAATTTCGCCTGTGCTGTCCGATGGCAACCGACAGCTCACGGGCGGGGATATATACTGTCTGCACGGGCGATTTTGCTCCGCGCAGTAATTCTCTGAGCTTTTGATAATATAACTCCGATCGCACAAGCTCACCCATGGCGGGATGATTGGCACCTGCCACGGCACACGCGGGGTCACTCAAGTTATCCGAGGCGCAAAGTCCTATGCGGATGACCTGCACACCGTGCCGCTCAAACACGTCCAGCACACGCGCGCTGCGCGCCACTGCGTCCGCCTGATCAAGCGGTGTATACGTGCCCTTTTGCATCATGCGGCAAAGCGCGGTATCGGCAAACACCACGGTCGGATAAATTCTTGCCGCCTGCACACCGATATGGCACAGCTTTTGCGCCGTGCGTACCTCGCTTTCGGGCGTACTGCCCGGCAAGCCGATCATAGTCTGTCCCACAACCGTAAAGCCTGCATCCAACAGCATGCGGCAGGCGCGCTCGCCACAAGCGGCATCATGTCCGCGCTCCGAAGCAGCAAGCACACCGTCGTCCATGCTCTGCAATCCAAGCTCAACCGTGCGCACACCGAATGCACATAGAATTTCAATGATCTCCTCGGATATGTAATCAGGTCTGGTGGATACGCGGATACCGCACACGTGCGCCTTGCCCTTGGGGGGATTTTGCACGAATTCTTGCGCAATACCCAAAAGCCGGATCATCAGGGCGCGGTCAATGCCTGTAAACGAGCCGCCGAAATAGGCAATCTCGGCAGTATCCTGCTCCTTGGTGGTATCCAGCGCACCAACAATCTGCTCGCGCACCGTGTCGGGGTCAAACGATTGCTTGCCCGAAATGGAGCGCTGATTGCAGAACACGCAGGTGTGCGGACAGCCGAGATGCGGGATAAAAATCGGAACGTTGAGATGGCGACTCATGGCGAAACGCCAAACAGCTCCAGAGCCTGACGCGCAGCATTCTGCTCCGCGCGACGCTTGGACTGACCCGTACCGCGACCGATGACGTTAGAGTTGAGTCTTGCCTCCACCGTAAAGGTCTTTTGGTGATCGGGTCCGCTCTCGCCAACCGTAACGTATTCCAGAAAATCGCCCTCGGTTTGCTGCACAAACTGCTGCAAAAGCGTTTTATAGTCGCTCGATCCCTGTGCGCCTGCGTTGGCAATTTCCTTTTGCACGAAAGGCAGCAAGATCTCGGTCACGCAAGCCATGCCACGCTCGCCCGCGTCCAGATAGACTGCAGCAAGCACAGCCTCCACTGCGTCCGCCAGAATAGACTTGCGCTGTCTGCCGTGGTTCTTTTCCTCACCCACGCCAAGGTAGATGTAATCACCCAAATGGATCTGCTCGGCAAAAGCGGAGAGTCCGCGCTCACACACGATCTCGGCACGCATTCTGGTCAGCTCACCCTCCGCAAGGTCGGGATAAGCAGTATACAGATAGCGGCTGACCACCAAGGAGAGCACCGAATCGCCCAAAAATTCCAGGCGCTCGTTGCAAAGCAGGTGGTGGTGCTTGTCCCCTTGCTCATTGGAATAAGAGGAGTGCGTCAGAGCCTTTTGAAGATATGAAGGATTTTCAAATCGGTATCCCAGCCTTTCCTGAAGCCCCTCGTAGGGCTTGGGATAGCTGTTGACAGAATGGTTCATAAGGGTCCTTTCCCTGCCTTTGATTTACGCGTTGATCTCGGGCAGTAATTGTTGAATGGTGGAAATGGCAGTTTGCGCGATGACCGCGTTTCTTGCCGCCTTTCCGCCCTTCACTTTCTTTTGGGGCATCTGAATGATGCCGAAGTTTGCATTCATGGGGGTAAACGCGCCCACGCTGCCGTTTTGCACGTACAGCGCCATGGCACCAATCATGGTGGTGCGCGGAAGGATCAGCGGGTCCAGTCCTTTTGCGCGACGCGCAGCGTTGATGCCTGCCACAAGCCCCGAGCCCGCGGATTCCACGTAGCCCTCCACACCTGTCATTTGCCCTGCGAAATAAACGTTCGGTCTTTCCAGCATGGCATAATCTGCGCCAAGCAGACCGGGAGAGGAGAGGTAGGTATTGCGGTGCATGACACCGTAACGCAAAAATTCCGCGTTTTCAAGTCCGGGGATCATACGGAACACGCGACGCTGCTCGGGGAAGGTCAGGTGCGTCTGGAAGCCGACAAGGTTGTACATCGTACCCTCCTTGTTCTCCTTACGCAGCTGCACCACCGCATAAGACTCTTTACCAACACGCGGGTCGATCAGACCAACCGGCTTCAAGGGTCCATAGCGCAGCGTATCGTAGCCGCGACGTGCCATGACCTCAACCGGCATACAGCCCTCAAATACGGTCAGATCCTTTTGCTGCTCGCGGTCAAATTCCTTAAGCGCCGCTTCTTCGGCGGTAATCAGCGCCTGATAAAAGGCGTCGTATTGCTCGCGCGTCATGGGGCAATTGATATAGTCCGCGTCTCCCTTATCGTAACGGGAGGCGAAAAACGCCACGTCCATATTGATGCTCTCGGCATCCACAATGGGGGCTGCAGCATCAAAGAAATGCAAGCCACCGCAACCCAGCTCCTCGCGGATAAATCTCGCCATTGGCTCACTGGTCAAGGGTCCCGTGGCGATCACGGTGATGCCGTCGTCGGGCAGACACTCGCACTCCGCCTCAATCACCTCAATATTGGGGTGATTGCGGATGTGATTTGTAATATACTCGGAAAACAGCACTCTGTCCACTGCCAGCGCAGAGCCTGCGGGCACGCGCGTAGCATCGGCTGCCTGCATGATCAGCGAGCCCATGGCGCGCATCTCCTCTTTGAGCAGCCCCACGGCATTGGAGGGCGCATCCGAGCGCAGCGAGTTGGAGCAAACCAGCTCGCCAAAGGTGGGGGCGTGGTGTGCGGGTGTATACTTGATCGGCTTCATCTCGTAAAGTCTGACCTTGACACCGCGCTGCGCTGCCTGCCATGCAGCCTCACTGCCGGCAAGTCCCGCGCCCAGAATCGAAATATATTCAGCCATTATGCTTCAACCTCACCGGTCATTTCCTTTTCGGTTGCCTCTCTGGTGTAGCCGCATGCCTTATCGTGGCAAACGATCTGCGCCTTGCCCTTTTTACGGAACAGCATGCCGCCGCAAGAGGGGCAGCTCTGTCCCGTGGGCATATCCCAGGAGGAGAAATCGCAGGTAGGATACTTTTCGCAGCTGTAGAACACGGTCTTGTTCTTACCGTACTTCATGACGACCTTGCTCTGGCACTTGGGGCAAGGCACGCCGATATCCTTGGTTCTGGGCTTAGTGAATGCGCAGGTGGGATAGTTTGCGCAAGCGTAGAAGCTGCCGTAACGACCCGAGCGCAGCACCATATCGCCACCGCACTTTTCACACTTGAAATCAGCCAACACGACCTTCTTTTCGGTCTGCTCGCCCTCGACAGCTGCCTTTTCCTTCTTGACAGTATTGAGAGGCTTGGTGTTCTTGCAGGTGGGATAGTTGGGGCAGGCTGCGAACTTGCCAAAGCGGCCGTTCTTGACGATCATGGTCGCACCGCACTTATCGCAAATGATATCGGTTTTTTCCACGGGCAGCTCATAGCTGGTGCTTGCCAGTGCCTGCTCGGCACTCTCCAGCTGACCGGAAAAGTCCTTCCAGAACTTATCCAGCACGTTGTTCATCTGCACGCTGCCCTTTTCGATCGAGTCAAGATCGCTCTCCATGCGTGCGGTAAAGCGGTAATCCACGATCGACTTGAAGTTCTCCTCCATGAGCTTGGTAGTCACCTCACCGAATGCGGTGGGATACAGAGACTTACCATCACGGGAAACGTAATTCTTGGAGATGTTGGTAATGATGGTGGTATAGGTCGAGGGTCTGCCGATGCCCTTCTCCTCCAGATTCTTGATCAGAGTTGCCTCGGTATAGCGTGCCGGAGGCTCAGTGAAGTGACATGCGGGATCGATCGAATCGCTGTTCCATACCTGACCCTTTTTCATATCGGGCAGGCGGATATCGCTCATCTGGTCGGGGTCGTTCTCATCCGCCTTTTCATCGGTGGATTCCTCATACATGACCATATAACCGGGGAAGGTGACGGTATAACCGCCGGTACGGAAAATGTATCCCTCGGATACAAAGTCCACGCTCAGCGTTGCCAGCTCTGCGGACTGCATCTGGCTTGCCACAAATCTCTCCCAGATCAGCTTGTAAAGACGGTACTGATCGGTAGTCAGATACTTGCGGATCTTAGCGGGCTCCAGCTCCACCTTGGTGGGTCTGATGGCTTCGTGCGCATCCTGCGCGCCTGCCTTGACCTTATAGGTTCTGGGGGTTGCGGGACAATACTGCTCACCGTACTTGCCTGCAATATAAACCAGCGCTGCGCCCTGTGCCTCCTCGGAGACGCGCAACGAGTCGGTACGCATGTAGGTGATCAGACCCTGCACGCCGCCGTTCTCGGAGCCGACGTTGATACCCTCGTAAAGCTCCTGCGCCACGCGCATGATTCTCTGAGACTGGAATCCCAGCTTACGGGAAGCCTCCTGCTGCATAGTGGAGGTGGTAAAGGGTGGTGCGGGGGCCTTGTGTCTGGTTGCGCGCTTGACGTCAGAAACCGTAAAGTTTTTGCCCTGCACGGCATCCACAACAGCCTGCGCCTGCTCGCGGCAGGTCAGCTTGACCTTGCCGTTGCCATCCCCCCAGAAGCGTGCCAGCACGTGCGCACCATCCTCGGTATTCAGGTGTGCTGCAATGGTCCAGTATTCCTCGGGCACGAATGCGCGGATCTCGTTTTCTCTCTCCACGATCATCTTGGTTGCCACGCTCTGTACGCGACCTGCGGAAAGACCGGGCTTGACGTTTTTCCAGAGCAGAGGGCTGATCTTATAGCCCACGATTCTGTCCACGATGCGGCGCGCTCTTTGCGAGTCCACCAGGTCCATATCGATTTGTCTGGGCTGCTTGATCGCAGTCTTGACTGCGGTTTTGGTGATTTCATTGAAGGTCACGCGCTGGGTCTTTTCCACCGGGATGCCCAACACAGCCGCCAAGTGCCAGGAAATTGCCTCGCCCTCGCGGTCAGGGTCGGTTGCCAGGAAGACCTTGGTTGCATGCTTGGCTTCCTTACGGATCTCCTTGATCAGGTCGCCCTTGCCGCGCACGTTGATATAATGCGCGTCAAAGCCATTCTCAATATCCACTGCCAGCGTGCTCTTAGGCAGGTCACGCACGTGACCCTTGGATGCAATGACCTTATAGTTGGAGCCAAGATATCCCTTGATTGTTGTTGCTTTGGAGGGTGACTCCACGATTACCAGATTTGCCATACGTTATCTATTATCCTTTCCGTAAACGGTATTATTATTTTCGAGTGTAAAGTCCGCCGGGCAGCGAATGCACAAGACCCTTGATCTCAAACATGGTCAGTGCGGTCATGACCTCGTGCGTAGGATATCCGCATCTCACCAGCCAATCAGCCGGGATCGCCTTATCCAGCGGGATTTGCGCGAACATCTCGCGCTGTCTTTCGGAAAACGACTCCAGCGCCTTTGCAGAATCATCCTGACGTTGCTCCACGGTTGCCTGCTTTTGCTCTGTCTCTTTTTCCGGTTCTTTTTTGGATTGCTTTTTGACGGGTTGCGCCTGCCCAAGCTGCTCTTCCCTGACGCGTTTGACAGTCACGGGAGCCGAGGTCTCCGCAGGCAGACCGACGCCATACCGTGCAAAGACGGCAGGATCGGGATCGGAACGCTCCTGCGCGCGCATCAGTCTGGCACTGTCCACACTGTCGCGGTACAAGAACGCATAGTTTTGCAGAATATCGCGTGCGCTGAGCACAACGGCAGCACCGTCACGAATCAGCGCATTGGTACCCGAGGTATTGGGATCGCCTACGTTTCCGGGCACGGCATAAATATCCTTGCCCTGCAGAATGGCTTCCCTTGCCGTAATCAGCGCACCGCTGGTCAAGCCTGCCTCAACCACCACCGTACCCGCGCAAAGTGCACTGATGATACGGTTACGCAGCGGAAAATGATAGCCTCTGGGCGGTGTAGAGGGCGGGAATTCGGTCAGCACAAGCCCCTGCCCGGCAATGGCGTTCATAAGTCTGTCGTGCGCACGGGGATAAGGCACGTCAATGCCGCAGCCCAGCACGGCAACCGTGCAGCCCTTGGCAGCCAGTGCGCCCACGGCACATGCCGCATCCACGCCAAGTGCCATGCCGCTGACGATCACAGTACCCGTGCTTGCCAGCTCATAGGCTATTCTATACGCCATCTCCTTGCCGTATTCACTCATGCTGCGCGTGCCAACCATGCCAATAAACAGGCGGTGCTCGAAATCGGGTAGCTTCCCCTTATAGTACAGCACGCAGGGCGGAGCCTTGATCGCACGCAGCACCGACGGGTATGCAGGATCGGTATAGCACAGAATGCCTACGTTGTGCTTCTGACAGAAATCCAGTATACCGTACGCCTCGTCCAGAGATTTGTTGCACAGCTTGCCCTTGAGCGCGTCGCTTACGTCCAGCGCCTCGATCTCGCTCTCCTCTGCTCTGAAAAGTGCGTATGCAGAGCCAAACTGCTCAAGTAGCGACACAAATTCGGTATTGGCAATGCCCACGCAAAGTGACAGCCAGACCGAAAACAGCTTTTCTTCTCTGTTCATGCAATTTGTCTCCTTTCTTTTCATCACAAAATCAAGCTCAGCTGCGGCACATCTCCCACATCAGAACGGCTGCCGCAACAGACGCATTCAAGGATTCCGCATCGCCCGCCATGGGAATATACACGTTCTCACAACAAGCCCTGATCACTTGCTCGGAAAGCCCGTGCCCCTCGTTGCCAATCACGGCACAGTCGCCCTTTCCAAAGGCAAAGCTGCCAAGCTGTCTTGCTTGCTCGTCAAGCGCTGCGGCATAGATTTTTCTGCCCTTACTCTGCAGCAGCTGCACAGCCGCGGCAAGGTCATCCACAAGCAGAATTTTTTGCGAGAACAGCGTGCCCATTGCACCGCGCAGCGTTTTGGGATTGTACAAGTCGGCGCAATCGTTGCTCAGCACCAGCCAATCAATTCCAAAGGCATATGCGGTTCGGATCACGGTGCCCACGTTTCCGGGATCTCGCAAGGATTCGCACAAAAGGATCTTGCCTGCGGCAGGATCGGCAAGCGCGTTCAATTCCTCGGTACTACTATTTATTGTAGCAATTTTATGAAATTTGTCAATATATTTTGCCACACATATCATGCCCTCGGGGGCATTTTCGTCCGAAATTTTTCCAAAGAGATCGTGCGAAAGCTGCAGGATGCGACAAGAAGCGGCATCCAATCCAAAGCCGTACAGGCTGCGTGCCTTGGCATCCACGGCATCTGCCTGCGCAGCATCCACCAGCAAAAACTCGGGACGCACACCGCGCAAGATCGCCTCGCAATACAGCTTGACCCCGTCAAAGCGGAACAACCCTTCGCTCCGACGGCGCTTTCTGTCAAGCAGCGAGGCGGCAAGGCTGACGTATTGGTTTTGTCTGGAGGTGATAATTTCGCTCGAATTCTGCATAATTCTCTCCTTTCCGAACGTGTTTTTCCCCGGTCATCACAAGGGGTATGATGGGGAAAACGGGCTGTCGCACGCAGGTGCACACAGCCCATTATCATGGCAAATCCCCTTGATTTTCAAGGAGTATGCCTATACCAAAAAACGCAACTGGGGATGCCTGCGTCACGCGCGGGCATCCCCAATATGCAATTTTTACAGAGCAGCCTTAGCCTGCTCGCACAGAGCGGTGAATGCAGCGGGATCGCTGATTGCGATCTCAGACAGCATCTTTCTGTTCAGGGTAACGTTTGCCTTCTTCAGACCGTTCATGAAAGAAGAATAGTTCATGCCGTTTGCCTTGCAAGCTGCGGAAATTCTGGTGATCCACAGACGACGGAAATCTCTCTTCTTCATCTTTCTGCCGGCGAAAGCGTAGTTACCGGACTTCATTACGGCTTGCTTAGCCATCTTGAAGTGCTTGGACTTAGCACCCCAGTAGCCCTTTGCAGCCTTCAGGACTTTATTTCTTCTCTTACGCGCCATCATAGCGCCCTTAACTCTTGCCATTTTCTTATCCTCCTTCTGCTAATTTCTTCCGATTACTTCTGAATCAGTTCTCTGATGTTTGCAGTGACCTTTGCGCTTGCAATGGTTGCACCGGTGCGCAGATGTCTCTTTCTCTTCTGATCCTTAATGCCCAGCTTGTGGCGGTGGTGGCTGTGGTTCATCTTAACCTTGCCGGTTCCGGTAACGGAAAATCTCTTAGCCGAAGCCTTATGTGTCTTAACCTTTCCCATTTTACTTTTCTCCTTTTCAATTTAGATTGGCGTGCTCATGGCACTATCATTTTCCCCTTGGGGCGCAATGGAAAGGACGCACCTTCGGGGGTAATAAAATGAACGAATTTACTTTTTCTTGATGGGCGAAATGACTACGCTGAGCAGCTTGCCGTTGAGCACAGGCTTCTTGTCGGTCGTACCAAGGTCGGCACAGTCGTCAATAAATCTGTCAATCATGTCCTTACCCAATTGCTGGTGGCTCATCTCACGGCCGTGGAATACCAGCACGACCTTGACCTTGTTCCCCTGCTCGAGGAACTTTCTGCCGCGCTTCATCTTGGTTTCGTAGTCGTGGGTGTCAATGCGGCAGGAGAGCTGAATTTCCTTGGTTTCAATCACCTGCTGCTTCTTCTTTGCTTCCTTCTCGCGCTTATCCTTTTCAAAGCGATACTTGCCATAGTCCATGATCTTGCACACGGGGGGATTGGCATCGGGAGACATCATCACAAGATCCAGCGACTTATCGTAAGCCATCTGCAATGCCTGATCAGAGCTCATAATACCGAGCATGGCGCCGTCAGTGCCGATCACGCGGATCTGCGCACAGTCGATCTCTTCATTAATAAGCGTGTCTTTTTGATTGGTAGCGATGGGTATGCACCTCCGAAAAATAAAAATCGTACAGAAGCAAACTGCCCCCGTACGCCCACTGCACCGATCCTTTTGGTGCAAGATAAGAGAATATCAACCCATGCGCGCTCCGGGCGGCAGGGTGGAAACCGAGGGGCTTCACTTCATTTACCGTGCTATTTTACCATAAGCTCGCTGATTTGTCAATAGGTTTTCAAAAAATTTTTCCGCGCTTTCCAAACAGCGATAAAATATGCCGAAAGCATTGCACGCCAAGGATTATTATGGTATAATATTCACAGAAAACCATGAAAGGAGATCATGTTTATGAAATCCCCCCTTTTCACAAAAGCACTTCCACTGATTCTGGCTGTGCTGATGGTTACCTCCTGCCTTTCCCTCCTGACGCTTTCGGCTGGAGCTGCCGAGGTATCTATTCAAAACGGTACCGGCACGCGCGGTGCTGTGCGCGTTGAGGAAACGTTTGCCTACCGTGCCAAGGTCAACGCCGAATTCACCGGCTTTTCCATGGCCATGCCGACCTGGACCACCTCCGACTCGGCATGCACGCTGGCACTTTTTGCATGGACGGGTGATCCCGTTGCCTCTATGGAGGCAGAGCCCATCGCCTCGGTGCGCATTGACCCCATGCAGGACAATGCCACCAATCGCCTGGACTTTGATCCGCAGCCTGCCGGCGAATACCTGTTTGCCGTCATCGAGCCCCGCGGCGAGGTAGGCGTATGGACCAACACCGGCGTCAGCGGCAGCAAGGGATTCCTTTACCTGGACGGCCAGGAGCAAGCAGGCGAGCCCGAGCTGAAGATCACCTTTACCCAAGTGCCCGCAGAGCCCTTTGGCCAATGCGAGCCCTTTGAAATCCCGGTGGACGGCAATCACACCGCCCCCGACGAGTATGTCATTCCCGAGGACAGCCCGATCTATACCCACGAGGTCATGCCCGACACCTGGGTATTTACAGACGGTCTGGGACGCACCTCTCTGACCCACGCAGACGTGGGTGACGTGCGCGAGGACAAAACGGTTGCCATTTTCTTCTGGACCTGGCACAACAACCGTCCTCCCGTAATCAACATCCATCAAGCCGTCGAGCAGTATCCCGAGGCAGCGCGAGACAAGAACCATCCCGTATGGACACCCAAAGGATTTCAGGGCTCGTGGAACGAATCCATTTACGGCTACTATGAAAGCACCGACACTTGGGTCATCCGACGTCAGGGCGAGCTGCTTGCCAATGCAGGCATTGACGCCGTGCTGACCGACAACACCAACGGCACCATTACGCACAAGCCCGGCTACACCGCGCTGTTCCAGACCTGGTCGGACGCTATGGACGACGGTGTACTGACCCCTAAGGTCTCCTTCATGCTCCCCTTTGCGGGCGGCGAGAACACCAACGTGCAGGTGCGCGATCTTTACATGGACTTTTACCGTGACGGCACCTACCACAAGCTGTGGTTCTACTGGGAGGGTAAGCCCATGCTCATGGCGCGCAAGAATTCCATTCCCACCGGTGACAACGCAGGCAAGGAGATTGTGAATTTCTTCACCTGGCGCGGCGGTCAGTCTGCCTACAAGGTAGGAAAGACCGCTCTTGCCGAATGGGGCTGGCTTTCCACCTATCCGCAAGCTGTTTATTACGGCTCGACCAAGGACAAAAAGACGGGTAACGTGGAGCAGATAACGGTCGGCATTGCGCAGAACCACAACTATGAGCTGGATATGATCAGCGCAATGAGCGGCAACTTTGTTATGGGTCGCTCTTACACCCACGATTATCAAAACCGCTATGAGGTCGAGGGCAAGGAAGCATCCAAGTGGGGCTATAACTTTGCCGAGCAATTCAATTATGCGATTGAAACCGATCCCCGCGTGATCTTTATCACCGGCTGGAACGAGTGGGCAATGGCAAACATTGATAATTGGCCCGAGGGCTGGGCTTCTGCCGTTCCAAACGCCTTCTGCGATCAGTTCAACGATGAATTCTCTCGCGACATTGAGCCCACCAAGGGCGATCTTAAAGACCACTATTACTATCAGATGGTCAACTTTATCCGTCAATACAAGGGCGTGCGTCCCATTCCCACACCCAGCATGGCAGCAACCGTGGATATTACCAAGGACGAGACGCAATGGAACGAGATTCTTCCCTATTACGCAGCCTATATCGGCAACACGGATGACCGTAACGGCGAGGGCTGGGGAGATCTGACCTACCATGAATATTCGGGCAGAAACGATATCATCGGTGCGCGCGTGGCAAGAGACGAGCAATACGTTTATTTCTACGTGGAATGCAACGAGAAAATCACTCCTTATACCGATCCGCTCTGGATGGTGCTTTATATCGATTCGGATCAGCAAAATCAAGGCTGGGAAACCTTTGATTACGTGCTCAACAAAACCTCTCCCGATGCTACCAAGGCAACGCTGGAACGCTTTACGGGCAACGGCTATGAGACCGAAGTAGTGGGCGAGGTGGACTACACCGTAGGCGGCAAATACATGCAGGTCAAGGTGCCCAAGAGCATGCTGAAGATCGATGGCTACGATTTCACCATCAACTTCGCCTGGACCGATAACGTACACGATGAATCGGATCAAGGCACCGCAGGCAACACCGATTACGTATATACCACCTTCTCGGGTGATATTATGGACTTTTACATCTCCGGTGACGTAGCTCCCTCCGGACGTTTCAAATACAGCTACGTTTCCACCGCTGCCAACGCAACAGGCTCGGACTCCACCGAGCAGCCTAGCGAGCAGATTGAGTCCTCGGACTCCGAGCAAGGCGAAGAGAATTCCGAGCCCGCGGATGCCGGATCCGGCTGCAAATCCGCCGCAGGCTTTGCCGCTGTGATGCTGCTGATTGCTATGACTGCAGCAGCTTATGCAATCAAAAAAAGAGACTGCTGATACACTTTTCAAGGAGCTGTCGCGCGAGTGCGGCAGCTCCTTTTTCGCACTTTGATGCGCCATTTCGGAACGCCCGTTCGGTACGACATGCATGTCTATCGGGAAAATAGCCAAAAAGCTTTTGAAAAATCGTGGCGAAATTCTCAACCGTAGTGCTTTTCACGAAATATCTCGTCAAAAATCGTCAACTTTGCTAATTTACAAATCATGGCGGATGCGGTATAATAATCTTGCTCGACGGAAGCAGGACGTTCCGTCGTCATGGTACAGCTCAAGTCGGACTTTGTGGAATATCAATCTCATGATATCAAGCGTGCAAAGACGCCAAACGTTGTATCTGCTCTGTTCGCACCGCGATTCATACGCGAACAGATACGGAAGCGGGATCGGTTTTTACCGATTCCGTTTTTTTGTGCATTTTTTTGAAAATATTATATTATAATTGTAAATAAACCTTGAAAGGTATAGCATTTTCAACGTACTTGTGTTATAATGCTAAGTTGATATAGTAGTGTTCTGTATCAAAATCGAGTATTTCCCCATTTACGAAAGGAATTTTTACATGTCTGGATATATAGAAACAGCCGAAAAGCTGACCATGCCGGTCATCGCACTGCGCGGCATTGTCGCCTTCCCCGGCGCCACCATCAATTTCGACGTTACCGAGGACAGCTTTGGCTCGGCACAGGCTGCAAAGCTTGCAGCACAAGGCTCCCTGCCCGTGCTGCTTGTCTCACTGCGTGACCCTGCCGCGCCGGACGACGGCGAGCCCTCGATTACCAAGCTGTACCGCGTTGGCACAGTTGCCAAAATCAGACAGCTGGTCAAGTCCGGTGACGGACAGAGCCGCGCCATTGCCGTGGGTATGACGCGCGGTATGATCACCCAGCTGCACCCCTTGGAGGATACCACCTACGCCGAGGTCATGTGCAAATCCTACGCACTCAAGGACAACGGCGGCATTCGTGCAGAAGCTTATATGCGTCGCGCGCTGACCTCTATGGAGCGCGTGGTGCGTCACCTGCCCGCCTCGAGCGAGGAGATCATGCACGCAGCGCGCGCACAGCGCGACCCCGGTGTGCTGGCAGATATGATTGCTGCCAACGTGCTGCTCCGCCCCGAGGATAAGCAGACAGTGCTTGAATGCTTTGATCCCATGGTGCGCATTGAGACCGTGTCGCTGATGCTGGATCACGAGGCTGAAATTTTAGAGTGCGATGCCATGATCAACTCGCGCGTGCGTGAAAGAATTGCAAGACACCAAAAGGAATATTACATGCGTGAGCAGATCCGAACCCTGCAGGAGGAGCTTGGCGAGGGTGACAACGAGATCTATGAAAACCGCAAGAGAATTGCGCAGGCGCACCTGCCCGAGGAAATTGAGAAAAAGCTGCTTAAGGAAAACGATCGCCTTTCCCGCACGCCCTTTGGCTCCGCCGAAGCAAACGTACTGGAAAATTATCTGGACGTTTGCCTCTCCCTGCCCTGGAACAAGACTACCAAGGACCGCGTGAATATTGCCGCTGCCAAAAAGATTCTGGATGCGGATCACGACGGACTGGAAAAGGTCAAGGAGCGAATCCTTGAATTCATGGCTGTCAAGCAGCTCTCCCCCGAGCTCAAGAATCAGATCATTTGCCTGGTTGGCCCTCCCGGTGTGGGAAAGACCTCGATCGCCGCATCGATTGCTCGCGCCATGAAGCGCAAGTACGTACGCGTCTCTTTGGGCGGTGTGCGTGACGAGGCAGATATCCGCGGTCACCGCAAGACCTATATCGGTGCCATGCCCGGCAGAATTATTGACGCCATATCGCGCGCAGGCGTGCGCAATCCGCTGATCTTGCTGGACGAGATCGACAAGCTCTCGATCAGTGCGCACGGTGATCCCTCCTCCGCATTACTTGAGGTGCTGGATCCCGAGCAGAACAAATTCTTCCGCGACCATTTTGTGGAAATGCCCTTTGATCTTTCCGACTGCCTGTTTATCGCGACTGCCAACACGTTGGAAACCGTGCCGCGTCCGCTGATTGACCGTATGGAGATCATTGAGCTTGTTACCTATACCAAAAACGAAAAGCACAGCATTGCCAAAAACCACCTGATCCCCAAGCAGCTCAAGCGCCACGGGCTTTCGGGTCGCACAGTCAAGCTGACCGACGCAGCCATTGACGAGCTGATTGAGTATTATACCCGTGAGGCAGGCGTGCGTAACCTGGAGCGCGCCATCTCGGATCTTTGCCGCAAGGCTGCCAAGAAGATTGTGGAGCAGGGCTGCAAGCGCGTGACGATCGATGGATGTGATATCGAGGGCTATCTTGGCCCGCGCAAGCGTCTGCCCGATTCCATTGCCCCCGTCGATCAGATCGGCGAGGTCAACGGTCTTGCATGGACCGAGGTGGGCGGCGACGTGCTGCGCGTGGAGGTTGCCGTGACCGACGGCACAGGCAAGCTGGAGCTGACCGGCTCGCTTGGCGACGTGATGAAGGAAAGCGCGCGTGCCGCACTGACCTGGGTGCGCTCGGTTGCAGCCGAATACGGCATTCCCACCGATTTCTATACCAAAAAGGATATTCATATTCACGTACCCGAGGGCGCAGTGCCCAAGGACGGTCCCAGCGCAGGTGTGACTATGGCAACCGCCATGATCAGCGCACTTGCGGGCATTCCGGTCAAGCGCACGGTTGCCATGACGGGTGAGATCACGCTGCGCGGCAGAGTGCTTGCTATTGGCGGCTTGAAGGAAAAATCCCTTGCCGCTTACGCTGCGGGGGCAGATACCGTGTGTATTCCTGCGGACAATTTGCGCGATCTTTGGAAGATTGATCCCGAGGTCAAGGAGAACGTTCGCTTCATTCCCTGCAACCGCATTGAGGACGTACTTGCCATAGCACTTGTGCAGCCCACCACTGCCGCTGCATCGGTCGAGATCAAAAACGACGACATCCCCGAATACATTCCCGTTGCAAGCAGCGCACAGCGCACTCCCGCAACGGCATTCAAAGAGGTAAAATAATGGCTTTACAAACCCAGAACTCCCAGCTGCAGATCAGCGCGGGACTTGCCAAGCAGTTTCCCACCAATCCCATTCCGCAGGTCGCCTTTTCGGGGCGCTCCAACGTGGGAAAGAGCTCTTTGCTCAACACGCTTTTGGGAAGAAAATCGCTGGCGCGCGTTTCCGGCTCGCCCGGCAAAACCATCACGGTCAATTTCTATAACGTAGATAAGAAGCTTTTCCTTGTGGACCTGCCCGGCTACGGCTTTGCCGCCCGCAATCCCGAGGACAAGAAAAAGTGGTCGGCACTGACCGACGGCTATTTCACCAACAACCCCAACGTTGACCTGCTCTGCCTTGTGCTGCAGCTGGTGGACAGCCGCGTGGGACTGACGCGCGACGACGAAATGATGGTGGAATTTCTCAATGCCGGCGGCATACCTTATGCCGTTGTTGCCACCAAGGTTGACAAGCTCAACAAGACCGAGCGCGAGAAAAGCTTTGCTTCTCTTGCCTCTCACCCTCTGATCAAAGAGGGTACCCCCATCATCCCCTTCTCCTCTCTCAAGGGCGAAGGAAAAAGCGAGGTATGGAAGGTCATCTGCGCACATGCAGATCTTCCCACCCCCAACTAAGTTTCCAAGCACGAGGTATTTTGCCATGATTCTCTATCCCCATTTTGATATAAACAGCCAAGGTCACCTGACCATTGGCGGTCTGGATACGGTCGAGCTTGCCCGTGAGTTTGGCACGCCGGTCAATATTCTGGATGAAAACTATATCCGCGCGCAGATGCGCCTTTACATCAGATGCGCCAAGCAATCCTTTGGAGAAGCAGCCCTTCCGCTCTTTGCCTCCAAGGCGCTTTGCTGTGCAGAGATCTACCGCATCGCCGCCGACGAGGGCATGGGAATCGACTGCGTCTCCCCCGGTGAGCTTTACATTGCAAGCCGCACAGGCTTCCCCTCAGAGCGCATCTACTTCCACGGCAACAACAAAACCGACCGCGATATCGAACAGGCACTGGATATGGGAGTTGGCACCTTTGTGGTGGACAACGCAGAGGAGCTGCAGGCGCTGAGCAATGCAAGCCTTGCACGCGGCATGCGTGCGCGCATTCTGTTGCGCATCACGCCCGGCATTGATCCGCACACACATAAGGCAATCTCCACGGGCGGTGTGGATTCCAAGTTCGGTTCTGCCATTCATACAGGACAAGCCGCGCAAATCGTCAAGGCGGCACTGGATGCCCCCGGTGTGGATTTGCAGGGCTTCCACTGCCATATCGGCTCGCAGATCTTTGACGCGCAGCCCTTTGTGGATGCCGCTGCCATGATGGTCAAATTCATGGCAGAGATGATAAGCACTCACGGCATTCGCCTGCCCGAGCTCAATCTGGGCGGTGGTCTTGGCGTGCGCTACACAAAGGATCAGCCCGAGCTTGATATCGAGGGCACCATGCAGACCTTTGCAGATAAGGTCAGAGCGCTGTGCACAAGTCACGGCATCCCCATGCCCCGCGTGATTCTGGAGCCCGGACGCTCCCTGGTTGCCGCTGCGGGTGTGACGCTGTACAGCGTGGGCTCTGTCAAGGAGATTCCCGGCTTCAAAAATTACGTATCGGTGGACGGCGGCATGGCTGATAACCCCAGATACGCGCTCTATCAATCCCCCTATACCGCTCTGATTGCCAACAAGGCTGACCTGCCCGCAGATTTTTGCGCAACACTGGCAGGCAGATGCTGCGAATCGGGCGACCTTTTGGGCGAAGGCATGATGCTGCAGCGCCCCGTGCGCGGCGACGTGCTCGCCATGCTTGTCACGGGTGCATATCAGCACTCCATGGCTTCCAACTACAACAAGCTCCTCCGTCCTCCGCTGGTCATGGTCAAGGACGGTCAGGCTCGCGTGGTGGTTCGACGCGAGACCTTTGAGGATCTGATGGCGCTTGACGTTGAAGATCCCGTTTATTCGAGGTAAAACATGTTATTAAATTTGATTCAAACCGGCATAACCTATGGATTTGAAGGAGAGAGCTTCAAGTGGGCACTGATCTCCGTGCTGCTCTCGCTCCCCATTATTATGCTTTCCCTGTGTGTGCACGAAACTGCACACGGATGGGTTGCTTACAAGCTGGGCGATCCCACAGCCAAGGATCTTGGCAGACTGACGCTCAACCCCTTAAAGCACCTCAATCCCATCGGCTTTCTTGCCATGCTGACCATTGGCATCGGTTGGGCAAATCCCGTGCCGATCCACGCACGCAATTTTAAAAATCCCAGAGTAGGCATGGCACTCTCGGGCATTGCAGGTCCCGTATCCAACCTGCTCATGGCGCTGATCAGCCATACGCTTTATATGCTGACCGCCTTCTTTTTGGTGCTGGCAGGCGCTGCGCAAAATCCGCACGTTGCCGTAGAGGTGCTGCTGATCTTTCTGGATCTTGCCACCTATCTCAATCTTGCGCTGGCGCTCTTTAATCTGATCCCCGTTCCCCCGTTTGACGGTTCCCGATTCATCTATATCTTCCTGCCTACCAAGCTGTATTTCAAGGTCATGCAGTATGAAAGATATACCGGAATCGTTCTGATCGTGATTTTGTTGGTGCTCTCCCGTATGGGCATTCATCCCATCGATACCGCGGTCAGATTTATCATGGATCTGCTGCGCTTGGTTTTCTCCATTCCCCTCGATTATATCCTTACTTTGATTTTTGCATAACGGCGGTGTTTTATGGCAGAACTGAAATACAAAATCGAATCCTTTGACTTTGACGGTCCGTTGGATCTGTTGCTGACCCTGATACAGAAAAACAAGGTCAGCATTCAGGATATCCCGATCGCGCTGATCTGCGACCAGTATCTGGCTTATATTGCGCAGGCGCAAAAGCTGGACCTGGAGGTTGCCTCCGAGTTTTTGGTCATGGCAAGCGAGCTGATCCTGATCAAGACCAAAATGCTGCTCCCGCGCGACGAAAAGTCGGATGAAAAGGACCCCCGTGCCGAGCTGGCTGACGCATTGCTGAAATATCAGCAAGCCAAGGAGGGTGCTGCAAAGCTCAAGCAAAGATACGAGCGCTACAGCGGCAGAATGGTTAAGGATACCGATGAAATTTCGATTGACAAAACCTTTGTGGACGACCAGCAGGTGACCTCACTGTGCGCCGCGGTCAGACGCATCATTGCCTATAACGAGGCAAATCAGGGCAATGAAAAGGTGGTATTCTCCCCCATGATCTCCAAGCCCATCGTACCGGTCGAGGCAAAAATCGTGGGCATTTTGCACCGCATGAAGAAAAAGGAATGGACCAATATCGAGGAGCTGCTCTCGGATTCGGTCTCGCATGCCGATATGATCGCCATCTTCCTTGGCGTTCTGGAGCTGCTCAAGGTGCGCGATATTTTGCTTGACGACGAGGACATGGATGAGCACTCGCTCTACCGCTCCAATGCGCGACTGCGCATCAATCCCATTCCCGCAGACCAAAGACAACCCCAAAATCAAACCAGTGAGGTACCGCAAGCATGAACGAACAACAAATGCCCACCATCACCGACATCGGTGAAGCCATTGAAGCCATTTTGTTTGCCGCAGGCTATCCCGTCAAATACGACAAGCTTGCCGAGGTGCTGGGGCTTTCCCCTGCAGACGTCAAGCTGTTCTGCGAGCACATGGCAACCGAATATGAAAAGACCGGCAGAGGCATTATGATGCTCTGCCTGCCCGAGACCTGCCAGCTGACCACCAAGGAGCAATATATGCCCTATATCCGCGAGGCGCTGGGCATCAAGAGAGGCGGCAACCTCTCCGCATCCTCTCTGGAGGTGCTTGCCATCGTTGCCTACAACCAGCCCGTCACCCGTGCTTACATTGACGCGGTACGCGGTGTGGACAGTTCTTATGCCGTCGGCTCCCTGCTTGACAAGAATCTGATTGAGGCTTGCGGCAGACTGGATGCCCCCGGTCGCCCCATGCTGTACGTTACCACAGATAAGTTTTTGCGCGTATTCGGCTTGAATTCGCTCTCCGAGCTGCCCGAAACCGAGGCTTTGAGCATTGCCGCTGCGCAGGCTGATGCCAATGCGGCTGCCGAGGCAGAGACCGAGGCTGAGACCGAGACTGAGGCTGAAGAGCCTATGCCCGAGGGTGAGTACACCGAGGTCACCGATCCCGAAGCCGAGCAAAAGGACTGATATTTGATATAGTCCCCGAATTTTCGGAAAGGAGGAAGCCATGCCACTTGGTTTGAAAATTGCGCTCTTTGCGCTGCTTATTCTTGCTGCTTTGCTGATCATTGCAGTCAATCTTGTGCTGTTTGTACGCGTTCGCATTCGCATTGGACTGCGCGACAAGCTGTTCTTCAAGCTCTATATCGGCGGTGTGCGCGTCCTCTCTTTACCCCGCCCCCCAAAAAAGCTGCGCAGGCTGAGCTCTTATACCAAAAAGAGAGCCATGCGCGCTGCCGCAAAGCAGGCAAAACGTCCCGAGGACTACATGGAGAACCTGCGCCAACATCCCATTTATCGCGAGATCATGAAGCGATATGCCGACAGTAAGAAAAAGAAACAGACCGCAGAGCCCCCCGCAGAAGGCAAGCAAAAAACGCCCACCCCAAAGAAATCCTTGGACGCAGAGGTGCTTTTTACCATGATTGCCGAGGTACTGGAGGCAATTCTTGACGGCACGCACAAGGGCGTACACACCCATTTGTGCCGATTGCACGTCAACGTAGTCGGTCAGGATGCCGCGCAAACCGCTCTTCTGACCGGAGCTTTATGGGCAGCTATTGCCAATCTGCTGTCCGTTCTGGACAGATTTACCCGTCTGCGCATCAGGCACGCGGACGTTTCCGTCATTCCCGATTACACAGGAGACAAGACGCGCACGGAATTTGATCTTGTTCTGTCCTGCAACCTTTACCGTGCGCTTGGCATTGTGCTGCCACTGATCCCCATAATCCTTGATCACAAGGATTCGCTGATCAAAAAAGGGGCAACTGCCGCAACAGCTTCGTAAATTTTTGAATATTCATATATGAAAGGAATACACCAAATGGCTACCGAAAGCAACAAGATCCAAGAGATCATCAAGGAATCCCTTGAAAACATCCGCTCCATTATTGATGCCAACACCGTCATCGGCACTCCCATGGAAACCTCCAACGGCGTGACCATCATTCCCGTATCCAAAATTGCTATGGGCTTTGGCACGGGCGGCGTGGATTTCGATGGCAAGCATCCCGAGCACAATCCGCAGAAAAACTTTGGCGGTGGCGGCGGCACAGGCATCTCCGTACAACCCGTTGGTTTTTTGGTCATCTCTCACGAGGGTCGTGTGGAAATGATCAACGTAGGTCAAAAGGCGCCTAAGGATACCATTGAGCAGATTGCAGATCTGCTGGAGCGCACACCCGATATCGTGTACCGCCTGAAGGCGATTTTTGACAAATTCGTGGAGATGAAGCAGGACGGCGAGCCTCTGCCCGAGATTGCTCCCGAGACCGAAGCACAAGAATAAGAATATATCCCCCACAAAAGCCGTATATTGTAACGAATACGGTTTATCATGGGGGTACTATGCAAAAAAATCCGATCGTGCGCGCACTCTGCGTGTTGCTTTGTCTTGTGACGTGCGCAGGCTATCTATGCCTGCAGATCCATGCCGATACACCCAAGGTGGGCTCTGTCAATGCCGGCGCTGCCCTGCTTTTGGATGCCGATAGCGGACGCGTGCTGTTTGAGCAGCATGCGCATACACGCATGCCCATGGCGTCTACTACCAAGATCATGACTGCGCTTGTGGTGCTGGAGAGATGCGATCTGCATGCTACAGTCAGCATCGACGAGCGTGCTGTGGGAACCGAGGGCTCTTCGGTCTATCTCTACCCCGGTGAGCTTTTGACCATCGAGCAGCTGCTTTATGCGCTTATGCTCTCCTCTGCCAACGATGCGGCTGCTGCGCTGGCATACGAGACAGCGGGCAGCATTGAGGGCTTTGCTTGGTTGATGAACCAAAAGGCAACCGAGCTGGGCTTGGAAAACACGCACTTTGCCAATCCCCACGGCTTGGATGCAGACGGGCACTATACCACTGCCTACGATCTGGCGCGACTGACGGCGTATGCTTTGCAGAACGAGGATTTTTTGCGCATTGTATCCACGCAGAAAAAGGTGATCCCCTTGCGCGAGCAGCAGGGGGCACGCGTGCTGCGCAATCACAACAAGCTGCTGGCATCCTATCCTAATTGCATTGGCGTCAAAACCGGCTTTACCAAAAAAAGCGGCAGGTGCCTTGTCAGCGCTGCGGAGCGCGACGGGGTGCGGCTTATTTGCGTCACGCTGGATTGCCCGGATGACTGGCGCACGCACACAGCACTGCTGGATGACGGATTCGCCACGTACGAGCGCGTCACGCTCGCCAATGAAAACACTTATATGACCTCACTGCCCGTAGTGGGCGGCACGCAGGATCAGGTTTTGCTGTACACGCAAGCAGAGGTGGCACTGACGCTGCCGCGTACGCGCAACGAGATTGGCTGCCGCATCGAGGCTATGCACTTTTACTATGCCCCGATTGCTCAGGGCGAGCAGGTGGCTTATGCCGTTTGGACACTGGACGGGCAGGAAATTGCCCGTGCACCGCTTTACGCTGTGCACAAGGTTGAACAAAAAAAGCAAAAAATGCGCACGCCATGGGATTGGCTGCGCATGCTATTGAATCAATTGAAGGAACTTTTATGAACGAACAAGTAAGACTTGCCAAATACTTTACCGATTGCGGTGTGCTCTCACGGCGCGCTGCCGAGGAGGAGATCAAAAAAGGGCGCGTCAAGGTCAACGGCACCGTTGCCGAGCTGGGGCAAAAGATCACCCCCGGTGTTGACGTGGTGGAATACGGCGGTAAGCGCATCATGCCCTCTCGCCAATCGGGAAAGGTTTATATTATGTTACATAAGCCGCGCGGCTTTGTGACCACCATGTCGGACGAGAAGGGTCGCCCGACCGTGGCAGAGCTTGTGCGCAGCGTGGGGACGCGCGTCTACCCCGTCGGTCGACTGGACATGGATTCCTCCGGGCTTTTGCTCATGACCAACGACGGTGAGCTTGCCAACCGACTGACGCATCCGCGCCATGACATTCCCAAGATTTATCACGTTACGGTAGCGGGTCATCCCACCACGGCACAAATGACCGGGCTTGGCTCCCCTGCCGATCTTGACGGCTACATCACACAGCCCATTCGCGTGCGCAAGCTGGCGCAGGGCGAGCATGAGACCATGCTTGAGATGACGCTGTACGAGGGCCGCAACAGGCAGATCCGCCGCATTTGCGAAATGCAGGGCTTACGCGTCAAGCAATTGGTGCGCGTTGCCGTTGGTGAGGTTTTGCTGGGCGAGCTGCCCGAAGGAAAATATGCAAGGCTGAGCGCTTCTCAGATTGCATATCTGAAAGGAGAGAGAGATCATGTTTGAGGTCATTCCGATTCAGGACAAGCAGACGCAGCAGGAATATTGCCGCGCTTGCGCTGTTGAGTACCTGCCCGAGGATTTTTGCTACAGCGTCTGGGACGAGGGCAAGTTCTCCGGTGTTTGTCAGTTTAATATTTACGCGGATCACGGGGAGATCCATTCCCTGATTTCCCTGCCCGATGCGGATGCGTTCCAAGCCATGTTCACCGCAGGCAGAGCCGCGCTCAATTTCATCGATCTGTGTGACGTTCATCTTGCTTATTACACGGGCGAGGTGCAAGACGAGACACTGATCAAGGCAGTTGGATTCAAGAAAAATGCGCAGGGCGCATGGGAAATGGATCTGACCGGCTTTTTCACCAAGCCCTGCTCCTGCAGAGCAGACTGACCGAGAGAAGAACAAAATAATAATGAAATAAACAAATAAACAAAGGAGCAAAAAATGAAAAACGTACTTTCTCTGATTCTCTGCGTGCTGATGCTGGCATCCTGCCTTATAATCGGCATTTATGCAGAGGATGAAACCACCGCTGCAGCTGCCGAAGACACCACTGCTGCACCGGAAGTTGTATATTCCCCCACACACATCATCTTTGATGCGAACCTGACCGGCAAGAAAAACCCCGTATCCTCGTACAACGAGCTTTCCAAGGGCGGTATTTCCAAGACCGGTGAATGGCAGGGCTACAAGCTTGTGGTTGCAGGCGACGTTGACCCCCACATCGGCATCAACTTTGGCAACTACCTCAACAAAACCGGCAACGAGCCTTGGAACATTGAGAACATGCCCTTTATCGTGATCAAGATCATGGCTGATGAGATCTGCTTCGACGATTTCGAGATCTACTACTGCGCAGGTGAAGTTGTCACTCCTTCCGAGGAATGCAGAAAAGAGAGCGACTACGCGCATGACAACGGAAGCGGCGGCTACTTTTTCGTTTTCGATCTGACCGACCTTGCAAGCGGCGAGCTTCATTCCCTGCGTATCGACCTTTTGGGCGCAGAGATCGATTCGGTGATGTACATGACCGACATCGTGTTCTTCAAGACCGAAGACGAAGCACTCAATTGGTGCGGCTACTATGACGAGCAGCCCGAAGGTACCACCGAAGGCACCACCGAGGAGATCACCACTGAGGAAATCACCACCGAGGAAGAGACCGAGTCCACTACCAAGAAGCCCGCTACCGAAGCCGAAACCAAGGCAGAAGAGGGCGGATGCGGCAGCGTGATCGGCACAGGCTTTGCTGCAATCGCACTGATTGCTCTTGGCGCTGTTTGCTTCAAGAAGAAGGACTGATTTCCAAATATAAAAAGGACGAACCCGTGGGCGTGATACTCTTAACGGAGTATCACGCCAGTTTTATTCGCCTGCGGCGAGTTCTATTGCTTCGCAGTGTTATTCGGCTTACACCGAGTGATATTCGCTTCGCGAGTTTAGAGGCGAATAAAATATCACTGAAGCCGCAAGGCTTCAATATCACGATTGCGATAGCAATCATATCACTCTTTGCGAAAGCAAAGAATATCACTAAAAGCAGAAAAAGAGAGAACAAAGCGGTTTTTATTTCCACATTGTTCTCTCTTTACGTTTTTATCGCAAGTTTCGCATTTGTTTAACAAATGCATCGGGCTATACCCATACCCCTATTATAAATTCTCCGATAAGGACAACACCCGTGCGGGTTCGTCCTTTTTCTTTACTTGATCAGATGTCTTTTGATCTTCTTGGAGGTGGTTTTTTCAAATTCGGTCTTGCGCAGCTCAATGCGGCTTACCTGCTTGAAGCTGGGCAGCTCACGGTTGATAGCACGAATAGATGCCAGAATGGTTGCCTTGACGTTCTCATCCGAGCTGTCCTTTTCAAATTTATCGTAGTTGGGATAAATCACCGCAACCAGCGCAGTGGGAGAATTCTCATCGGGCTTTCTGCCAACCACCACGCACTCCGCAACCGTATCCAATGCGCCAAGGTATTCCTCGATCTCCTCGGGGAACACGTTCTTGCCGTTATCCAGCACGATCACAGACTTGCATCTGCCCGTAATATAATAGAAGCCCTTTTCATCGCGGTAGCCCACGTCACCGGTGCGAAACCAGCCGTCATCGGTAAACACTGCAGCATTTGCCTCGGGGTTCTGATAATAGCCGAGCATCACGTTTGCGCCCTTGACCTGAATCTCACCCTCGCGGTATCCCTTTTCGTTCTTGCCGTATCCCTGTGTATCCAAGCGCAGATTGCAGCAGGCTACGGGCTTGCCGATGGCGCCCGGCTTGGGGTCGAAATAGGGATTGAACGTGGTCAAGGGCGAGCATTCGGTAATGCCACAGCCCTCATAGACCGTAATCCCGAAGCTATCAAAGGTTTTGATCAGCGCGGGATTGAGCTTGGCACCGCCGCAGATGATGACGCGCAGATTGCCGCCAAACGCCTTGTGTACGTCGGCAAACAGCTTGCGACGTGCATCCACGCCCGTCTTGCGCAGCGCATCGGATGCCTTCATGGCAGAGCGCAGCGTCTTTGCCTTTCCCTTCTTCTCTGCCTCAGCCCAAACCTTTTTCTCCATGGTATCAAGAAACAGGGGCACCAGCGTCATCACGGTAGGCTGAAAACGGTTCATGTTCTTGACCACGTGGCGCAGCTTATCATTGATGCAAATGGTCATGCCCAGCAGCATCTCTGCCTGCAGACACATCAGCTCATAGGTGTGGTGAACGGGCAGCACACTCAGCGAAACGTCATCGGGCGTCAGATTGATATACTGCATTGCCGCATTGACCGTAGCATAAATGTTTTGCTGGCTGAGCATAACGCACTTGGAGCTGCCTGTCGTGCCGGAGGTAAACAGCATTTCCGCCATTTTGGATCGGTCGGCAATGCGGGGCAGATTCCAACCCGTGCGCACGTTTGCAGCACCCATGCGCAGTACCTTTTCATACGAGGTCACCTTGGCATGGTCTCCGCGCTCGGGCACCATGGGAATATAGTGCTTAAGCGAAGGATGCGCATCCATGGCAGCATCAAACTTGCCGTTGAAGGATTCACCGTAGATCACAGCCTCGGCATCCACAGATGCGATAAACTGCTCGATCTGATCCTGCGCAACCTCCTTGTCCATCGGAATGATCACGCTGTCCATTGCCAGCACTGCCACGTAAGCTGTCAACCACATAGGGCTGGTCTCACCGATCAGAGCGATTCTCTTGCCGCTAAGTCCCAGGACGCTAAGACCCGCAGCCATGTCCAGAATGTTATCACAAAAGGTCTTATAAGACATATCCTTGACCTTGCCGCCCTCAATATAGCGCAGTGCAGTTTTATCTCCATGCTCACGCATAGCAGCATACAGGTCGGTAGCATCCCAGATCTGCGGGCAATAGGTGGCGGAGGCAGGCATTTTGTTCTTTTTCATATCATCATACCTCTTTTCTGTCATACGTTCGGTATTTCCTCTACATTATACGAATGCCCTTGACCTTTGTCAAGGCGATATCATATTTGTTCACAATTCCATGCACATAATGTTACAATTGTCACTATTTGCGGCGACAATTCGCGGCGACAATTCGCAATTGGTCGATTTGCATTATGCAAGCACTGTGATTTTGTGCGAAATATCGAAAATGCAAACTTTCTCTATTTTTTGCTGTTTTCATTGCAATTTCTTCATTAGTATGATATAATGATGATGATTCATGCTATAGGAGGTAATTCTTATGAGATTTGAAAAAATTACCGCCCTGGTTCTCTGCGCACTCATGCTGCTTGCAGCAGCTGCCTGCACGCAGGATCCACCGGTTGATCAAGGCGAAAAAACAACGCCGGAGCAAACAACCGAAGAGCCGACAACCGAGTCAGACACCCAGGGCACTACCGAGCCCGACACCCCTCCCCCGGAGCCTGTTGATCCGATTGAGGAAATGAAAGCGGAGCTGGCAGAGATGCAGAAGAACATTGGCGCTACAACCGACACCGTGCTGTACGTCAAGGACTTTGGCGCTGTGGGTGACGGCAAGACCGATGACGGCGCTGCCCTGTTTGCAGCAGTCACTGCGGCTGCCGAGCAGCACGCAACGCTCAAATTTGAAGAAAACAAGACCTATTACGTAGCCAGTGTGCCCAACGGCAGAGTGACACCCTTCACCTTGAACGGTGCAAGAGACATGACCATCGACGGCATGGGCTCCACCATTCTGATCGCGCCCAATATGCGCTACATCAACTTCAGCCACTGCGGCAACATCAAAATGGCAAACCTGCACTTCGACTACGCAGTCTCGGTGTATCTGGTAGGCAAGGTCACTGCAGTGGAAGACAAGAAAGTCACCTTTGAGCTGGACCAGAATCCTTATTCGGACCATTACAATTTTTCCAATGTGAACGGCTTCTCGATCATGTATAACCAAGGCCTTCAGGGCAGACCGCACATGTTTATGGGTGAATCGCACAAGATCGCTGACAAGACGATTCAAGTCACCTATACCTCCGTTCCTCACTACAAGGTGGGAGACGTGGTATTTGTTCCCAACCCCGGTGTGGGTCATGCAGCCAACGAGGTCTGCTACGTTGCAGGCTCGGAGAAACCCATGCTGTTTGAAAACATAGGTGTTCATGCTGCCTCCACCTTTATCTGGGCAGTCAACGGCAGCACCGCTGACGTATTCTTTGAAAACGTGGATCTGGTTCCTGCAGAGAACAACCAAAGAGAGATCAAAATGGTCTCCTGGCGTGACGGTTACCACTGCAAGGACAACGCAGCTGCCCTGCACTGGAACAACTGCGAGGCTGACGTGCTGTTTGACGACGTGTTCAACATCGCAAACACGCTCGGTACTGTCACGGCAGTTGAAAACGACACCTCGGTTACGGTTCACAGCGCGGCAGGCGGCGGATATTTCTATTGCTACCCCGGTGATACCGTAGACTTCTACCATCTGACCGACGGCACTTACCATGGCAGCGCACGTATCCGCGCCATCAACAACAACGCAGACGGCACGCGTACACTGCACTTCTACTACGGTGCCACCACAGCGGATATCAAGACCGGCTGCGTGGTTTCCAACCGCGACACCGGTGCTCCCGGCTCGACCATTACAAACTGCCATTTCCAAGGCACCTTCCGTTTTTTGCGCAATCTTTACGTAGAGAACACCGTTTTTGATAATCTGCAGACCTGGATGATGGTGGAAGGCTCTGTTGAGGGTCCCCTGCCCGGCAACGTAGACTTTGTAAACTGCACCTTCAACGGCAGCAGCATTCAGCTGGACGCGCTTAACCGCAACACCGGTAAGAGAATGAAGGAGATCGGCAACCAGATCAAAGACATTGGCTTCTGGGGCTGCACCTTCAATAACAGATGCGAGGTCACCAGCCGAACCGGTGCTGATTTCGAAAGCAAAAAAGCCTTTACGACCGAAGACCTCTTCACGGTCAAGAACGCAGCGCTCAACACAGACCCGCAAAATATCGCACCCACCAAGGGCGACGTTTCCTACGGGGTTACCTACGACTGGACGCTGTTTACCATGGCTATGACCGGTAAATCGACCATTGTTCCCCTTTCCTCTATGCAAAACACCGCTCTGGCTGACAAGCTGAACGTGGAAAACGTAAACGACAACGTGCTGCAGCTGGATGCCGCTGCGGGCGAAAGGCTGTATTTTGACGGTCTGAGCGCCTCCGCAGTCTCCTTCCTTTATGAGAAAAACGTCAGCTACATTGTCAAGCTGACCTACTATACCGACAGTGATATCAAGGCGAAGCTGGTCATTGGTGATCAGGTAGTCTCCACGGATCTGTTTGCTAGGAGCGGCAAGGTTGAAACCAACTTGATGATGTACGTCTCGTCCGGCTCGGGCAAGACCGCATACATCGAATATGAGGGGGCCGGCACCGTTTACCTTGGTGAGCTGACCATTGCAGCGTTCGTCAACGTCAATCCCTCGATCAGTCAGCTGGAAGAGGGTCACACATTCGTATGGAACAACCAGGCAAAGATCACAGGCGGCAGCGCCATCAAGGTCAGCGACATGACCAATGAGGCTGCAAAGAACGCGATGCTTGCAGCTCCCGAAAAGTTTGGTGACACCGTCATGCAGCTTGGTGCAGAGGTTGGCGATTTCACCGGTATTACAAAGAAATCCTATTTCGTATCCGGAACCACCTACCACGTAAGCATTGACGCTTATATTGCAGAGCCTATTCCCGCAGGCACAACCATGTATCTGCTGGCACTGGACAGCACCGAGGGCAACCGCGTGCTCCAGCAAGGCATCTTTACCGGCGAGGGCATCTACCACTTTGAAATGGATTGGCAGATCGGAAGCACCGGCGAGTACAAGCTCTCCTTCTTCTACGACAAGGCGCCCTCCACCACCCCCGAGATCTACGTTGGTAATTTCACCCTGACCAAGATGCCCGGTATGAACCCCAACAAGACCATCATCCCCGGTAACATGACAACTCCCACCAAGGATCAGCTCAAGGCAGGATTTACCTTTGATTTCTCCAAGGGTATCTTCTTTGAGACCAGCAAGAACACTTACGTGGATTCCTCTTGCCTGAATGAATATACAAAGCAGACCCTGGCAGATGCCGGCTTTGGTGAGTATGCATATTACTTTGGTGAAAACTTTGACGGTTTGGCACTGACCAATCCCTTGATGGGCGGCTCCAGATACACCATCATATTCAAGGTTTACGACTGCAAGGGCAATCTGGATGACAATGCGCGCGGCGCTTTCGTACTGCTCAACATGACGGGCGGTGGTCAGAACAGCGCAGAGTGCAACTACAAGATCCTGCCCGACAAGGATCATCCCGGTGTATACACCATTACCTTTACCGAAATACCTCCCGTGGGAACGGACACACTGCGTTTCTACATGATTGAGTCCTGCGAATTCTATATCGCATCCATCACGGTCAAGGTAGGCTGAGTTTATTCAATCAAAGGGCGACCCGCTCCTTGCGGGTCGCCCCTTTTTGCAACAGGTGTAAACTTTTTTACAATACATGAAGCAGCAATTGACAAGCGTCGGAATTTGTGTTATACTTTAGATTGTATAAGTATATAAAGTATATACGGAGGTATCATATGAAAATGCTTAATAAAGGGCTGATTGTGCTGCTGGTGCTTTGCATGGCATGCGCGGCATTTGCCGGATGCAACAACACCCCCTCAAATCCCGGTGTTACTCCCGGCGGCAAGCCTACGGGCACAACCCAAGGCGCTCCCCAAACCGAGGCTCCCGTAACCGAGTACGGCATCTATTCCACCGAATCTCCCGTACTGACACTGGAGCAGCTTTTTGAAGAGGATATTGCGCAAAGCGCAGCTTCCTTTAACACAGGCTCCTCCTACTCCGAGGAAAAGCTGACTCACGTATTCAAGATCACAGACTACATTGCCAACTACGAAAAATACGTTGAGGAATACGAGGTACAGGATCAGCTGGATCAGATCTACGCTGAAACCGGCTTTACCCTGGACATGGATTTTGCCGCCGATATGATGAAGCATTATATCGACGCAACCGGCGAAACGCTTGATTTCACCGAAAGCATGCCCGATCTGCTCAAATCCGCCAAGGTCAGCGGTGCACAGTCTACCGGCATCAGCGCTGCTATGGTTGCGGCAGAAAATCTGGTCAAAGACGGTCAGAGCGGTGTTGCAGTCAACCAGACCGCTTACATGAAATTTTCCAGCCTCAAGCCCTCCGACGGTCCCGCATACTATGCTCTTGGTAATTTTTACACCATGGCGGACCTGACCGACGTGCAGAGAAACGGGGATACGTTCAGTGCAACCGTTCACTTCCGTATCGTGGACTTCTACGATTGGAGCCCCCACGATCAGTCTCCCCTGTTCACCGACGTGCTGAACAGACTGGATGACACCTACCGCACGCTGGTTGGTGAAATGGTGGATATGCCCACGCTTGAGGGCTTCTGCCAGGCAGACCTCTCCCAGCTTCACACGCAGGGCTGGGCGCAGAACTACCTTTCCTTTGGTGCTATAACCTACACCATTACCTGGACCGCGGGTCAGACCTTTGATCAGGCAACCATTCTGACCGTCAACGGTCAAGCACAATAAAATTCATTAACTCAAGCAGGAGAATGATCATGAAAACTCGCATTTTGATTCTTTTACTCGCAGCTATCTTGCTTCTCCCCTGCCTTTGTGCTTGTGCAGATACGGGCAAAGAAAACCAGGATTCCACCAAGGCGGACGTCGAGGTTGAAGAGGACATTTTTGCAGACGTGGATTATGAAGGACGCGAATTCTGGATCTACACCAGTACCAATATCGCTTCCACCGGCATGGGTAACTCCAACTTTATGATTGAGGGCAGCGAAGAAGAGGCTGACTCCTCCGATATCGTAGGTTCCGCTGTTTATAAGAGAAACCTGGACACCGAGGAGCTTCTGGGCGTCAATCTGGAATACGTGCATTGCGATCTGATGTATACCATGGTCGCAGACGATATCAAAAAGCACGTCACATCTGGCTCGGATGAATTCGATCTGATCATCAACGACCTCTTTCCTCTTGCAGGCTTGAGCGTCAACGGCTACTTTGTTAACACGCTGGATGATGAATACCACTTTGATTTTGACCAGAAATACTGGTACTCCGACTACATGACCGACGTCAGCTTTGTCGAGGGATACCAATTCCTGCTGGCAGGCGATTATTTTGCAGATATTATCCGCAGTGCACACTGCCTGATCTACAACAAGAGCCTGTACGAGGACAAATACGGCAATCCCGATGAGCTTTACGACATTGTGCTGGACTACGAATGGACGCAGGAAAGAATGCTGCAGATGATCGAGGAAAACTACGTTGACCTCAACGGTAACGGTAAGGCTGACGAGGAGGACCGCTACGGATACGCGATCTGCGATATCTGGGGCTGCTCGATCCCGCTGATCACCTCCGGTGACTGCAACTACATGGATCGCGACTCCGAAACCGGCTATCCCATCATCACGATTGATAACCCTCGCACTTATACCTTAACCGAAAGCATCTACAACCTGATGTACAGTAAGGGCACCGGCGTCTTCGCAGAGCAGGAGCTGCTCAATGAGTTCGCCCGTGATAAGGCTTTAATCGTGGGCTATCAGAGACTGGGCTCGCTGGAGCACCTGCGTGATATGGAAAACGATCTTGGCATTATTCCCTACCCCATGCTGCTTGCATCGGATAAGCAGTACACCACCTCCTCGCATGATACCACCGAGGTAGGCGTGATTATGACCACTGCAATTTACGATATGGACTTTATCAGCACCGTGCTTGAGGTGCTCAACCGCGAGACCGGCAAAACGGTCATGCCTCAGTATTATGAGACTGCGCTCAAGGTGAAATACACCGACGACCCGCAGGCAGGCGCGATGATCGATATCATTCACGATAACTTCCGCAACGTCTTTGAGCTGGCATACGATAACGCGGTTGGCGAGCCGATCAAAACCGTTATCTACGGCACCATCGCAGCCAACTCCTTCAACGTATCCTCCAAGCTTGCAAAATCGCAAAGGAGCTGCCAGAAGCGGCTGAACACAATGATTTCGCAGTGCGAAAAGAATTTTATTGAATAACCAAATCAAAAAGCCGATACGGACGTATCGGCTTTTTGTTATTGAGGCGCCCGTGCACCGAAAGTCAAGCTTTCAAAGGATTCCTTTATAAAAAATTGCACTTACGGCTTTGGTTTACAAAGCCGTAAGTGCGTTTGATCAAAATATTTTACTGAGCTGCGTCCACAATTGCGGTGAACTTTGCAGCAACCAGAGATGCGCCGCCGATCAAGCCGCCGTCAACGTGCTGCTTTGCAAGCAGCTCTGCAGCGTTCTTGTCGTTCATGGAGCCACCGTACTGAATGGTGGTAGCCTCTGCAACCTCTGCGCCGTAGATCTCAGCCAGAACCTCGCGGATCTGACCGCAGGTCTCGTCAGCCTGCTCGGGGGTAGCGGTAAGACCCGTGCCGATTGCCCAAACGGGCTCGTAAGCGATGATGACGTTAGCCATCTGCTCAGCGCTCACGCCTGCCAGGTCCAGCTTGGTCTGCATGGAAACAACCTCGCGGGTAATACCGGAAAGTCTTTCCTCCTTGACCTCGCCAAGGCAAAGGATAACCTTCATGCCTGCCTCAAGCGCTGCCTTGGTGCGAGCGTTCACGGTTGCGTCGGTCTCGCCAAAGTACTGTCTTCTCTCGGAGTGGCCGATGATAACGTACTCAACACCGATAGCTCTCAGCATTTCTGCGGAAACCTCACCGGTGTAAGCGCCGCTCTTTGCAAAGTGAACGTTCTCTGCACCGATCTTGATGTTGGAGCCTGCAGCAGCCTTCTGAGCTGCATCGATGGTTACGTAAGGAGCGCAGAAAATGATATCGCAATTGTCCTTACCTGCCACCATGGGCTTGATCTCTTCAATAAAAGCAGTTGCCTGTGCGGGGGTGAAGTTCATCTTCCAGTTGCCCGCAATTACAGTTCTTCTGTTAGCCATGTTGTCAAAACCTCCTTGATTATTCCTTGTCAGCAAGGCAAGCAATACCGGGCAGCTCCAGGCCTTCCAGGAATTCAAGAGAAGCGCCGCCGCCGGTGGAGATGTGCGTGATCTTATCAGCATAGCCCAGCTGCTCGCAAGCTGCTGCGCTGTCGCCACCGCCAACGATGGTGGTAGCTGCGGAAGCTGCCAAAGCCTCTGCTACTGCAATGGTACCCTTTGCAAGGGTGGGGTTCTCAAATACGCCCATAGGACCGTTCCAAACAACAGTCTTTGCATTCTGAACTGCTTCTGCATACAGAGCCATGGTCTTGGGACCGATATCAACGCCCTCTCTGTCTGCGGGGATCTTGTCAGCATCGCAGATCTCGACCTTGACGGGAGCATCGATCGGATTGGGGAATTCAGCAATGGTGGTTACGTCGATGGGCAGCAGGAGCTTGACGCCGTTTGCCTCTGCCTTAGCCATCATTTCACGGCAGTAGTCGATCTTGCTTTCATCCAGCAGAGACTTACCAACGCCATAGCCCTTAGCAGCCTGGAAGGTATAAGCCATACCGCCGCCAATGATCAGGGTGTCAACCTTGGAGAGCAGGTTGTTGATCACGTTGAGCTTATCGGAAACCTTAGCGCCGCCCAGGATTGCAACGAAGGGACGCTCGGGGTTAGCCAGAGCCTTACCCATAACGGAAATTTCCTTCTGGATCAGATAGCCGCAAACTGCGGGCAGACCTGCGTGCTGTGCAACGCCTGCGGTAGAAGCGTGTGCGCGGTGTGCGGTGCCGAATGCATCGTTTACAAAAATCTCAGCAAAGCTTGCAAGCTGCTTGGAGAATTCGGGATCGTTCTTAGCTTCCTTCTTGGTAAATCTGGTGTTCTGCAGCAGAACAATGTCACCGGGCTTCATAGCGGCAACCTTAGCCTGTGCATCGGGGCCAACGGTGTCTTGTGCGAAAACAACGCCACCGCCCAGCAGCTCGTTGAGCTTATCTGCAACTACCTGCAAGGAGAACTTCTTCACGTCGCCCTTTGCCTTCTCGAGTGCAGCAGCGGTAGCAGCCTCTCTTTCAGTCTCGGGCAGCTTTTCGATCTTAGCGATCTCCTTCTTGTCCAGTGCGAGCTCCTTGTCAAACACGTTGTGGGGCTTGCCCATGTGAGAGCAAAGGATTACCATAGCACCCTGTTCCTTAAGGTACTTGATGGTAGGCAGAGCTTCTACGATTCTCTTTTCGGAGGTGATGACACCATCCTTAACGGGTACGTTGAAGTCGCAACGAACCAGGCACTTCTTGCCGGAAACGTTAATGTCTTCAATAGTCTTCTTGTTGTAAGTCATGGATTTATTCCACCTTTCACAATTAATTTTTTCCATCTAATACTATATCACATTTTTCCCCCGTTTGCAAGAGAATTTGCGCAAAAAAGAAAAAATCGGCAAAAACATAAGACAGGGTGCATTTGCACCCTGTCTGTTTGTATAATATGGTATTCTTATTTCTCGTAAACGTGTGTAAAGGAGAATTCCGCGATCTGCTTCTTGTTGATCTTGCCGTTTACAATAGACTGGATCTGATACTTCTCAGCATCCTCAAGCAGGTACTCGTCGGTCTTGATAATGTTGTTTGCCCATACGCCAACACCCGAGCCGGAATCGTCAACAGGATCGCAAACCAGAACCATGTAGGTGCCGGGGCCGATCTTGCCTTCGTCATACAGAGAGGTAATGCTCTCGTTGTCCGGGAAGTCAACAAAGGTATCAACCTGCAAAGGCTCCTTTGCAACGGTGGTATCAAAATCGGTATCCCATGCATAAATCTTCATGCTCAGAGTACCGATGTTGTCGCTATAGCTGGGAGCGGGAACGCTAACCTCAGAAATATAGCCCTCGGTGATGGTGAAGATAAAGCCCATGCCCTTGTGAGATTCGGTGATGGCAACAGCAGCGCGAGCGCCTCTGTCTTCCCAGCAGTCAACGTAGTATTCAACCTGCTTGGGCTTGCCGTCGTCGGTGGTGGGCTCTTCGGTGGTGGGTTCCTCAGTAGTGGGTTCTTCAGTGGTAGGAGCTTCGGTCTTAGCAGCGGTGGTGGTTTCATCGCCTGCGCCTTCGCCGCTATCACAAGCTACGAAAACACAGCAAATCATCAATGCAGCCAGAAGAAGTACGAGAAATCTTTTCATTGTATATAACTCCTTTCAAAAGTTACTATACAGTCATTATAACAGATGCCGGCTTGTTTGGCAAGGGGTTTGGAGATTTTTTTGTCATTTTTCTGTCGGGGGCTTGACAAAAGCGCCAAAGCGTCGTACAATATATGCGAACAACCGCATAAAAAATCAGGGGTGCTGAAGGCTTTTGCCAACGGCTGAGATGCGCGGACGCGTGAACCCTTAACCTGATACGGATAATACCGGCGTAGGAAGATTTGCAAACTTTGAGATAGAATCCTCAACCGCACGGAGATTTTTCGTGCGGTTGTATTTTATTTCAAGGAGGAGAGACTTATGACCTCTCAAAAAACACAGCGCCTGACCGTCAGCGCACTGATGCTTGCCACCGCCACGGTGCTGGCGATGATTTGCGAAGCAATTCCCTTTTTGCACCTGCCCTTTGGCGGCGGATTCACCATTGCCTCCATGCTGCCCATCGTACTGATCGCTTACATGTACGGCACCAAATGGGGCTTGCTTTGCTCTGCCACCTATGCAGGCATTCAGATCCTGATGGCAGTGATTTTCGGCTCAACCGCCGCTTTGCGCGGATATTTCATCCCCACCGATGAAAATTTCATGGGCTTTGGCATCGCAATCGGCATTGTGCTGCTGGATTACGTGGTTGCTTACACGGTGCTGGGACTTGGCGGTGTGTTCCGTAACAAGCTGCCCAAGGTGCCTGCTATCGTGCTTGGCGTCGTTCTGGCGCTTGGTCTGCGTTATCTGGTGCATATCGTATCCGGCTATTTCTTCTTTGGCATGTGGGCGGAATGGTTCTTTGGCGAGGAGGGCTTTGCACTTGGCAACTGGATTCTGACCAAGTTCTCCGGCTGGCTGCTCTCACTGCTCTATTCCATTGTGTACAACGGCTTGTACATGATCCCCGAAATCGTAATCACAGCTGTCTGCGCCTCGGGCATCTCGTTCATCCCCTATATCAAAAAGTACGACCTCAAGGCTTGACTTTTTGGCTTTCTTATGCTATAATCGCTCTGCAGCTTTGCTAAACGGCCGCGCCGTATGTTGCCGAAAGGTATTACGGTGAGGAAAGTCCGGGCTTTACAGGGCAAGGGTAGCTGATAACGTCAGCCGCGGGTAACCGCCGGGAAAGTGCAACAGAAATAAACCGCCGCTTTGTGCGGTAAGGATGGAAAGGCGAGGTAAGAGCTCACCCACTCCTATGGTAACATAGGTTTGCTGTAAACCCTACCCAAAGCAACACCGTTCGGGGCATGTCTGCCCGACAGCCGCAAGGACCCGATGGGTGGCATGAGCATTTTGCTCGGAGCTTTTTGGTGACAAGAAGCAAAGATAGATGGCCGTTCTCGACAGAACCCGGCTTACAGGCAAAACTGCAAAAAAGAACCAACCGAGAGCGGTTGGTTCTTTTTTCTTCCGAAAATCAGAGCATTCTCCTTGCAGGCTCATAACGCATAATGCAGCGCCCTTCCCCTTTCCATATTTTGTTCACCCCGACAAAAATCGTTTTTTTGATCATAGTCCCTTGCAAGCGGCTCTGATTTGTGCTATAATGTATGCGTAGATTTATACTCGCAGGAGCAAACCCATGAAGGAATTTCACATCGGTACACAGATATATTTCGGAGAATCGGCACTGGACAGACTTTCGCAGATCGGATACGAGCGCGTGATCATTCTTGCTGACCCCTTTGTCGTGTCCTCGGGTCTGATCGAGCACGTCACCAAGCGTCTGGACAGTGCCGGTGTTTCTTATTCCCTGTTCACTGATATTGTACCCGATCCCCCTGTGGACAAGGTTATTTCGGGCGTTGCAGAGGTGCTGCGCGGTAAATATCCCTGCATGATCGCCATTGGCGGTGGCTCTGCCATGGATACTGCCAAGGCAGTGCGCAAATTCGCAGGTCAGATTGAGCCCGGCTATGCACCGCGCCTGATCGCCATTCCCACCACGTCCGGTACGGGCAGTGAGGTGACCTCGTTTGCCGTGATCTCCAATCCTGCCGAGGACAAAAAATACCCGCTTTGCGCGGAGGATATGATGCCCGATGAGGCAATTTTGGACGAGGTGCTGGTCAAATCCGTACCCGCTGCCATTACTGCCGATACCGGCATGGACGTCATGACTCACGCAATTGAAGCCTACGTCAGCACCAACAACAATGAGTTTTCCGGTGCACTTGCCGAAAAAGCGGTGGAGATCTGCGGTCAATTTCTGATCCGCTCCTGGGCGGACAATAACGACTCGCACGCGCGCCGCAAGATGCACATCGCAGCATGCCTTGCGGGCATTGCCTTCAATTCCGCATCTCTGGGTCTTGTGCACGGCATGGCACATCAGCTGGGTGCGCACCTGCACATTCCGCACGGCAGAAGCTGCTCTCTTTTGCTCCCCTCGCTGATCGAATATAACAGCGGCATTACCACCTCCTCGCGCTCGCAAGCCGAATACCCCTCCTGCGTGCGTAAGTATTGTAACGTAGCAAGAATTCTGGGCGTGAGCAATTTCAACGAGATCACCACGGTTCGTGCGCTGATCAGCTACGTGCACTTTCTCTCGCAGGAAATGCATATGCCCTCCCGCGTATCCGAGGCGGTCAAGATTTCGCATGAAGAATATCTCTCGCTGCTGGACGTCATGGCAGAGGGTGCTTTGGCAGACAGCTGCACAGCGACCAATCCGCGCAAGCCCACCAAGCAAGAGATTATTGAGATCTACAAAAATATCTGGTAAAAAAAGAACCCCGACTTTGTTGTGTCGGGGTTCTGATTTTTAAGCATTCTTTTTGGCGCGGATCTTGTTCTCGATCAGCTTGCCAAGCATGGCGAGCAAAAGCAAAATATAAGAAGCTGCGGTAAAGCCTGCTATGTAGATGAACAGGCACCACGGATACGGCACCACCGCCTGCACCGAAGAATAAACCGGCAAGGACGGCGCGAAATGACGGCTGACAAAGAACATGTTGAAGGTCTCGTCCCCCGCTATATTGGTTGCCACAACCAGCTCGTTAAGTACAACAGCCATGCCCACCGCAAAGGCAAACACTGCCATTGCCTTGAGAATGGTCTTATGCTCGATCCGGACAGCGCCCGTATAATACAGGAATACACCGATGACGATCATGGAACCGTGGCAAACCATGCTTTGGATGTTGATCCAGATGCTGCTTGTGAATACGTCACCGGGATAGATCATCACGCAAAGCCCTGCAAAGACGGCAAAAGTGGCAAGAAAGCTATACAGAAAGCTTTGAAATTTGCCGCGCGTCACGCCTGCGAGCAGCCCTGCGTACATGGGCATGGAGCAGAATTGCCACGGAAACGCATACCATTGATAATCAAACACCACGCCCCCATCATAGGAAAAGCTGTATTGCAGCTGCTTGTAAATCTCCAGCACGATCACGATCAGTGCCATGACCAGCACCACACGGGATACGTTTTTGATAATCCCCTTCTTGTAAAGCAGGCATAAAAGCACGGTTGCACCCACGGTGAGCAACAAGCAAAGTATATGAAACCAGCCAAACCACGTTGGCGTAGTCATTTTCAAATGCATCAAGTTGATAATGGATTCCATGGAGAACTCCTTCCTTTATCTTCACGTTACTCATTCTATCACATCATACTGCGAATAGCAACACATGCAGTTTTTCTTAATAATTATTAATAATCAGAGGAAAATCGCGGATTTATTCACAAATTATTTACTTTTGAGCGAATAAAATACGGAAAATGTCAAAAAAGCTATTGACAAGTGAATTTTCGAATGCTATAATATGGGTGAGTCCGAGAGGGCTTCCACGTAAAGGCAAAGCCTGTGAAAGCAGGCGACGCAAAACTAAAGGGCCTAAAGGGAGTTACCCCCCTATGGCAGCCAGTTGCCGTTTTATATTGAGTTTCCACACTCTCGCGCGCTTACAATCATAGCGCGCTCAGCAAAGGAACCCAAATTAAGATGGTGCAACCGGACCTTTTATGGTAACCGGTTGTTTTTGTTTTTACGGGAAAAAGAACGAAAAGGAGAATTCCCATGAAAGCCACCAGAAAAATCGCGTTATTCCTTGCTGTATTGTCCATACTTGCAGTATTGGCAATGCCCATCTCCGCTTCCGCGGCAACAACCGAACAGCCTACCGACAAGGAGGTCGTTACCCTCGTTGTTATGGTTGAAGCAGCTAACTTTGCTATCAAAGGTCTTGTAAAGGTTGCGCAGTACACTCCCTATAATGATGTTGCATGGTTGCTCTATGCAGTTGACTGTATCGTCGAGCCTGTTTTCGCTTATGGCGAAAAGATCGGTGCTGAGGTCATTTGTGAATACACTGCATACGAAATCGACGGTCAGACCGTAATGGTCGACCCTCTGCGTGTGATTAACCTGCCCGGTAAAGGCAACGGTAACAACAACAGCAACACCAACAAGTAATGTCAATTCATCGGGATCCCGATGATCAATGGAGAAGGTCCGCGCTTGGTATATTCAGGTCGCGGACCTTCCTCCATATAATCCACCGGTTCTGAAAGGAGTCGCCGTCATGAAAGGCATCCACCTCAACAAATACGGTAACGTGCACCCTGACCCCAAGGCAGGGCTTCAGTTGCTTTGCAAATGCCCCGAATTCGAGGTTATGGAGCAGTTTATTGCGCGTGATGCCGTCATATGGCTTGTCCCTGCGGATGATGCCGAGACGTTGGAGTTTTTCTACGTGCACTCCGGAAAAATCCAGGTTGAGCTTGACGAGGGTCCCGTCGTTCTGGGACCGGGCGAATTCTTTTTTGTCAAGGATCTGCCCCACGAGGTCGTGCTCAAATCCCATTGCGAGTCCAAGCTCCTCTATCTTTCCAACCGTCCTATGTTTGAGGAATCCAGCAGCTTTGAAGCTTATTTATACGGGCTTCTGGATGAGATCAACCAAAAGGATAACTACACCTACCAGCATTCCAGAAACGTGATGAAATACAGCGTGCGCATCTTTGAGCGCATGTACCCCACCATGGGCAGCAACGAGGCGCTTTACAACGACATGGCAATCGCTTCCTTGTTCCATGACGCGGGAAAGTGCCACGTGCCCGATGAAATCCTTAAGAAAAAAGGCAAACTGGACGCGGACGAGATGCAGTACATCTTCCGCCACCCCATGGATTCCGCCCGCATTTTGCGCAATTATTACGGCGACCGTGTTGCTGAAATTGCAGGCAATCACCATGAGCGTCTGGACGGCTCCGGATACCCTTACGGCTTGGTGGGCGATCAGATTTCGCCCGAGGCAAAGATCCTTGCCGTTGCCGATGCCTTTGATGCCATGACCAGCAACCGTGGCTACAACCGCGTAAAGGATCCGCTCGAGGCAGCGCAAGAGCTGGTTTCCCTGCCCACCAAATTCGACCCGATCAGCTCTCAGATCCTGTACGATCTGATCAGAAGCGGTGAGATGACCCTGCAGCAGGAGATCACTGAACAATAAACAAGACGCACAGCGAAATTCGCTGTGCGTTTTCTCTTGCCTTTCTCAAAAGGATGTGCTATAATACAGTTAATAAGCAATCAAAGGAGTGGCACTATGAAGCATACGCAAAAGGATATGGCTCTGCTCTCTTATCTGCAGAACCACCACGACCCCGCAAAGGTTCCCTTTACCTTTGCACTGAATGGCACGCAATACACAGGCTTTCCCTTTGCATTTGATCCGCAGGTCGAGCGCGAGCGCATTGACGCCTCAATCACGCGCTACCGTATTACCGCCACCACACCGGACGGTCTTTTACTGACGGCAGATCACTATGCCTACAGCGATTTTGCCGTGAGCGAATGGGTCATGAGCATCAAAAACGTGTCGGATCATGCATCCGCCACCATTTCAGGCTGGCGCTTTGCCACCACCTTTCCGTCAAGCTGCGCAAGCCTTTACCACGGAAACGGTGATACCTGCGGCACAAACGGCTACGAATGGCAGACCGACGAGCTGACAAGTACCCCCTTGTGCATCGCCCCCTCGGGTGACGGCACGCCCTGCAACGGCGCCTTTCCCTACATGCGACTGCTGACCCCCGAATGGGGCATCAACCTTGCCATTGGCTGGAGCGGTCACTGGAGTGCAGAATTCTCCATGACACACAGCGGTGTGGAATTTTCGGCAGGTCAAGGCTTTTTCAACGCTTACTTAAAGCCGGGTGAGAGCGTGCGCACGCCCCGCATCACCATGCAGATCTTTGAAGGCGGACACGACCGCGGACGCAATCTTTGGCGCTCCTATTACTTTGCGCACATGCTGCCGCGCGAAAAGGACGGCAAGCCGCTCTCTCCCAAGCTGTTTTTACACACCTGGAACATTGGCGGTCACTCCGAATTCTCGGGTACGACCGAGCAGAATCAGAAGGAGGCGATCGACGTCTACCTGCAAAAGGGTTTTAAACCCGATGGCTGGTGGATCGACGCAGGCTGGTACCCCTGCCGCTACGACTGGGGCGTGGGGGTTGGAAACCTGCGCGTCAACGCAGATAACTACCCCAACGGCTTAAAGCCTGTTTCCGATCATTTGCACAAGTACGATATTGATCTGCTTTTATGGTTTGAGCCGGAGCGCAACTACACAGGCACCGACATGTGGGAGCAGCACCCCGAGTTTCTCTTGTTCTATCAGGGTGAGAACCACTTCTGGCTGACCAACGCGCTGTTCAATCTGGCAGACCCCGTGGCATGTGACTGGATGATCGACAAGATCGACTCTTTGATCAAGGAATACGGTGTGGATATCTACCGTCAGGACTTCAACTTCCAACCCATGCCCTACTGGCAGCAAAACAGCGAGCCGGGGCGCGAGGGTGTGCTGGAAAACCTGCACATTCAGGGCTACTACCGATTCTGGGATACGCTGATGGAGCGCAATCCCGGTCTTTGGATCGACTCCTGCGCTTCGGGCGGCAGAAGAAACGACCCCGAAACCATGCGCCGCGCCGTTCCCCTGCACTATACCGACGTGGGCTACGGAGACCACTACATGAAGCAGGCACAGCATCGCCAGATGTTTGAATGGATCCCCTACTTCCGTGCGCACAACTTCAACTGGTGCGGTGACGATGGCATTTACAACGGTCAGCCTCACCGTATCGACGGCTTTGCATATCAGAACGCCATGGCTCCCTCCATGACCGATATGACCGAATATTATCACGATGAACAGCAGTTTGCGCAAGGACGCATCTATCACGCGATCTGGCGCCGCGCTGCCGAGATTATGCTGCGTGCCGATTATTACCCATTGACCGAGTGCCGCAAGGACATTCACGATTGGTACGGCTTGCAGTTTGACGAGGACGGAACGGGACTTGTGCAGGTCATACGCAACGTTGCCGTTGAGAGTGAGAGCTGCACCCTTTCCCTGTTTGTATTTGACCCGAGCAAGACCTACACCTTTACCGAGGCGATCAGCGGTGAGGTGCGTACCCTGAGCGGTACGGAGCTTGCACAGAACGGCATGTGCTTTACCATGCCGCGCAAGACTGCACAGATCTGGTTTTATTGCGCAGAATAATAAAAAGACTGTCTTCCGATTCGGAAGACAGTCTTTTTTCTTTGTTCTTTTTTCTTTGTTCTTTTTACTTCTTTGCAAAATATGCGCTCAGGCTTGCGTACAGCTGCTCGTCCTTGAACGAAAGCATGCCCGCATATTCCATGATCTCCTGCATGCTCATCTCGGGATTCTCATCCACGTAGGTGAACAGCTTGAGGTACTGCTCCTTTGCAACGTCAAAGCCATCGGTCTGCGCTACCTCATACAGCTGCAGCACAGAGATTGCAGACATACTGTAGGAAACGTAGTAGCAAGGAGAGGTGATGGTCATACCGTATTCCCAGTATCCATCCAGCGCATCCTCAATACCGTAGTCAAGGCAGATGCTGTCATAAAGCATTGCGTACTCATCTGCGGAAATGGTGCCGTCTGCCATAATCACGTCGGCATTGGTGCCCTCATACTCATCCAAGTAAACAGCCTGCTCAAAGGCGTCAACCGTAAAGCCTGCAACTGCAGCATAGAACATGTTGACCAAAGAATGGGTTCTGATCATGGTATTTGCCACGCTGGGATAGTTTGCGTTCTGCTCCAGATAGCACAGATACAGCAGCTCATTGCCCTGAGAGTGCATCTCAAGCAGGTCATAAGACTGAGAGTACTCACCCGACGCGTAGATTTCGGAGCTGTACACCTCGTTCATATAGTGACCGAACTCATGAACGATGGTAAAGCAGTTATCATAACCCTTGCCGAAATATGCGATAGGCAGATTGGGTGCGTAAATGGTGGTAACAAAAGCACCCTCGTAGTCGCCTCTGAACATGTTGCCGTCGCCCATCAGCTTATTGAACTCATCCGAGAAGGTGATGTTCTTTTCGGGGTTGGAGGTAAATGCCAGCAGGTCAATGTAATCGTTGACAAAGGTGTTGCCTTCCAGATTGGTAAAGAAGGAATATACCAACTGATTGTTGTACATGGTCAGCTCTTCATCGGTATAACCGGTCAGGTTTCTGAAGGTGGTGTAAAGATCATTAAATACGGGAGAGATGTGGGTCTTGACAAAGCCTGCAAGCTCTGCTACGTCCTCGTAGGTGTAGTCTCTGCCGTAAACGTTCTCGTATGCGTAATCAAGGTAGTTCTCATAGCCCATGATCTTTGCCATTTCGTTGTTGTTATCGGCAAACTCCTCATAAAGCACGGGCAGCTTTTCCTTCTGCTCGGACATGGAGAGCGCCAGGAATTCAGCCTCGATGGCATTGTTTCTTTCCTTGAGAGCGGTGTACTCGGGGTTGGAGACTGCATCCGAGTCAAACAGGAATGCATTGATCTCCTCCTGGGTCATGCCGTAGTAGTAGAAATCACGGTAGCAGGAATCATAGAAAGGACGGGAGAGCGTGTAGAACTTTGCGATGATGGCGGTCTGATAATCCATCATGTATTCGTAAGTTGCCTGCTTTTCCTCGTTCTTCATGTCGCAATAATATGCAACCATAGCAAGCTGCTGCTGAGACATTGCGTTCATGACCAGATCGTAAAGCTCGGTGTGCGCCTTGTCCACAATGGCATATTCATCAGCCAGTGCGCCGGTTTGTGCATAGCCGTGCAGTGCAGGATCATACTTGGCAGCTGCCTCAACCATTGCCTTTACCTCATCGTACTTGGCATCAATTGCTGCCTCGTCATCCTTGGTAAAGCTGAAGGTGAGCGTTTCTGCATGCTTGTTGTTTGCCTCGGTCCACTCGCAGGCGGTGCAGCCCTCGTTCAGGCAACGTCTGACACGGGAAGGCTCAGAGGGCGTCTCTTCTATGTTGTGTCCGAGTGCTTCATGGTTGTTGTATTCTACCTTGCCGCACTTGAAGCACTTGTAGTCAGTCGAGCCCTTGCCGGTACAGGTGGGCTTGGTCTCCATGACGACCTTCATTTCGTGACCGGTTGCGGGGAGTACCTGTTCCTGCTTTTCACCGCAGGAACAAACCTTCACTTCAACGCCGTCTTCCGTGCAAGTAGCAGCCTTGGAATCGGTTTCAGAGAGCACAAACTCGTGCTCGTGAGGGATCTGGGGCTCGGGCTCCTGCGTGCAGCTGACAACACCGCAAGCAATGGCGCCAAGCAGCACCCAAACTAAAATCAGTGTACAAATTTTCTTCATAGCCATTCTCCTTTGCTGAGAAATATATAAATACATGGGTATTGTATCACAGAATCTGAAATTTTGCAAGGTTTTTTGCAAGTTTATATAAAATATATTGTAAAAATTCGCGCTAAATCAAAATATTCACCGCATTTTTTGAAGGATATGCGCTCGCAATCCTTCAATGTGCAGCATTTTGCTTACAAATGATCGAGAGCATGGTTCCCCGCTTCCCTTGTGCGTGCTTGCAAGCATAACGGTGCGAGAAAAACTGTTTTGGATGGCAGCAGGTGCAAATGTCTGCCTCATCGATCTGCACGTCGGGCACACCCGCACCGGCAAGCAGCAGGCGATTGACACGTACAAGATCTCCGTAATATTTTCCTGTTTTTGCTTGGATAAAGCATGACTTGACCAAGTCCGCTCCCCAATTCTGCTCGAACACGTCCACGCAATCTCGCTCCACCTCAAAGCAGCATTGCCCGATGCAGGGTCCGATGGCGGCAAAAATATCCGCACACTCCCCGCACTGCGCGCGCAAAGCCTGCACGGCACGCACTACAATGCCGCCCGCTGTGCCTCTCCAGCCTGCATGCACCGCAGCCACGGCAAGCACGCAGCCATGCGCATCTCTCGCCTCCAGCAAAACGGGCACGCAATCCGCGCTCTTGACGCCAAGCGGGAGACTTGCATGCTCGGTCATATAACCGTCGCTCTCTCCCCGCGCGCTTTGAAAGTATCCCCTGCCCGCATCGTCGGGCGTGACGTGCAGTACCTGCGTGCCGTGCACCTGCGGCAGAGAGATCACGCGCTCCGCTGTAACACCCACGGCAGATGCAAACAATCGCAAATTTTCAAGCACGGTTACCGCATCATCCCCTCTGCCAAAGGCAAGGTTGAGTCCTGCGGTTTCGGGCAGGCGGCTGACACCTCCCTTGCGCGTAGAAAAAGCATGTAAACTTTGAAGCAGGGTCGAGTAATAATACCCGACCCCGCCATCTTCTTTGTAAATAAACATCAGTCAATATCCTCTTTGACCATCTCGGGCGGCTGCTCAAGCTGCTTGGGATGCTCCAGCAGATTACGGATGGTTTTGAATGCAGACGCGTAAATATAGCCGTCGCAAATTCTCTCGTCGGTTACCACTTTGAGATCGATCATACGCTTTTTATAAACGTTGCCATCATCATCCAATCTCAGCTCCATTCTCTTGTTGCCGTAAGCCACGAAAACAGGCAGGTTGCCGAAGTTATACAGGTGGTGATAGATGGGCTGGATGCCCAAAGATCCCATGCTGGTGATAAAGAGCGAGCCGTGGAACGGGCTGACACCGATCAACGCCTGCGGCAGAATACGGTGATTATCCATCCAAGTCAAAAGATCGATCACGCGCAGCAGCACAAAACGCGGCAAGCCGGAAAGCACTCTCGCGGTCTTATCAAACGCGCTCTCGCCATCCGCCTTTTGCTCGCTTTCATCCTTGACCGCCTGCACGGCTGCATTGAACTTTTCGTACACCTCATCAATGGTGTCGGTAGGCTCAAAATAGACCTTGATGCAGGTATCGGGCGAATCTGCGGACATGGTGGTTTTGATGGTCATGTTGACCACAATGTTGTTTCTTGCATAGATGCGGTTACCGCTGACAAAGCGGTTGACCTCAGGACGCTTGGCAACCGTACGCACGTAGGCTGCAAGAAACACGTGTAAAAAAGAAAAGTGTACCTTTCCCTCTTTGATCTTGGAGCGGATATAGGGATCAGTTTCGGCCAAGTCGATGCTGTCGGCAAATTGATTGCACGCGTCGTTTCTGGTGCGCATGATAAATGGCATAAACTTATTCATGGGGTACAGTGTGCGTACCAGTCTGCCATCCTTGCGGTCGCCAAAGCGGCGTTTTCTCTTTGCGGGAGCTTGTACTGTTTCTTGTTTTGCCAGGGTTACGTTTTCCATATTGAGCGTCTCCTTTGGACAAGTTGCCTACCGTAGTAGACAAGTTTTCTATATTATATCGAATAATGCCGAATAAATCAAGTAGCAAAACGCACAAAACCTTTGACAATCCAAAGAAATTATGATAAAATAACGGGTGAGGTGATAAAAATGAAGCACGTTGACGTTTATACCGACGGCGCATGCCGCGGAAACCCCGGAAGGGGCGGTTGGGGCGCGGTTCTTGTGTACCGCGGAGTGGAGAAGGAGCTCTCGGGAGGAGAGCCCATGACCACCAACAATCGCATGGAGCTTTCTGCCGTGATCGCAGCACTTTCTGCGTTGCGCGAGCCATGCGAGATCACGCTGACAAGCGATTCCAAATACGTAGTGGACGCTGTAACCAAGGGCTGGGCAAAATCCTGGCAGGCACGCGGCTGGGTCAAGCCTGATAAGTCCCCTGCGCTCAATCCCGATCTGTGGGAAAAGCTGCTCAGACTGCTGGACTACCATCAGGTCACCTTTGTGTGGGTCAAGGGACACGCGGGACATCCTTATAACGAGCGCTGCGACAAGCTGGCAACCGATTATGCAGACCGTTTTGCATAATATCCGCGCAAATCCTATTGACAAGCAGCCAAAAATGCAATATAATAATGAGTGACATATTATGACCGTTTCGGTCGAAAAAACAAGGAGATAGCATGAAAAAGTTTTTTGAAGAATTCAAGAAATTTATCACACGCGGCAACGTCGTAGATATGGCAGTCGGTGTGATCGTTGGCGGTGCTTTTACTGCAATCGTCAACGGACTGAGCAACAACATCCTTAAGCCCATTATCAACTACGTTCTCTTCCTGGTTCTGGGTAAAGACTCGCTCAGCGAGGTATATACCTTCCTGCATCAGGCAACCAAGGACGTGCTGGACGAAGCCGGCACCGTGATCGGTACAGAGATCGACCTTGCAAACTCCATCTACATCGACTGGGGCGCATTCATCAACGCAATCATTAACTTCTTCCTGATCGCATTCGTTCTGTTCGTGATCGTCAAGATCTTCAACAGCTTCAGAGAAAACCAGGAAGAGCTCAAGGCAAAGCTTGCCAAGGGTAAGCTGACCAAGGAACAGCGCAAGGAGCTCAAGGCAGCAGGCGTTAAGATCCGTGACAAGAAGGCAGTTGCCGAATACTTCGCAGAAAAGCAGCGCAAGGCTGACGAGCAGGCAGCAGCAGAGGCAGCAGCCGCTGCAGAGGCAGCCAAGGCTGAGCGCGAAGCAAATCCCACCACCGAGGATCTGCTCAAGCTGATTCTGGCAGAGATCAAGAAGGATTGATCTCCTACATAAAGACACAAGCACGGGAGCTTGCCTGACGGCAAGCTCCCTTTTGTTTTATTCTGAATACTTAGCCGAACGGGAGTCGAACCAAGTTGGTTCGACTCCCGTTCGGCTAACCATATGAAACATGTCCGAAATTGCATGTGACATCTTGACAAAGTATGTCAATTGCTGTATAATTATTCTGTATAAGTATTAGAATTTTGTTTCCGGAGGACTCGCCATGTATTCTTATCAGCCCCTCTCCATCACCAAAAAATCCGTTATTCTGGACACCGATATGGGTCCAGACTGTGATGACGTCGGTGCGCTTGTCACGCTCATCTATTACGCGAAGAAATATGATTTTGACATTCTCGGTGTATGCAATTGCACCTCCAACCGCCCCGGCATGGGTGCTATCGACGCCGTTGCCAATTACTGCGGCTACCCGATCGAAAATCTCGGTCAGTGGGAGCATCCCGGCTTTATGGATGACCCCAGCTGCCACAAATACACCGATGAAATTGCACAGCGCTTTTCTGCCAAGTATGCCCAAGGCACACTGAAGGTAGCGCCCGGTGTGGAATTTTACCGCAGAACACTGGCTGCAGCCGCTGACGACAGCGTGGTGGTGATTGCCATCGGCATGCTCAACAACCTCTCTGCCCTTCTGGATTCTCAGCCCGACGAGTACAGCCCCCTGACAGGTACACAGCTGGTACAGCAAAAGGTGCATGCGCTTGTTTCCATGGCTGCCATTCTGCCCGCAGGCAGAGAGTGCAACGTGCTCAACGACTACAAGGCAGCGGAAAATGTATTTTCCAACTGGCCCACTGCAATGTATCTCTCGGATTTCCATATTGGCTGGCAGATTATCACCGGCTTTGATGCAGCAGAGCCGCAGCCCGAGAACCCGCTTTACGAATCCTACAGACTCTGGACCGACGGCAGATGCACCAACAGCAGCTATGACCTGACTGCCGTGCAGTTTGCAGTGCTGGGCGAGTGCGAATTCTATGGCTTGCTTGAGCCCTGCCGCCTTGAATTCTACGACGAAGGCGCCGGTGTACCCGACGCAACCCGCACCATTCCCGACCCTGACGGACGCATCTTCTTTATGAAAAAGCTTGTGGACGACGCAACGATTGGCAACGACCTGAACCAAATTATCGCAAAATTCTGATTCTTCGCTTCCCAAATCTGTCACACTGGAAGGTGCTTTATGAAGACTTCCCATACCAAGTATTTCTACTTAAGATTGTCAATTATCATAGTTGCCATTCTGGTCATCATCATATCCAGTATCGTACTGTCCAACGACATTCTCGACCTGCAAGAAGAAACCTGTAACCGCACGCTCAATGATACGATCGTCACGCTGACCGAGGACCTGCACCACAATCTTTACGGTCATCGCGTATATCTGCAATCCATTGCAGCCATTATTACGGACTACAGTGAAAATATGAATGATAATGCCGTGCTCGGCATTCTGCAGGACTATGAATCCGATGCGATCGTCAACCGATTGGATATTTTGTTGCCCAATGGTCAGGCCCTGACGCCCACCGATGATATGGTGCAGCCCGACCCAAAGCTCTCCTTTGATGCGCTCAAGGACAAAAGCTACGGTCTGACCGGCAAGCTGACTTGCCACATGAAGAACGTTGAGGACGGGCATGAGCACGAGATTGCCTGCATTCACACGCCCATCTACGACAAGGATGGCGAGGTGATCGGTATTCTGCTTGGCGTGATCGAGCTTGAGAGGCTCAATGCGCTGGTGGACACTGACATCTTTAGCGGCAAGGCAAAGATCTATATCATAGACGGCTCCACCGGAGATATCCTCGTAGATACCGGGCACAGCGGTATGGAAAACATCTGGAACTGGCGCACCAATCCCCTTCAGGGCGATTACTCTAAGGATCAGCTGACCGACGATATTAAAAACGGACGGTCCGGTCAGGTCAAATTCGAGGCAGAAGGCACCGGCGTCAGCCAGTATTTCTGCTATGCCGCACTGGAAAAGACCGATTGGGTGGTAGGCATTGCCGTAGAGGAAAGCGCCGCATTTGCACCCGTGGACCGCATGCGCGGCAGTGTGGTTTCATTCTTCATCATTGTCATTGCATGTCTGAGCACCGTGCTCTTTACCATTTTGTACCACACCAACGCCATTCACAAAAAGACCAAAATGCTCAGCGAGATCGATTTGCTCACAGAATGCTATAACCGCAACAAATACGAGTTGGATATGGCAGGTCTGATGCGCGCGCAGGGCGATTACCTTGGCTGCGTTTACGTGGACGTCAACGGCTTGCGCGAGCACAACAATCAAAGCGGACACGATCAGGGAGACTTGATGCTGCGCATTATCAGTGAGCACATCCGCAAGCGATTCGGCAACAAAAACACCTACCGCATCGGTGGTGACGAATTCGTAGTGATCCTGCGCAACAGAACACCGGATATCGACCACATTCTGGAGCAGCTGAACAAGGATATTGAACGCGTTGGCTATTCGGTTGCCATTGGCTTTGCCGAACAGGACAGTACGCGTGACGCCCTTGCACTGACTCGCTTGGCAGAGCAGATCATGTACAAGAAAAAATCCGAATACTATCAGAATCTCAATAAGACACACGATTGATAAATGAAAAGCGATCGCTTTAAAGCGATCGCTTTTGTTTTAACTCAATCCGATCAGTGCATCATTCACTGCACTTTTGATCCCGTAGCAAAAGGCGGGATCGCCAAGGCACAGCACACTCACGTCCGGATCGGTATAGCAAAGCAGCTGCTTTGCTGCCTTTTTATAGCTTGTGCAAGCCCTGACTTGCACGTTTGCATACTGCGCGGGCAATTCTTCCGCTTCTCCTACAAGCACCACGTCACACACGGCATATTCGTCCGCGTCCGAAAACTCCTTTTCAAACGCTGCAAGCAAACGTCCGGTCACACGGGGCGCGCAAAGCACCACCTTGCCGCCAAAGCTATTGCTCTTTTGATGCAGGGCTGCCAATACCGCTCGGGTATCCTCAACCGAGCCCGTGACACTGACCACAATACCGGGGCGCACGGTCAGCACGTCAAAGCAAAGCCCTGCCTTGGCGCGTCCGATGCCGGCAATGATCGCAGCACCCGGCAATCTGACACCGTCACGACGTAGCGCATAGCAGGCTTCAATGGCTGCCAGAGCTGCCTCAAACTGCACCTCAAATGAAGAATGCAGGCGGTAGGGTCCTTTGCCACGATACGAAAAATCTGTGCGACTCAGCGAGGATTCCCCAATCTGCGCCTCGCTCTTGGCAGGCACGGTCAATCGGCTGCCTGCAGCGGCACATGCCTGCGAGATCAGGTTATATACCTCACCACCGGTAAAGCCGGTGATCACCTCACGCGTGCCGCGGCGGATTGCCTGGCAGGCATCGGTTGCCTGCTTTTTTGCAGCTGCGGTATCCTTTGTGCCAAAGCCGCTGGGCATGACCAGCGAAAAGGGCGCGGCGACTGCCATGGGATCACTTGCAAAATCTCCCGAAGCCTCAAATATGATCACGTCGCAACCGTGGCAGCAGAATGCCAGCAGTGCAAGTGCGCAGATCTTTTGCTCGCTGTCAAAATCAATTGCACTCTCGCTCCCCTGTTCCTTTTGCATGCCGTCGATCGCCTGCATGATCTGATCGGTCATATCACACACCTGCTTGTGCGAGATGGGCTGCCCATCCAGATAAATGCGGCTGCGCAAGCCATCGGTTGCGGCTTTGGTCAACCTGCCCGTGCGGTAGCCCGCACTTTGCAGAATGCTCTCAAGATATGCCGCGCGGCAGCTGCCGCCAATATTATCAAACACACAAATCTTGCGAATACCCGTGTGAATTCTGCCCAGGCGCATGCACAGCGCAAAAAACTGCTCGGCAGAGGCACCCTTTCCCGCTTGCAAATATCTTTGTGCTCTTACAAAGGTCATGCGCCCTGCCCTCCGATCCTCTCCAGAATCAGCACGCAATCAGGTTGAGCGCAGAGATTGCCATGGTGCCGCTCACCGCTCAAAAGATCGGTAAAGTCACCGCTGATGGGCAGCGTCAAGGGCTGCTCATGTCGGCTTGCAACCACCACAAGCTCCCTGCCCTCTTTGCGTCTTGCATATACAATGCAGCACTCGTCATGATATAGAATTTCAAAAGCTCCGCCATCCAGTGCAGGATGCTGCGCACGCAGCTGACCCAGCTTTTGATAATACGAAAGCAGATCGCCACGCCGGGGTTGATTGATTTCATGCCAAGGCATGGGCATACGGCAGAAGGGATCGCGCGCACCCTCAAGTCCCAGCTCGTCACCGTAATACAAGGACGGAATGCCAAATACGGTATACTGCAAGGCTGCTGCCATTTTGACCAGCGAAATCGCCTTTTCCCTGATTTCGGGATCCAGGCGATAGACAGAGAGCTGCTCGTTGGTCTTATCCAGATCCTCCTCGGTGCTGCCAAGCATAGTCAGCACGCGCTCGGTATCGTGTGTGCCCACCAAATTCATCAGTGCATGGCAAACCTGCTCGGGATATGAGGAATACAGCTCTGTGAGCACGTGGTAAAGCCCCTCGGCATCGCTGTAGCGAATGAAATCCAGAATGCCGTTGCGCACGGGATAATTCATCACGCTATCCAGCTGCTTACCGGAAAGGTAGCGTCTGCGCTTAGAATATGCGATCTTATCGGCAGCGTTTTCCCAAACCTCACCGATCACCACACACTCGCCGTCACTTTCGTCCTTGACTGCTGCACGGAACTCTTCCAGAAATTCATCCGAAAGTTCGTCCGCCACGTCCAATCTCCAACCGCCAATGCCCATTTTCACGTATTTGCGTGCAATGCCCTGCTCGCCCGTGAAATAGGAGCGACAGGAATCCTTGCCGTGATTCAAACGCGGCAGGATGGGAATGCCCCACCAGCAATCGTATTCATCGGGATAGGATCGGAAATCATACCACTCTGCATAAGGAGAGTCCTTGGATTGGTACGCGCCCACGTCCTCGTATTTGCCGTAGCGGTTGAAATAGCGGCTGTCATCGCCCGTGTGGTTGAACACGCCGTCCAGAATGATGCGCATGCCCTTTTCCTTGGCACAGTGCAAAAGATGCGCAAATGCCGCATCACCGCCAAACATTGGGTCCACCTGCTCATAATCTCCCGTATCATACTTGTGATTGGAATACGCTTTGAAAATCGGGCTGAGATAAATGACCTTAACACCTAAGGACTGCAGATAATCCAGCTTTTGCGCCACGCCCCAGAGGTTGCCGCCAAAAAAGACGTTGTTGGACACGGGGGCACCGGGATAGGGCGCGTATTGCGGAATGCCGTGCTCCCAATCGGGATCCAGCTTTGCATCCTCGCGCATCTGCACGCTCCCTTCACCGCGGCAAAAGCGGTCTACGAATATATGATACATCACACCCTTACCAAACCATTCGGGCGTTTTGTAGTCGTTTTCAAAAATCAGTAAACGGAATCTTGCACCGGAAGAGCGAGAGAGATAAAAATCCACGTTGTTGATGCTCTCGGTAAACCGGGTGTCAAGCCCCTTGGGGAACAAGAGCTCGTAATAGTACAAACCGCTGCTCTGCCCCCTGCACAGCCTGCAGGTATTGAGCGTGCAGCTATAGATGGTATCAGCATCGGTCTTGGCAAACTCGGCAAGTGCTACGTCCTCATCACCGCAGCCATCCGTATTCCCTCGCAGGACAACACCCTGCACATCAAGGGTGTGCGGTACGTGCACAAAAACCTCAAGGACGTCTCCGTACGCAAAAGCGCTTTTGCGCGTGACGTCCTCACCGTTGCAATATTTATGTATTCTGATACCGTTTGATTGCATAATTGCCTCCGATAGATGGTTCATGGACGCGGGGCTGCCACGCAAGAGGCAGCCCCGTCGTTTGTGTTTTACTGCAAGGGCTGAATATGCCAGATCTTTTCGGCATATTCGCGGATCGAGCGGTCTGCTGCAAAGTAGCCGCAGGCAGCCGTATTGAGCAGCGAGCGTCTGGACCACTCGGTGCGGTTGGCATAATCGCGCACAGCCTGCTGATGCGTCAGGCGATAGGACTCAAAGTCCGCAAGACACATATAGGGGTCTGCCACGCCGTGACCGGTCAACAGATAGGTGGCAATATCCGAGAAGGATTCGCCCGCAAAGCCGACCGACAGGAAGTTGATGATACGCTCAAGTCTCTTATTGTTTGCATAGAATTCAGCAGAGCGATAACCGCGCAGCCACAGCTCCTCCACCTCAGCGGCGGTCAAGCCGAAGATATACATGTTTTCTTTGCCAACAGCGTCAAGCATCTCGATGTTTGCGCCGTCCAGTGTACCGATGGTCAAAGCACCGTTGATCATCAGCTTCATGCAGCCGGTGCCGCTGGCTTCCTTACCGGCAAGCGAGATCTGCTCACTGATATCCGCCGAAGGAATCAGGATCTCCGCTGTGCTGACGTCATAGTTCTCAAGGAACACCAGATTAAGCTTTTGCTTGATCTGGGGGTTCTTTTCAATATCCTTACTGATCATGCACAAAAGCTGAATAATTCTCTTTGCCATCTGATAGCCCGGAGCAGCCTTTGCGCCAAAGATATAGGTCTGAGGCGTCATCTCCAGATCGGGATTTTCACGCAGATCCAGATACAAGCCGATGACGTTGAGCGCATTAAGCAGCTGACGCTTATACTCGTGCAATCTCTTGATCTGCACGTCATAAATGCTGTGCGTATCCAGCTTCTGCCCCGTCTTACGATACAGATGCTGCGCAAAGGCAACCTTGTTGGCATGCTTGATATCGCGCACGCGCTGCACCACTGCCGCATCATCCGCAAACTTGGCAAATTCCGCAAGCTCCTCGGGATTGTGGCGGTACCCCGTGCCGATGCACTCGTCCAGCAAGCCTGCCAGCGCAGGGTTGGAGTAGCACAGCCAGCGACGGTGCGCAATACCGTTGGTGACGTTGAGGAATCTTTCGGGATACATTTTGTAGAAATCCTTGAACACGCTCTCGGTCAGAATGCCCGAGTGCAGCTTGGATACGCCGTTGATACTATGGCTGCCCACAACCGAGAGGTTAGCCATGCGCACCTGACCGTAGCCCACGATGCTCATCTTGGAAATGCGCTGCCAGTTACCCGGGAATACGCTCCAAGCCTCGCGGCAGAAGCGCTCGTTGATCTCCTTGATAATGGCATAGATTCTGGGCAGCTTGAGGCGGAACAGATCCTCGTTCCATGTCTCCAGTGCCTCGGGCATGACGGTGTGGTTGGTGTAAGAGCAGATCTTTTGCACCATATCCCACGCCATATCCCACGGGAAGAAATATTCATCCACCAGAATGCGCATCAGCTCGGGAATGCAGAGTGCGGGATGGGTATCGTTGATATGAATGGCAACCTTATCGGGCAGGTTGGAGAGTGTTCCGTACACTGCCATGTGGTCACGAATGATACTCTGGCAAGACGCAGATACCAGGAAATACTGCTGCGTCAGACGGAGCAGCTTGCCCTCGGTATGGTTATCCGAGGGGTAAAGCACCTTGGCAATGGCTTCTGCCTGCGTGCTTTCCTGCATTGCTCTTGCATACTGACCCTGAGTGAACAGTCCCATGTTGAAATTCTTGACGTCACGTGCACGCCAGAGTCTGAGCTGGCTGACCGCTTTGCTGTCTGCACCGGACATCATCATGTCGTAAGGAACTGCCTCAACCTCCTCGGCATTCTCGTACACGACCTCCATGCGTCCGTCCTTCCAAAGCTCTCTGACGTGTCCGCCAAAGCGCACGCGGAAGGTGCGGTCGGTTCTGGGCACCAGCCAGACCTCTCCGCCCGGCAGCCAGACGTCAGGCAGCTCTACCTGAATGCCGTCCACGATCATCTGCTTGAAAAGTCCGTATTCATAGCAAATGGAAAAGCCGGTTGCGGGATAATCCAGCGAGGAAAGCGAGTCCATAAAGCAGGCTGCAAGTCTGCCAAGGCCACCGTTGCCAAGTCCGGCATCCGGCTCGCAGGTATAAAGGTCATCCAAGGCAAAGCCCAGCTCACCCAGTGCCTTTGCGTATTCCTGATCAAGTCCAAGATTGCACAGATTGGTTTTGAGCGATCTGCCCAGCAAAAACTCCATGCACATATAGTACACGCGCTTAGCACCTTGTCTGTTTACCTGCTTTTTGAAATCGCCTCGTTTTTCGGTCAGAATATCTCTGATGGTCATGGCGGTTGCTTTATACATCTGTTCTGTGGTTGCCTCCGCGGGAGTGCAGCCGAAATAGCGGGAAAGCTTGATGGTCAGATCGTCTCTGATCTTTGCCGCGTTGGGTCTGTTGTCGGTCATGGGTTTCTAAAATCCTTTCTAACGGGTAAAAAATCGAATCAATGGGAAAATATCAAAGCTCGTCGTACATCTCCAGGTACTTGCCTGCCGATGCGCCCCACGAGAAATCGGTGCGCATGACCTTTGCCACAAGCTTTTTCCACTTAGCGCGGTCATGGTACAAATCAATTGCCGCGCAGGTGCGCTCGTGCAGCTCAGCGCCCGAGTAGCCTGCAAAGGTAAAGCCGTTGCCCAGCATCTCGCCGTCCTTTTCCCAGTACGGCTTGATCGAATCGTAAAGTCCACCGGTTTCGCGCACGACAGGCACAGCTCCGTAACGCGATGCGATCATCTGAGAGAGTCCGCAGGGCTCGCTCTTGGAGGGCATCAGGAAAATATCGGTTGCTGCGTAAATACGCTTTGCAAGATCGCGGTCATAAGTCAGCAGCGCTGCAACCTTATCGGGATAGCGTGCAGCCAGATCGGCAAAGAAGGCTTCAAATCTTGCCTCACCCTTGCCAAGCACGATCAGCTGAACGTCGTTCTCGGCAACCAGCTTATCCGCAATCTCGCTGATCAGGTCAAGTCCCTTGTGCGCAGCCAGACGAGAGATGACAGCCAACACGGGCACGTCCGCACGCAAGGGCAAGCCTGCCTCTGCCTGCATAGCCTCCTTGTCCTTTGCCTTGCCGCTAAGGCGACGCGCATCAAAGGTGGAAACCAATCCCGTATCCTTTGCGGGGTTATAATAATCATAATCAATGCCGTTGAGAATGCCCATCAGCTTATGGCTGTTCTGCTCCAGCACGAAATTCAGTCTGTGCGCATACTCGGGAGTCTTGATCTCCTCGGCATATCTGGGGCTGACCGTGGTCACCGTATCGGCACAAACGATTGCAGCCTTCATCAAATTGATGCAATCGTCATAGCGCATCAGCGAACCGTGCTCCACGCCAAGCTCGAAAACGTCACCGAGGATCGAAAAATCATACTGACCCTGATACTCGATATTGTGAATGGTGAACACGCTCTTCATATGCTCATACTCGGGCTTGTTGCGATATCTGGTATTCAGGTATACCACAGAGAGCGCTGCCTGCCAGTCGTGTGCGTGCAGCACGTCGGGATACCAATCCAGCATGGGCATCATTTCAAGCACTGCCTTACAGAAAAACGCATATCGCTCACCATCGTCAAAGTTACCGTACAGTGCGGGACGGTTGAAATAATACTCGTTGTCCACAAAGTAGAAGGTCACACCGTCCTTGACCAGCGATTTGATGCCGCAGTACTGATTTCTCCACGCCAGATTGACGCGGAAATCCGCCTCGTGCACAAGCTGATCACGCCAAGTCTTGCCCATAGCGCCGTAAAGCGGCAGCACCACGCGCACGTCTACATTCTTGCCGCCCTTTTTGCGAATGGCAGCAGGAAGCGAGCCCAGCACGTCACCAAGTCCGCCCGTAGCGGCAAACGGCATTGCCTCAGCGCCTACAAATAAAATCTTCTTCATACCGTCTCCTCCGATCAGATCGCGCCGTTTTTGCCAATATAGAAGGGCATGCTCTCACAACCGGAAAGCATTCTGCCATCCTTGATCATGGCATTCTTGTCGGTGATCACGCAATTGAGCAGCACGTTCTCTCCCGTATAGGTATCCTGCATGAGAATCGAGTTCTTGACCACGGTTCCCTTGCCTACCTTAACGCCACGGAACAGAATGGAATTTTCCACCGTGCCCTCGATCACGCAGCCGTCTGCCACGACCGAATTGACGATCTTGGCATCTCCGCAATACTTGGTGGGAGCGGAGTTGCGAACCTTGGTCAGGATGGGTCTGCCGGGAACACCCCAGATGCCGCGACGGGTCTCCTCGTCAAGCAGTGCCATGGAGCACGCAAAGTAGCCTTCCATAGAGCCGATCTTGGCAAACACACCGTCATACGCGTATGCGCGATAGTTTGCGCTTTGCAAGGACTTTGCAATCACGTCCTTGAAAAAGCTGGTATAACCGTGAGAAGCAGCCTCCTGCACCACGCTTTGCAGATAGGTGCGGGTTGCTACCATAATATTGGTGCTGATGGTCACCTTACCCTCGGTAATGTGCATCTCAGCAAAGTCGGTCACTCTGCCATCCTCGCCCACCGAAACAACCGGAACAGTTCCCTGCACGTACAGAGAGCCCGCATCCATCTCGGTAGTCACGAAGGTCAGGTCCGCACCGCTCTGCTCGTGTGCACGAAGCACAGCCTTGAGGTCAATATTGCAGATCACGTCGCAGTCGGACATGACGATATATTCCTCGGAGCAGCGGTTGATAAAGTTGATCGCGCCCTTGAGCGCATCCATTCTGGAGCGGTTGACACCGGGAGTGGTGGTATCAAACATGGTGATGTACGGGGGCAGAATCTTAATGCCGCCCGAACGGCGCGCCAGATCCCAGTCCTTGCCGTTGCCGATGTGGTCAAGCAGCGACTGGTAGTTATAGTGGGTGATTACACCAACCTTGGTAATATCAGAGTTGACCATGTTGGAAAGCGCAAAGTCGATCAGGCGGTATCTGCCGCCAAAGGGTACGGATGCCATGGTGCGCAATCTGGTCATCTCGGCAATGTTCTTATCATGCGTATTTGCAAAAATTAATCCTGCTGCAGTCATTGTGTCTCTCCCCCTTTCTTAAACCTCGGGAATCATGGCGCCGGCTTCTACCACGGCACCGTCCTCAACCGTAACGTCCTCACCGATCACGGCAATTCCCTTTGCACTTGCACGATCCTCGCCAACCACGGCATTCTTGCCGATGGTCACACCGGTATCCACGATCGCATAGGATACCACAGCGCCTTCACCGATTACGCTATCGCCCATCAGCACACTGTCGGTCACAACAGCGCCCTTGGCGATCTTGACACCGGTACCGACCACGCAATTGCGTACCGTGCCGTAGATCTCACAGCCCTCGGTAATGTTGCTGTTCTCAATGACGGCATCAGCGCCTACAAACTGGGGAGCAAGCGCATGGTGGCGCGCATAGATTCTCCAGGATTCGTCACCCAGGTTCAACTCGGGATTCTCGCCCAAAAGATCCATGTTGGCTTCCCAAAGAGAGGAGATGGTTCCAACGTCCTTCCAGTAGCCCTCGAAGGGGTATGCAAACATCTTTTCCCCTGCTGCAAGCATGTTGGGAATGATGTTCTTACCAAAGTCGTTGGAGGAGCCGGGGGTATTTTCGTCAGCGGTCAGATAATCTGCCAGCTTCTTGCGATTGAAAATGTAAATGCCCATGCTTGCCAGGTTGGAATCGGGGTTCTTGGGCTTTTCGGAGAACTTGTAGATGGCACCGTCCTCGTGCGTGCTCATGATACCAAAGCGGCTTGCCTCCTCGATCGGCACACCGATGACCGCAATGGTGCAGTCTGCGCCCTTTTGCTTGTGATATGCAAGCATCTTGGCATAGTCCATTTTATAAATGTGGTCACCCGAGAGGATGAGCACGTACTCCGCATCGTAGCGGTTGATAAACTCCATATTCTGATAAATGGCATTTGCGGTGCCCTTGTACCAGTCGGCATGCTTCTGTCCCTGATAAGGAGGCAGAATCTTGACGCCACCCCATGCGCGGTCCAAATCCCAGGGCAGACCGTTACCAATGTACTCATTGAGCACCAGCGGCTGATACTGAGTCAGAACGCCAACCGTATCAATACCGGAATTGACGCAGTTGGAAAGGGTGAAATCGATGATGCGGTACTTACCGCCGAAGGGGACTGCGGGTTTGGCTGTTTTGGTAGTCAGTGCATACAAACGGGATCCTTGGCCGCCTGCCAGAAGCATTGCGACACATTCTTTTTTCTTGAACATAAAAACCACTCCTTCGTAAAATATGTTGTTGCCCGTTTTGGCGGGCTATTTGAAAACCTGTTTCTTTCTGCCGTTATGTGCGGCTTTTTTTGCGCTGTGCCCTTTTGCGCGTGCAGCGCAGAACGCTGACGCCAAGCGGAGGCAGGCGCAGCCGAACGGCATGCTTTGTGCCCATTTGCTCGGATCGGAACTGCGTGCCCGTGTTGGTCACACCGCTGCCGCCAAAGGCGGTATCGTCGGTGTTGAACACCTCACAGTACGTGCCGTCCGCAGGAACCTCCAGCAAGAAGTCCTCGTATACGACGGGGGTGAAATTGAGCACCGCAATCAGCTCACGACCATTCTTATCAATGCGGCGGAAGCTGGTAATACTGCGCGCTTTATCGTTTGCATCGATCCATTTGAAGCCGTCAAACGAATCGTCCACCTGCCATAGTGCAGGCTGGTCAAGATAAAACGCATTGAGTGCCTTAATAAACGCTTTATGCTTGCGGTGGGTTGCATATTCGTCGGTCAAAAACCATTCGATCTGTCCGGCATAATCCCATTCACGGAACTGCCCGATCTCATTGCCCATAAACGAAAGCTTTTTGCCCGGGTGCAGCATCTGATACGCCGCAAACAATCTCGCACCTGCAAACTTTTTCCAATAGTCGCCCGGCATTTTGTCGATCAGCGACTTTTTGCCGTGCACCACCTCATCATGCGAAATGGGCAGCACAAAGTGCTCATTGAAGGCATACATCAAGGAAAAGGTCAGCTTGTCGTGGTGGAAGGAACGGTACAGCGGATCCTTTTCTGCATAAAACAGCGTATCGTTCATCCAGCCCATATTCCATTTGAGATGAAAGCCAAGCCCCTCGCGATCCTTTCCCGTCACGTGCGGGAAAGCGGTGGATTCCTCCGCGATCATGAGCACACCGGGATACTCCTGGCGCATGTGCGCATTGAGCTTTTTGAAAAATGCGATGGCTTCCAGATTGCGGTTTGTGCCGTGCACGTTGGGCAGCCACTCGCCCGGTTCTCTGTCGTAATCCAGATACAGCATGCTGGTCACGGCATCCACGCGAAGACCGTCCGCATGAAACTCGCGCGCCCAATAGGCAGCGCTTGAGATCAGGAAGGATTGCACCTCTTCCCTGCCCACGTCAAAGCAGCGCGTGCCCCAGCCTCTGTTCTCCATGCGGTCATATCCCTGATACTCATAGAGCGGCTTGCCGTCAAATTCGTAAAGCCCGTAAGCATCCTTGGGAAAATGCGCAGGCACCCAATCAAGGAAAACGCCAAGATTGTGCGCATGCATGGTATCCACGAAATAGCGAAAATCATCAGGGGTGCCAAATCGAGGCGTCGGGCAGAAATACCCACAGACCTGATAGCCCCACGAGCCGTCAAACGGGTGCTCCATCACCGGCATCAGCTCCACGTGCGTATATCCCATTTCCACAAGATAAGGCGCCAGCAAATCCGCGATCTCACGGTAAGAAAGATAAGTGCCGTCCTCGCGCCTGCGCCATGAGCCCAGGTGCATCTCGTAGATATTCATAGGCGACTGATAGTACCGCTCTGTCGTTTGCTTGCGGCGGCGCAGCCATGCGGCATCCTGCCATGCGTAAGGCTCGGATTCCCAGATCACCGAATTGGTTCCGGGAGCCTTTTCGCAATAGCGTGCGTAAGGGTCAGCCTTCCAGATGCGTCGGCTGCCCGATTGAATGCAGAATTTATATGCCTGCCCGGGCTTGACCGCATCGCCGGGTACTCTTACCTCCCAGATGCCCGCCTTGGTAATGCGCTCTAAGGGAGAGGAATCGGTCCATGAATTGAAGTCTCCGTACACCCAAACGCCATCGGCGTTGGGCGCCCATACGCGAAAATAGTATCCATCCTCCATTCGGTGCGCTCCGAGATAAGCATATGCCTGACCCGACGTGCCCTGATGAAAGAAATAGCGATCCAGCTCGCCGTATCTCGTACCCATCGGCTTCACCTCCTGCCTTTGCAAAGCAATTGTAAAATTCTTTTTATCCACCTTAAATTATATCACAAACCATCTGTCGTGTCAATGTGCGAAATGTCGAATTCTTCTTAATATCGCACAAACTTTGCGTCGATTTGTGGTGATAATGTCTATATTTTTCATGTTTGTGAACAAGCATTCATAAAGAATTCAAATATATATCATTTTCTTGACACACGCGAAATTTATGATATAATAGTACTATGTATGAAAATCCACAAACGGGAGGATTCAATTTTGATCGAGGTAAAAAATCTCACCAAAAATTATGGGACCACCCCCGCTGTTGACGACGTCAGCTTTAAGATCCGTGACGGCAGAATCTACGGATTCTTAGGCCCCAACGGTGCGGGCAAATCCACCACCATGAATATCATTTCAGGCTGTCTTGCAGCAAGCTCGGGCAGTGTGATCATCAATGGATACGACATTGCCAAAAACCCCATCGAGGCAAAAAAGCAGATCGGCTATCTGCCCGAAATTCCTCCGCTTTACGCGGATATGACCGCGCAGGAATATCTTGATTTTGTGGCACAGGCAAAGGGCGTGCGCCCCGATCGCGCCAAAAAGCAGATCCGAGAGATCATGGAGCAAACGGGCATTGCCCACATGAAGGACAGACTGATCGGCAGCCTTTCCAAGGGCTACAAGCAGCGTGTGGGAATTGCGCAGGCAATGCTTGGCAATCCCGACGTCATCATTCTGGACGAGCCTACGGTGGGTCTTGACCCGCAGCAGATCATTGAGATCCGCGAGCTGATCCGCACCCTGGGGCAAAATAAGACTGTCATTCTCTCCAGCCACATCTTAGCAGAGATCAGCGAGGTGTGCGACCATATCATCATCATTTCGCGCGGCAAGATCGTGGCAGACAGCTCGCTTGAGGAGCTGGAGGCACGCATCAGCGACCAGACAACACTGCGCATGAGCATCAAGGGCAACAAAACGGGCATTCTTGAGATCATTGACCGCTTCCCCAGCGTGCGTGAGTGCACGGTGCTCAAGGACAGTGACGGCATGGTCGACCTGGAGCTCAAGCTCCCCCGCGGCACCGATATCCGTGACGATTTGTTCTTTGCCATGGCAGAAAAGAGATTTGCCGTGGTCAACATCGAGCAGATCACCGCAAGCCTTGAGGAGGTCTTCCTCTCCCTGACCGACCGCACGCAGGGTACGCCCGACAAGCGTGCGCTGCGCGAGAAAAAGCGCCGCGAAAAGATCCTTGGCAACGTTGGGGACAAAAAGCAGGTGGGAGGTGACGAGCAATGAGTGCCATTTACAAACGCGAGCTCCGCTCTTATTTTGGCAGCATGTACGGCTACATATACTTGGCATTTTCGCTTTGTGTCATCGGTGTTTACGTCACGCTGTACAATGTGTTCATGTTCACCTCGGAAATGTCCTATACCTTCTCGGATATGGCATTCCTTTCCATCTTTTTGGTGCCTGTGCTGACCATGCGCAGCTTTGCAGAGGAAAGACGCAATAAAACAGATCTGTTCCTGCTCTCCCTGCCGCTCTCCTCGGTCTCGATCGTGCTTGGCAAATACCTTGCTATGTTAACCGTTTTTGCCATCCCCGTAGCTGCCACCGGCATCTATGCGCTGGTGCTCAACTGCTTCTCAACAAGCGCATCGGCAGCAGGCGCACTTGCCTCCACCCTTGTATCCGTGCTTTCCTATTTGCTGCTTGGCGCTTTGATGATTGCCGTGTGCATGTTCATCTCCTCGCTGACCGACAGCGTGGTGCTGGCAGCAGTTGGCGGCTTTGCCGCACTTCTGGTAATTTCGGGCATCGATTATGCAAGCAGCCTGATCGAATATCTGGAATACCTCTTCCCCGAACAAGCAGGCATGATCTCCTTTATCGGCATCGCCGTACTGCTTGCACTGATCGGGCTGATTGCGGGCTTGCTTTCCAGAAACCTGACCGTAGGCATGGTCTCGGCAGCAGCCACGATCGTACCGCTCTCGGTCGTTTACGTCATCTGCTCGCACAAATTCCCCACCGTATTCGTGGGCTTGCTCCCGAGTGCTCTCTCGCGTCTGAGCGCGTTTACCATCTTTTCTTCCATGACACTTGGCACGTTCAGCCTGAGCGGTCTTGTGTTCTTTGCGTCCGCCATCTTCTTGTGCGTGTACCTGACCGTACGCTCGCTGGAGAGAAGACGCCACGTATCTTAAGGAGGTGACTTTTATGGAACAACTCAATCACGTAAAAGTCAAGCGTCCGGGCAAGAGCACGCTTGCCGTCCTGATCACCGCAGGCATTCTCGCAGCACTTGTGCTGATCAACGTTGGCGTAGGATTCATCCCGCGCGCATACAGCAATTTTGTGGTAGATTCCAGTGATGCATTTACACTGAGCGATGAGTCCAAGTCCTTTTTCAAGCAGCTGGATACCGACGTGACCATCTACTATATCGATGACCCCGCCATGAGCTACGACTACGAGTGGGCTCCCCAATTCCGCGTCATGCTTGATAAGTACGCCAACCTGAGCGACCACGTCAAAATCGTTTACGTGGACGTAGAGGACACCGATTTCATCTCCAAGTACTATTCCGAGCAGGAGCAATCCCAATCGGGCGCGCTCCCCGGATCCAGCCTGATCATTGAAGGACCCGAAAGATTTGACGTGATCCCCTATTTCCATCTGTTCAAATACGCCTTCCCTGCCGACGGCATTACCCTGACCTTCCCTCAGATGATGGAGCTTTACTCCACGTGGGGCAATCTGTACTCCTCCTATAGCCAGTCCGGTGACAAAAACACCGCCGCCGCTTATGCGGATGCACAGATCAAGCAGACCTACGGCATTCAGAATTTCTATGCAGAGTGCCTGAACAACATTGCCATTTTCTCGGGTGACACCTCGTACGATCCGCACCACCACTGGTATGCGGATGCTGTAATCACCGCTGCGGTGGACTTTGTGACCACGCAGCAGATCCCCACCACCTATTTCCTGACAGGACATGGTGAGACCGAGACCTCCGAGTATTTTGCAGAGACTTATCTGCAGGGCTTTGACGTTCGCCACTTCCCGCTTGATCTGACCGACAAGACCGAAATCCCCTCCAATGCAGTCACCTTGGTGCTCAACAATCCGCAATCCGATATTTCCGTGCAGGAAAAGCAACTGCTGCAGGGCTTTATTGCCTCGGGCGGCGCACTCATCCTGACCACTGCTCCCAAAGCTGCCGACATGCCCAACCTGATGGCACTGGTCAACGGCTACGGCTTGCAGATGCAGAATGCCGTGGTGTATGACGATTCGATTTCGTATAACAGCACGCTCAAAAACGATGCGGATAAGACTTATCCCAACGATTATCTGTATTTCATCCCCGACAAGACGCAATCCATCAACAGCGCGGCAAGCGCACTGATTCACCAAAGGGTTTGCTATGAGGAATACATGCGCTATATGACCATGTATCAGAACACGCAGAATCAAGCTTATCTGACCATGGCGCAGGACGCTTACAACAAGCTGGAAACCGCCACCGATTACCAGATGCTGGTTGCGGGCGCACACCCCATTACCTATACCGAGACCGCAGGAGTTTCTGTCAAGGTGCTTGCATCCACCTCGGATCAGGGCTACCTCTCCACCGATTCCACCGCTGCCAAGCAGACGGTAGGCATCAGCGCCATTATTACCACGGGCGAGGTCAAGGGTGCTTTGGTTTGGTACGGATGTGCCGACAGCTTTACCGAGCAGGTAACCAAGGAGCTTTACGTGCATAACGAAGCCTTTCTGTTTGCCTCTATGGACTATGCGGGCAGCACCGCTGCCTACAGATCCGAGTATCTGGATATCCCGGCAATCGAGCTGAGTGATTCCTTGGATATTCCCGCGCTCTGGCTGGTCGTCATTCCCGTCATTACCATTCTGGTTTTGCCGCTTGGCACTGTGATTGCAGGCATTGTGATCTGCGTTGTAAGAAGAAGAAAATAAAAACCATCTCAGGCAGCACTTCGGTGCTGCCTGTTTTTTACTTGTGCAAATGCTTGACAAGACAAAGTTTTCTTGGTATAATGTAAGGTGGATTTTTATATGCGGAGGTTTGTGATGAAACAGATGTTACCACGCCTGTGGGGCAACGACGCCCTGCGCGCACGCATTGGCAACGATATATGTGCACACCGCCTTTCGCATGCCTATATCCTGGACGGCAGATACGGCATGGGCAAGCACACGCTTGCTTTGCAGATCGCAGCGGCACAAAGCTGCCTTTGCAAGGATGACCCAAATCTTCCCCTGCCCTGCGGAACGTGCAAAAACTGCCAAAAGATCTTGGAGGGCAAATCCCCCGACGTCATCTTAGTCAGCCGTGAAAAAGGCAAGGCACAGATGACTGTGGATATCATCCGTAAGATCCGCACCGACGTGCTCACAGCACCAAACGATCTGGACACCAAGGTCTATATCATCGAGGACGCGCACACCATGAATCCGCAAGCACAGAACGCGCTGCTGCTGACGCTGGAAGAGCCCCCCGAATACGTGCTGTTTTTACTGCTTTGCGAGGATGCGGGCAATATGCTTGAGACCATTCGTTCCCGCGCGCCCATCTACAGATTGCAGCCACTTCCTACCGAAACGATATCCGCGTACGTAGCGCAACATGCACCAAACAGCAAAGGATCTGCCTTTGGCGAAACGCTGCAGCAGGTTCTGATGGCTGCAGAGGGCAGCATTGGCAAGGCACTTGACCTGCTCTCCCCCAAAGAGAGCGCTCCCATTCTGGCAGCTAAAGAAACGGTGCTTGCATTTCTGGAGGCAGCACAGGAAAAGGGAGAAAAGATACCGGATGCACTCAACGCCTTTGGCAGCAAGCGAGACGAGGTCAGCCTGCGCATGCAAACGCTGATCAAGGCACTGCGCGACCTGATCGCCATTAAAAAATGCGACCCGGGAACGGTCTCTCTCTGCTTTTTCACCGATCGCGAGCAGGCATATGCGTATGCCATGCGCTTTTCGGTGCAGGAGCTGATCAGATGGATCGGGGCAGTGGAAGCCGCCAACGACAGCATTACCATTTACAATGCCAACGTGCGCATCGTCCTTTGGGAGATGTTTCGCAGTGCAGGCATACTTTGATAAACGTTTAAGAGGTAAATGACATGGAAAACAACCAGCAAAACAATAAAGCGCCCGAGGCAGGCGCCGGCAAGAGCGGTAAGCATTACCGTCCGCATCACCGCCGTCCCCACAAGAAGCCCGAGCAAAAGGCAGATGCAGCTCAGGTGCAGCAGCCCGAGGCTTCGCAAAAGAATCCCGCCCCTAAGCAGCAGCCTGCACAGAACAAGGGACAGCAGAATCAGCAAAAGCAGCCTCAAAAGCAAAATCAGAATCAGAACAAGGGGCAGCAGAATCAGCAAAAGCAGCAGCAAAAGCAGAATCAACCCCCCGTAGCCGAAACGCGCACAGACAACGCAGGCGGCAAAAAGCGCTCTCGAAACAGAAATCGCGGCAGAGATAAGGAAAAGCAATCAACCGAAGCTGTTGCAGAAGCAACGCTGAAAATGCCTGCGGATATCTCGATTGCCGAAATCAAGCAGATCGTGGAGCAAAACAAGCGCGCACAGCAAGCGCCTGTCAAGGAGGAAAGCTTGCCGCTGGCAGATGCTTCCATCTTGGAATCGGTCCCCATGCATTCCGCACCCGTTTATGCACCCGACGAGCCGCTGATTGAGGTGGTGGGCGTCAGGTTCAAGGAAGAAGGTAAGGTTTACTACTTTGCTCCCGGGCAAACAGTATTTGCCAAGGGCGACGCGGTGATCGTAGAGACCGCTCGCGGTCCCGAATACGGCACGATCTGGGTGGCAAACCGCCAGGTTCGTGACAGCGAGATCATCAAGCCGCTCAAGGAGGTTATGCGTCGCGCAACCGAAGAGGACCACAAGCACAATCAGGAAAACAAAGCCAAGGAAGCCGAGGCGTTCCGCATTTGCGGCGAAAAAATCGCACGCCACGGGCTGGATATGAAGCTGGTGGAAGCGCAGTACACCTTTGATAACTCCAAGCTGCTCTTTTATTTCACCTCTGCCGGCAGAGTGGATTTCCGCGAGCTGGTCAAGGATCTGGCAAGCGTATTCCGCACGCGCATTGAGCTTCGACAGATCGGCATTCGTGATGAAGCCAAGCTGATGGGAGGATTGGGCGCTTGCGGCAGACCCCTTTGCTGCGCAACCTTCCTTTCCGATTTCGGTCAGGTTTCGATCAAGATGGCAAAGGAACAGAATCTCTCTCTCAACTCCAGCAAGATCTCGGGCGTTTGCGGCAGACTGATGTGCTGCTTGCGCTACGAGCACGAGGCTTACGTGGAGGAGATCAAGCTCACGCCCCCCGTAGACAGCGTGGTCAAGACCCCCGACGGTGTTGGTACCGTGGTAGAAACCTCTCCCTTGCGTGGGCTTCTGAAAGTCAAGCTCAAGGATACGGACGGTGCTCCCATCTCGATTCACCGTGACCAGGTCAAGGTGCTTTCCCGCCCCAACCGTCGCAATGATGAGGATGAAAACGAATAAAGGCGCAAAATATTTTTGATTTTTTTACAAAAAGCTATTGCAATTCCACACATTTGTGATAAAATGTATGTGTACAACCAAAAAACTCAAACGGAGGAAATTATCATGGCTTACAAGATTAATGACGATTGCATCTCCTGCGGCGCATGTGCTGAGGAATGCCCCACCAGTGCTATCAAGGAAGGCGACGGCAAGTACGAGATCGACGCTGATGCTTGCATCGGCTGCGGCAGCTGCGCAGACGTATGCCCTGTTGGTGCTCCCGAGGCTGAATAATCCCGCCAAGGAACACAATACATAGCATTCAAGGTAAGGGGTTCGCTGATCGCGAGCCCCTATACTTTTCTTTATAAGGAGTTTTTATGTTACGTACGAATGAAACGCTGGATGAGGTCAACGAGCAGATCAGGCTGATCCAGCGCAAGGACGGGCTGCGATACGGGACCGACGCCTATCTGCTTGCCGCTTACGTGCGCCCTCTCGGGCAGGCACGCGCAGTGGATCTTGGCAGCGGCAGCGGTATCATCCCTCTGCTCTGCCTTTCAAGAGGAAAATTCAGCTTTGCGTATGCCGTGGAGGTGCAAGAGGACTTTGCCGATATGATAGGCAGAAATGCCCGGCTCAACGGCATGCAGGAAAAGCTCTTCCCTCTTTGTGTCGATCTGCGCGAGCTGCGCCCCGAGCACGTGGGTGGCGAGGTCAGCATTGTGACCGCCAATCCGCCTTATATGAAAACCGGCGCGGGCAAGCGAAACGAATCGGACGCCAAGTACATAGCGCGCCACGAGGTTATGGGCGACGTGGAGGATTTTTGTGCCGCAGCTGCGCGACTGCTCAAACACGGCGGCAGCTTTTACGTAGTATGGCGCCCCGACCGACTTTGCGAGCTGATGGAAGCCCTGGCAAAATATAAGCTGGAGCCCAAGCGCATGAGCTTTGTGCAAAGCGATGCTGACAAAGAGCCCTCTATGGTACTCATTGAAGCAAAAAAAGGAGCGGCACACGGTCTGCGCCTCTCCCCCACTCTTATTTTGAGTGAAAACGGTGCGCAGAGCAAGCGCGCTGCGCAAATTTATCAAACCTGTAATTGGAGCGAATCGGATTTATGGAGCATATAAAGCGTCTTTTAAGCTATACGCGTCGCGCCCTTGCGGATTACGACATGATCCGTCCGGGCGATAAAATTGCGGTTGGCGTTTCTGCCGGCAAGGATTCCCTGACCCTTTTGTGCGCGCTGGCACACCTGCGCCGCTTTTATCCCGTACCCTTTGAGGTGGTGGCGGTAACTGTGGATATGGGCTTTGCGGGCGGCATGGATTTTTCGGGCATTCAAAAGCTTTGCGATGAGCTTGGCGTGGAATACCACGTTGTGCCCACCGATATCTACAAGGTGATTTTTGAGATCCGCAAGGAATCCAACCCCTGTGCACTGTGCGCCAAAATGCGCCGTGGGGCACTCAACAATTATGCCAAGTCGATCGGCTGCACCACGGTTGCGCTGGGTCACCACTTTGATGACGTGGTGGATACCTTTATGCTCAATCTGTTCTTCGAGGGGCGCATCGGCTGCTTCCAGCCCGTGACAGATCTCTCCCGTGTGGGCATTCGCGTCATTCGTCCCTTGATCTACATGCCCGAGCGCCACGTCAAGGACTTTGCGCGCAAGGTGGAGCTGCCCGTGATCACCTCCCCCTGCCCTGCGGATAAGAACACGCAGCGCGAGGAGATGCACAACCTGATCAACGAGCTGGACAGAAAGAACAAGGGCTTGCGCTACCGCATTTACGGTGCCATCCAGCGCGGTGAGGTGGACGGCTTCAAGCCTGTTGGCGGCATGACCGGCATCAAGGATTGCGCACCCGGAGAGGACGAGTAAACAGTTTTGACGCCCCAAACTCTTGAAAGTTTTTGATCTAGCAAAACAAGGGAGCTATCCGATAAAGGCAGCTCCCTTTCTTCATTCCATTCCCAACAGGTATGCAGACGACACACGTAAAATCTTGCAAAGTGCAGCAATCTCGTAATCTGCCACGAATCTTGTACCGATCTCAATACGGCTGACGCTGTCACGCTCAATGATCACACCCTCGATCTGCAACTTTGCGGCAAGCTGCTCTTGTGAGAGTCCGCAACGTTTCCTTGCTTCCTTGACACGCACACCGCAAATATTCTTGCTACCGTTATAATCGTAAATCTTCATAAATTCGCCCTCTATTTGTGTTATTGTTAAGAATATACTTGACTTTAACACAGAATTGCGTTATAATTGTGTTAATGATAAGAATTATAAAAAGGACAAGACAAATCATGAATAAATCTGCGGACAATCGAGTAGGCATTATCAAAGAGTTTGACAAATTGGGGCGATTGGTGATCCCCAAGGATCTGCGAGAGCGGTATGCGCTTGACAACAAAGTAGAGATCGTAGCAACCGAGCAAGGCGTTCTGATTAAAAGCCCGGAGTATATCCTGGTCAAAAAGGAATAAGCAGACAAGGGAGCTACCCGATAAAGGCAGCTCCCTTTTGTTGTTTATGTGAGAAACCCGTTTCCGTTCTTTTTGAGCAAAGAGGCACAAAGAAGAACATATTTGCTTCGCAAATCAAATGCCGAGAATATTTCGCCCCTGCGGAGGCGACCAAGGGCTCTGCCCCGTACCCCGCGAGCCTTTGAAAAGGCTCGAGCGAAACTTTCATCCTGTGGAAGTGATTCGGCGGAACTACTTCTTCTCAAACCCTTGCACAAAGCCATCCGTGATCTCTGCTGAGCAGATATCACCGCCAATCACCTTTTTGCGCCACACCAGCACGTTGGCATATACCGTGCCCTCGTGCCCTTCATAGTTGGTCACCCGGAAGGTATATCTGGTAACCTCCTTGCCCTTATAGCGCGTCAAGTCCAAGCCCTGCGCCAGCTGGATCTGATTATACCCGGCATAAATCTTGTCAAATTCGGCAGGCACGCTTACCTCTTTGACCTCAATCGCCTTACCCTCTACCTGCCAGCCAAACTGTGACAGGAATTTGACCACGTCCTGCTCACTCTTGATCTTGTCATAGCTGATGCTTGTGCCCTGCGCACTGACCTGTCCTGCAGGCGCATCCGTTCCACCTGCCGTGACGTAAGTGGGCACAAATGCCACCAGTGCGATCAAGCCTACCAATGCGACGCACACCACGCCCAGAATGCGCACCGTGCTTGCCTTGAACGAATATACAAACATAAAAATTCCCCTCCGACAAAAGATTGTTCAATCAATCATATGCCGAAGAGGAATTTTTTATGTCAAACCTTAAGTACAGTTCTCTGATTCTTTGGTGCGTGGCTTGCCACCGAGTGCGCCATGCCCATCATGATATAGGTTGCCAGCATGGACGAGCCTCCGCAGGAAAGGAACGGCAAGGTAATGCCGATGACCGGCAGAACAGCCAGGCACATGCCGATATTTAGCAACGTTTGGAAAAACAGACAGCCGAAAATGCCCGCGCACAAAAACATGCCGTAATCACCTCTTGCATGATAGCCGATCATAGCAACGCGGATGACCATGACCGCCAGCAGCACAATAACCAGTGAACCGCCCACAAAGCCGTATTTTTCACAGATGGTTGCAAAGATAAAGTCGGTGTGCGAGGCAGTCAACACCTCGTAAAAGCCACCCTGGCGCAGCCCAATACCAAAAAAGCCACCATTGATGATACAGTCCTTGCTCAGCAAAGGCTGCCAGCCCTTGCCCTCGGGGTCAAGCTCGGGATTGAATCCCACGATAATTCTCTTGCGGTGATAGTCCTTGAGCACGTAATTCCACGCAAGCGGAAATCCCAATATGACAGCACCGCCCGCGCCTGCAAAATACCACAACGACAATCCTGCGCACAAAAGCATGACAGCAAGAAAGCCTGCATAAATCAGGGCAACACCGTAGTCACCGGACAAAAAGATCAATCCGACCACCGCACCTGCATGCAAGGCAAGTCCGCCCAACGCCAGCGGATGGTTGATTTTGTCCTTGACCACGTCCAGGTGCTTGGCAAAGGTACACGATAAGGTCAGCTTGACAAACTCGGAGGGCTGGATCATGATTTTTCGTGATCCCAGCTTCAAGACCACCAGCCAGCTTTTGTTGGCGGTTTCCATGTTGTCGCCCGAAGAGCCGAACAGCAGCGTAACTGCCAGTATGAGCACTGAGAAGATGATCATGGGCAGCCACAGCTTATCCAGCACCCAGTGATAATCCAGATTCGCCACAATCAGCATGATGATATTGCCCACCACAAACATGGCAACCTGCATGACCAGCTTGGATTTTCCGAAGTTGTCCACCGCAGAGATAATGGTGATAATGCTGACCAAGGAAAGCAACGTGGTACACGCGAACAGGATCGGGTCTATGTGCCCGATTGCCGCTTTGGTATATTTCCATATTTCGCGAAGCATACGCTGTCTCCTTTCTTTAGTAAATCAGGGAATCTGATAAAAACAGATTCCCTGTTGAACGTCATGATATTTCAGGTTCCGATTCTCATCGGCCCATGAAAAATTGATGAAAGTTTTCGACCACCTTTTTCAAAAGGTGGCAGGTTCCAAGGGCAGCGCCATTGGTCGCCTCCGCAGAGGCGAAAATACTCTCGGCGTTTCTTCTTTGCCAAGCTTTCTGCTTTGCGCCTGCGGTGTCAAAGAAGAAAGCGGCCTTGTACGATCGTCGAGCCGCATTCGAGGAACAACGCAGTCACAGACAATTTATCGAAGTGTCAGATTAGTACTGGCGACCCCAAACAACCATATGCTTCGCTTTTTTGCCACAACATACACAGGTGTCCGCAAGATGATCCTCCACAAAAGGAATGCAACGGGACTTGACGCCGCCCGTCTCATCCTTGAGCTGATCCTCACATGCCACGTCACCGCACCACATAGCCTTGATAAAGCCGGGCTTGTTTTCAGCAATATCCAAAAATTCCTCGTGCGTGAGTGCTACGTGCGTCTTGCTCTCCAGGTTTGCCTGAGCCTTTTCGATCAGCTCGTTGTGCACTGCCTGCAGCATAGCGGTCACTTCTTGTGTGATATTGTCAAGAGACACGAACTTCTTCTCGCCCGTCACACGGGAAACCAGCACGCAGCTGTTGTTCTCAATGTCGCGAGGACCGATCTCAAGTCTGACCGGCACGCCCTTCATCTCGTACTGGCTGAACTTCCAGCCGGTGGACTGCTCACCGTCATCAACCTTGACGCGCAGAGTCTTGGCAAGCTCTGCCTTGATGGCATAAGCCTTATCCAGAACGCCCTCCTTATGCTGAGCAACGGGGATGATGACAACCTGAATAGGAGCGACTGCGGGAGGTAGGATCAAACCGTTATCATCACCGTGTGCCATGATGATGGCACCAATCATACGGGTGGAAACACCCCAGGAGGTCTGGTGAGGATACTTGACGGTATTGTCTCTGCCGGTGTAGGTGATATCAAACGATCTTGCAAAGCCGTCACCGAAATAGTGAGAGGTACCGCCCTGCAGCGCATAACCGTTGTGCATCATGGGCTCGATGGTATAGGTAGCCTCAGCGCCCGCAAACTTTTCCTTGTCGGTCTTCTGACCGATGATAGCAGGAATAGCCAGCGCATCACGGTAGAAATCACGGTAAACGTGCAACATCTTGATGGTCTCTTCCTGAGCCTCTTCTGCTGTTTCGTGCATGGTGTGACCCTCCTGCCAGAGGAACTCGGAGGTACGCAGGAAAGGACGGGTGGTCTTTTCCCAACGCATGACGTTGCACCACTGGTTGTACAGCTTGGGCAGGTCACGGTAGGACT